>CACZRD010000052.1 GCA_902783545.1 uncultured Bacteroidales bacterium
CCGCAAAAATTTGCATATTTCATATTTTTTTCGTATCTTTGTGCGTTATTTGTGCGTATATATGGAAAACAACAGATATATCGTTTCCGCACGGAAGTACAGACCGAGCACTTTCGAGAGCGTCGTCGGGCAGCACGCGCTGACGGAGACCTTGCGTAACTCTATACGCCAAGGGAAATTAGCGCACGCGTACCTGTTCTGCGGTCCCCGCGGTGTAGGTAAGACGACCTGTGCGCGCATCTTCGCCAAGACCATCAACTGTCTGAACCCGACCACCACGCACGACGCGTGCAACCAGTGCGAGTCGTGTACGGCCTTCAACGAGCAGCGGTCGTTTAACATCCACGAGCTGGATGCCGCGTCGAACAACTCGGTGGAGGATATCCGTAACCTGATCGACCAGGTGCGTATCCCGCCGCAGATAGGCAAGTACAGCGTGTATATCATTGACGAGGTGCACATGCTCTCCGCCGGTGCGTTCAATGCCCTGCTGAAGACCCTCGAGGAGCCGCCTTCGTACGCAATCTTCATCCTTGCTACCACAGAGAAGCACAAGGTGCTGCCCACGATCCTGAGCCGCTGCCAGGTCTATGACTTCCAGCGCATCACGGTGGCAGATATCATTCATCACCTGCAATACGTAGCGCAGCAAGAGGGGATCTCCGCCACCGAAGACGCGCTGAACGTCGTGGCGCAGAAAGCCGACGGCGGCATGCGTGATGCACTGAGTATCTTCGACCAGCTCGTAGCGTTCTGCGGCGAGACGATCACCTACGAACGCGCCATCGAGGTGCTGAACGTACTCGACACCGAATATTACTTCCGCCTCACAGACATGGCACTCCAAGGCGACGTGAAAGGCGCATTGCTGCTGCTCAACGAGGTGCTCAATAAAGGCTTCGACGCCGGCAACTTCGTCAGCGGCTTAGCCAAACACCTGCGTGACGTACTCGTCTCGCACGATGCGGCAACGATCCGGCTCATCGAGACCAGCGATGCTATCCGCCAGCGCTACAAGCAGCAGGCAGCCACCACACCCGCCGTGTGGATCTTCAAGGCGCTGGACATCATCGTCGATGCCGAGACTGCCTACCGCACATCGAAGAACAAACGCCTGACTGTAGAGCTGATGCTGATACGGCTATCGCAGATAGCAGCTGTCAGCAATCAGCCATCAGCAGTCAGCACTCAGCCGATAGCTGCGCCAAGTGCTACACCACAGCCTACTCCGCAGCCCAAACCCGCTGCACAACCTGCAGTCAGCAATCAGAAACCGGCACAACCGGCGCAAGCAGTACCGCAAATGCCACAGATGCCACAGATGCCACAGATGCCACAGATGCCGAACTTGCCGACAATACCGAGCTTTGGCAGCCAACAGCCAATGGCTAATAGCCAACAGCCAATAGCCAATAGCCAACAGCCAACGGCCATTAGCAGCCAGCCGCAGCGTAACAACCCTTTTACAGCAGACCAACTTAGCGGCGCGTGGGTTGGTCTGAAAGCGACGTTCAAACGTGAACAGCGCCTTGTGGCGATGCTCGATGCCCATCGGCCACAACTCATCGACGACCATACAGCCCAAGTGACCTTCGTCAACCCCTGGCAGGAAGAGGAGTTCAAGAAGTTCGGCAAGCAGATACTCACGCTGCTGCGCGACGCCCTGCAGAACGACCGGCTGCTGATACGCACCGTAGTGGCGGAGAACATGGCACCCAAACGCGCGTACACCTCCGATGAGAAGTACCGCGTGCTACTCGAACAAAACCCCTACTTGAGCGAGTTCAAGAAGCAATTTGATATGCTGTTAGAATAGACCGCTAACGCTAAAAGAATAAAGACCGCAGCCAAGTTTGGCTGCTCAAAGACAAAAGAATAAGCATGAGAAAACTTTACTTGATTGCAACCTGTTTGTTATCTCTTAGTTTGTCGGCAGCGACGCGTTTCGCCGTGCTGACCGACACCCACGTTCAAGCGCCGGAGATAGTCTATGACACCATCCAGACCGTGGACAGTCTGACACTGCGCGACACCGTGCTGATCGTTCCGCGCGAAGTGCCGGGCGAAGCCTTGCAAGCGATGGCGCTGTGCACCGAAGACCTGAAAAGTCAGCAGGTGGACTTCATCCTCCACGCCGGCGACATGACGGACAATGGCGACTCACTCTCCCTGGTGCATGTGCGCCGGTTGTTGGAAGCAACCGAGTTGCCGTTCTATGTCACTTCGGGTAACCACGACACGAGGTACAGCCCCTCGGCGTTACAGGATCTGAAGGCGGTGTTCGACAGCGTGCGGTTCATGCAGAACAGAGACGGTCTATTGTTCCTTGGGCTGAACAACGGCCCAATTATGCGCCCGGGTGACGGACATTTTGCTCCGAAAGACACCCTCTGGCTGCGGCAGTGGCTCGACTCGCTCGGCACACAGCCGACACTGGTCATGACGCACCTCGCGCCGCGTAAGGAAGAGACCGACAACTGGTACGACCTGACGAACATCCTCCGCCAGTACAACACACAGGTGATCATCAGCGGCCATCACCACGAGAGCGAACACCTCGTTATTGACGGCATAGATAATGTCATCTGCCGCTCAACGCTACCCGACGAAGAGGGGAACGTAGGTTACACCATCGTGGAGATCGACGATGCGGAGATCAAGTTCAGCGAACGTGTGATCCCCGGGGTGAACGCTCCCGAGACGAACTGGGTAGGATCAGTACGACCGAAAGTCACGCTGCCGCTCAAGCTCCGCGAGTTCCCTGCGCCCGACTCCACTCTCCTACCCTCCTACGCCGTCAACGACAGCGATTCGCTGGTGGTACGCGAGTGGACACGCCAACTGCCTGCCGGGTTCTACGCTACACCGACCGAGCGCTACGGACGGATCTACATCGGCGATGACAACGGCACGTTCTACGCCTTCGACATAGCAAACGGCAAGATCCTCTGGCGCTACAAGACTACAGGACGTATCGTCGGTTCGTCGGATATGAAAGACGGCCGAGTGGTCTTCGCCAGCGCCAACGGAACGATATACTGCCTGTCAGTAGAAACAGGCAAACCGCTGTGGCGGCAGAAACTCGGCAAGCCGGTCACCGGCTCGGTAACGATAGATGGTCAGAACGTCTATGTAGGCAGCAGTGACAGTTGCCTCTACGCACTGAAGCTCATGACAGGGCAGCCTGTATGGACATATAGAGGCTTCGGCAACTACTGCATCGCAAAGCCTGTGATATACAAGAACAAACTCTTCGTAGGCGCGTACGACGGCAACTTCTACGCCTTTGACAAGCGCAAAGGTAAGCTGCTCTGGCGTTGGAGCAACGACTCGACAGATTACCGTCTGTCGCCGGCAATGGTCACTCCGTGTGTCGATGACCGCCGCGTGTATATCGCTGCGCCGGACGGCTATCTGACAGCCCTGAACACCGACTCGGGCGCCGTGAGTTTGCGCACCGACCGCTGGAAGGTACGCGAGTCGCTCGGCATGAAAGACAGTATCCTCTACGCCAAGACCACACAGGACACGATCATCGCCATCAACCTCAAGGCGGACACGCTGCTCTGGGCTACCGATGCCGGTTACGGCAACGACTGCGCAGCCACGCAGCTGATAGTTGATGGCAGCACGCTGTTCGTTACGACGAAGAACGGTCTGGTCATCGCCCTCGATGCGCTGACCGGCGAGCCTAAGTGGCAGCACAAGCTCGGTAACAGCCTGCTGACGACCCCTTGCCCGCTCGGCGACACCGCAGTCGTAGTGGCTTCGTCCGACGGTACGATAGCTATGTTGCGCAAGTACGAGCCGCTGCCGCCCGACACACTGGCTACCGACTCGCTGATGCTCGACAGTCTCGCCTACCCCGTGGACAGTCTGCTCATGCCTGTTGAAAGCACGGCTCTTCCGATCGACACCACAGCCACAGAGTAAGTTATGCGCATCGCTTTCACCACCGATTTGCCACAGCAGGGACTGACGCGCCTGAGCGCGCACACATTATATGCACCTCTGAGCGAGGCGGATATACTCGTCAGCACCTTCGACAAACCTGTGACAGCGGCGATGATAGCTTCTGCGCCAAACCTCAAGCTCATAGCGAACTTCGGCGCAGGCTACAACAACATCGACCTCGAGGCTTGCCGTGCGCGCGGCATCCGCGTGACGAACACCCCGCAGCCGGTGATCGAGCCGACAGCCGAACTGGCGTTCGCACTGATGATCGATATAGCACGGCGGGTGAGTGAGTTCGACCGCGCATTACGCAACGGCACATGCCAGCCGATGGCAGTGATGAACAACCTCAGTCACTCGCTCTACGGCAAGACACTCGGTATCATCGGCATGGGACGTATCGGGCAAGCCTTGGCGCGACGAGCCGTTGCCGGTGGCATGCAGATCATCTACCACAACCGCCACCGACTGCCGGAAGAGATTGAGGCACAGTACGGTGCGCGCTACGTGGACTTTGGCACCCTGTTGCAAGACAGCGACTACGTCTCGCTCAACCTACCCTACACGCCCGAGGTGCGACACCTCATCGGCAAACAAGAGTTAGGCATGATGAAGCGCAGCGCGTACCTCATCAATACCGCGCGTGGCGCGCACGTGGATGAGTTATCCCTCATCGAAGCAATCAAGAACGGGATCATCGCCGGCGCGGCGATGGATGTCTATGAACACGAGCCGCAGATCTCGCCCGAGTTGCTGACATTGCCAAACGTCGTGCTCTCACCGCACACTGGCACCGGCACGTGGGAAGGCCGCATAGCGATGTGCGAGAATGTGGCGGACAACATCCTCGCGTTCATCAACAACGAACAAAACAAAATGAATATAGTATTATGAAAAAAGTTATTTTTATCGCAGTAGCAGCCACAATGCTGATGAGCAGTTGCGGCATAACCAAAAGCAGCACCGCTGCCGGTTCACAAGCAGCAACCGCCACCTCCGCCCAGACTGCCGCATCGTCCGGACAAGGTGCAGGTAACGCCCTGCTGAATCTGTACACCCAGTACAAAGCCGACGGGAAGTTCGACTACCAGAACATGCAGAACATCCTGAACACCGCTTCGCTTGTTGCCAATTGCGAGGGGCTGAAGAGCAACTACAAGGACAAAGAGTACCTCAAGGATTTCGGCAAAGGATTGATTACCGGCTCACTCGGTTTGGTTTCGCAGAACAATGTGGAATCGGTTACCAGCAGTCTTGTGGATATGGTTAAAGGTAGCGAGACCGTTCAACAGGCAAAGTCCACAACACAAAGCACAGCGAGCACCGCTGCCGGTTACGCCAACACCGCCGCACAATACGCAGGTACATTAAGCACGCTGCTGAGCTCATTCGCAGGCAAATAATCAGAGACATGAATATCGTTGATCGTTTCCTGAAATACGTGTCGTTCTGCACCACGAGTGACGAGAACACCAACCTCACTCCCTCTACCCCCGGGCAGATGGAGTTTGCGCGTTACCTCGCCGACGAGCTGCGCGAGATAGGCATGCAAGACGTCAGCCTCGACCAGAACGGCTACATCATGGCTACACTGCCCGCTAACAGCCAAGAACTAACAGCCAATGGCCAACAGCCAACCATCGGCTTCATTGCCCACATGGATACCTCGCCCGACGTAAGCGGAAAGCACGTGAAAGCCAGCATTGTCAAGGCCGAAGAGCGCGAATTCATCGATGCTGCCTACGCCGGTCAAGATGTGATTGTGACCGACCAGACGACCCTGCTTGGTGCGGACGACAAAGCCGGTATAGCGGAGATCGTCACGGCGATGGAGTACCTGATTCAGCACCCCGAGATCAAACACGGCAAGGTGCGTATAGGCTTCACGCCCGACGAGGAGATAGGTCAAGGTGCTGATCACTTTGACGTGTCAGCCTTCGGTTGCGACTTCGCCTACACGATGGACGGCGGAGCAATAGGCGAGTTGGAGTTTGAGAACTTCAACGCCGCGTACTGCAAGATCCACGTGCACGGCGTGAATGTGCACCCGGGCAGCGCGTACCATAAGATGCAGAACTCGATGCGCATAGCCTACCAGCTGGCGGTTATGCTGCCGCGTTGGGAGACACCCGAACACACGCAAGGGTACGAGGGATTCTATCACCTGATCGGCATGAACGGCACGGTCGAGGAGACGACACTCAGTTATATCATCCGCGATCATGACCGCGCACGTTTCGAGAGCCGCAAACGCGAACTCGAGCATCTTGTGCGCAAGGTCAATCGCGAATACGGTGAGGGCACCGCGGAGATCGAGATGCGCGATCAATATTATAATATGCGCGAGAAGATCGAACCCGTGATGCACATCATCGACCTGGCCAAGCAAGCGATGGAGGCAGTAGGCGTGACGCCTGTCGTCAAACCTATCCGCGGCGGTACAGACGGTGCACGGCTCTCGTTCGAGGGACTGCCCTGCCCGAACATCTTCGCCGGAGGAGAGAACTTCCACAGCCGCTACGAGTACCTGCCGATACCTTCGATGCAGAAAGCCTGTGAAGTCATCCTCCAGATCATCCAAATGGCTAAATAAACCACCTATTACAAATCTCAAATCACAAATATGAAAACCACTCCTTATACCGACGTGCATATTGCACTCGGAGCAAAGATGGCAGAGTTTGCCGGATTTAATATGCCTATTCAGTACCCGACGGGCATCAACCAGGAGCACCTCATCGTCCGCAATGGCGTGGGTGTGTTTGACGTGAGCCACATGGGCGAGTTCTGGGTGAAAGGCGACAAAGCCCTCGATTTCTTACAGTACATCACCACCAATGATGTCAGCAAACTCGATGCCGGCAAGGCGCAATATACCTGCATGCCCAACGGTAAAGGCGGCATCGTTGATGACCTGATCATCTACAAGTATTCGACCACAAAGTACCTGATGGTAGTCAATGCCGGTAATATCGACAAAGACTGGGCTTGGGTTACCGAGCATAACACCTTCGGTGTCAGTCTGGAGAACGCTTCCGACAAGTACGCCCAGCTCGCCGTACAAGGCCCCAAAGCCACGGAGATGTTGCAACTGCTCACCGATGCCGATCTGAGCGCAATCCCCTATTACGCTTTCCGCGAGTGGTCGTTCGCAGGTGTGCAAGGCGTAATTCTCAGTAACACCGGTTACACCGGTGCAGGCGGATTCGAACTGTACTTCCCGAAGGAGTACGCCAAGCAGATCTGGGATGCGATCTTTGAGGTAGGCAAGCCGTTTGGCGTAGCACCTATCGGACTCGGCGCACGCGACTCCCTGCGTCTGGAGAAGTGGTACTGCCTCTACGGCCACGATATCGACGACACAACCTCGCCACTCGAAGCAGGCTTGGGCTGGATCACGAAACTCAACGCCAAGGACTTCATTGACAAGGAGTTCCTCCTCAAGCAGAAAGCCGAAGGCGTGAAACGCAAACTCGTACACTTCGAGTGCCAGGAGCGTGCTATCCCGCGTAACGGCTACGACATCTGCGACGCCGAGGGTAACAAGATAGGTAACGTGACATCAGGCATTATGCTGCCCACCACGAAGGTCGGAATCGGCATGGGCTATGTCACCACCGAACAAGCGGAAAAAGGCAACACAATATACATCAAGATACGCGAAAAACTCCAGCCGGCAACGATTGTATGACAACTACGCTGAGCGATTGAAAGTTTTTTGGCAAATTTATTTGCAAATGTCAAAAAAAATTCGTATCTTTGCAACCGCTTTTTGCGCGCCTGCATATAGGTGCGCATCAATCACGCGAAATAAATAAACTAAATTAACAATATGGCAACATTACAACGTATTCGCAACCATGGCGTGTTCCTACTGGTGATAGTGGGTCTGGCTATGCTTGCATTTATCTTGGGAGACGTCCTTAACTCCAGCAGCTCGTACTTCAACAAGAGCCGCGAGTACATCGGAGAGATTGAAGGACAGAAGATTCACTACACCGAGTACGAAAGCGCAGTAGAACAACTGACCGAGGTCTATAAGATCGAGTCAGGTCGCAGCGATTTTGATGAGGATATGCACGCGCAGATCCGCAATCAGGTTTGGCAGATGTTGGTAGCCAAATACACGCTGCAAGATCAGGGCGAGAAGATCGGCATGGATATCACCTCTGACGAGCTCTATGAGCTCTGCGCCGGTGCACATCCCCACCAGCTCATCACCTCGCGTCGCATATTCGCAGGGCAGAACGGCCAGTTCGACCGCAATAGCCTGATTAACTTCCTCTCATCCATCGAGATCGATGCCGAGAACGCAGAGCAAGCTGCTAACCTCAAGCAGGCTAAGAACTACTGGATGTACTGGGAGAACGCTGTTCGTCTGACGGCTATGCAAGAGAAATATGTCGGTCTGGTTCAGAACCTGCTGACCGCCAACAACCTTGACGCCAAGTACGCCGCACAAGCCAAGCAGACGAAGGTCAGCGTGGACTATGCTATCAAGCCCTACTACACCGTAGCCGACTCACTGGTGAAGGTTAGCACGAGCGACATCCGCAAGATCTACGACGAGCGCAAACCGCTGTACAAGCAGACCCCGAACCGCGAGATCGCATATATCGCCTTCCCTATCGTCCCGAGCGAGGCAGACTTCGAGCTTGCCGAGAAAGCGATGCAGTCCATCGAGGAGGAGTTCCGCACCACCGACGAGGTCGCACTGGTTGTGAACAGCAACTCTGACGTTATGTACGACGGTCGCAACTACTCCGAGAACAGCGTTCCCGAGGCATATAAAGAGTTCGCGTTTGCCAAGGGCGCAAAGAAAGACGACTTCATGGCGCTCAACTACGACGAGGCTACCCGCACGTTCCGAATGGCACGTATCATCGACTGCGGTTACAGCACGCCGGACTCCGTTCAACTCAAGGGTATAGCTACCGCTGAGGGCGAGGAGGATCAGGAGTATGGCTGGTTCACCGAAGCCGATCTGCAGAAGAACATCGCCGAGCCCGCATTCGCAGGCAAGGTAGGCAGCCGCTTTACAGTCAGCCTCGGCATGGAAGACCGCACGTTTGAGATTATGGGTCTCACCAAGGCTACGCCGAAAGTGAAGCTTGCGATCATTGAGCAAACGGTTACCCCGTCGAGTAAGACCTACGCAGCCATCTACAACCAAGCCAACCAGTTCGTTGTCAACAACCAGAACGAAGAGGCTTTCCGTGCTGCTGCTCAGGAGGCTCAGATGGAGATCGAGACCGCCAGCAACCTGCAGAAGATGGGTAACAAAGTTGCCGACCTCAAGTCCAGCCGTGCTATCGTTCGTTGGGCGTTTGGTGCCAAGGAAGGTCAGGTCAGTGACGTATTCGAGTGCGGTGACAAGTATATCGTAGCCGTACTGACCGCTTGCCACGACGGCGAGTACCGCGACTTCGAGGACGTACAGGCTACGCTCCGTTATGAGGCTGTTAACCGCAAGAAAGCCGAGTTTATCAAGAAGGAGATCGCCGGTGCAAAGACCCTTGCCGAGGCCGCTGAGAAGATGGGAACCGAGGTGCGTCACATCGACGAGCTGACCGAGGATAGTTATCGTTTCGGTTCGGAGGGCGTAGAGCCTGCAGCTATCGGTACGGCGTTTGCTACTGCTGCCGGCGAGCTGTCGCAGCCTGTTAAGGGCAACCAAGGCGTGATTGTACTTGTGCCTGCCGACGTTCAGCGTTCGGATGCCGAGATCGACTACAAGTCGGAGATCGCATCGCTCAACGCCCGCACAAGCTACTCCCTGCCCTATCAGCTCATCAACAACCTGGAGCAGAACGCCGACATCGTTGACAACCGCGCTACGTTCCAGTAATCCGGTTGTTTGACAATATACAGAACGACACCTTTGCGGGTGTCGTTCTGTATTATGGAGTGCTGATGCTCAAAAAACGTACGGGACAAACGAGGGCAAAACGAGGTTTTAACGAGGTTTTAACGTTATGTTTGTTTTTCTACGGCTGTTTTCTAACTGCAAAGTTACAAAAATATTCTAATATTTGCAAATTATTTATCTAAAAACTTGCAAATGCTGATTTTTTTTCGTACCTTTGTGAGCGAAATACAAATTGCCGATGTAAATATACTTAAAAGCACGATACTATGGAAACCAAAGACCTCTACAAAGCAGCCGAGAGCCGCTATGACAACCAAGCGATGTACGCATTCTGCGGGCGAAGCGGAGTACAACTACCCAAACTCAGCCTCGGCATGTGGCATAACTTCGGCAGCATCGATCCCTACGAGCGCAGCCGCGCTATCACGCACTACGCCTTCGACCACGGCATCACGCACTTCGATCTGGCAAACAACTACGGTCCCGTATATGGCAGCGCTGAGGAGACAATGGGACGCCTCATGGACGACAGTTTCCGGCCGTACCGCGATGAGCTGTTCATCTCCACCAAAGCCGGTTACGACATGTGGCCCGGACCGTACGGCAACGGCGGTTCGCGCAAGTACCTGATGTCGAGCATCGACCAGAGCCTCAAGCGGATGCACCTCGACTATGTCGATCTGTTCTACAGTCACCGTTACGACCCGAACACGCCGATCGAGGAGACCCTGCAAGCTCTCGTGGACATCGTGCGCGCAGGCAAAGCGTTGTACATCGGTATCTCCAACTGGCCGCTGGAGCAGCTGCGCAAAGGCTACGACTACCTCGCACAGCGCGATGTGCCGCTGCTGATCTACCAAGGCAAACTCAACCGCCTCTACACCGAGCATATTGACAGCGGGTTGCTCAACTTCTGCCGCGAGAGAGGTGTGGGATTCATCGCATTCTCGCCGCTGGCACAAGGGCTGCTCACCGACCGTTACATCAACGGTATACCTGCCGACTCGCGAATGGCGAAAGGTAAGTTCCTACGCGCCGACCAACTGACCGACAGCGTCCGCGCCGAGGTAGCCGCCGTGCGTGTGGAAGCCGCCGAGCGGAAGATATCCACCGCCCAACGCGCCTTAGGCTGGATACTGGAGCAGCAAGGCGTCACATCCGTGCTCGTAGGAGCGAGCAGCGTCGAACAACTGCAAGACAACCTCGCGGTGGTCAGCAATCAGTAATCAGCTGTCAGCCATCAGTAATCACAAATGACCACGGCTCTGCCGATCGAAAGAAATCACAAATCACAAATGAAAAATATATTCCCTACTCTGCTGTTGGCGGTCGTATTCGCGTTGGCAGCATGCACTCCCAAACAAGACAGCGTACGTCAGGAGCGTCTGCTTACCGAGTGGCAGTTCAGGCTTATCGACAGCCTTGACCAACCTCTCGGTGACGGCTGGCAGAATGTGACTGTGCCCCACGACTGGGCTATCAGCGGACCGTTTGACCGTAACAATGACCTGCAAAAAGTCGTTGTCGTGCAGAATGGCGAAAATGAAGCCACCTGGAAGACCGGACGCAGCGGTGGTCTGCCATGGATGGGCAAAGCGCATTATCGCACACGCATCAAGGTCGATACAACGAAGTGGAACACCCTCGTGTTCGACGGCGCTATGTCCCACGCCGACATCTTTATCAACGACGAGGAGGTCTGCTACTGGCCGTACGGCTACAACACCTTCGACTGCTATATACTGCCGCAACTGCTCACCAGCGACAGCGTGGATATTGATGTCTTCCTGGAGAACAAACCCCAGCAGAGTCGCTGGTATCCGGGAGCGGGTATCTACCGCAACGTACACCTGATAACCACTGACCGCATCCATATTCCTACCTTCGGTACGCTCGTGCGCACGCCGGAGGTGAGCAAGGACAGAGCGGTCGTAACGTTTGCTGCCGAACTGCAGAACGGCGTGGAGCCTACCAAAGCCGATGAGGCAGGCGTAGAGATAGTGACGGACATCCTGTTCAACGGCAAGGTCGTTGCAACAATAGAGGGTCAGGAAGGCAGCGCAGAGGTTCAGAATCCGCATCTTTGGTCGCCCGAGACCCCGAACCTATACACCGCGCGTACGCGAGTGATAAAGCCAACAGCCAATGGCCAAAAGCCAACAGCCATCCTTGACGAGGTCAACACCCGCTTCGGTATCCGCAGCATCAGTTACACGCCGGAGCACGGGTTCCAACTCAACGGCGTGACACGTAAGTTCAAGGGCGTGTGCAACCACCACGACCTCGGACCGTTGGGTGCAGCGATCCACAAAGACGCTCTTCGTCACCAGATAGCCATGCTCCAAGACATGGGCTGCGATGCTATCCGCACCAGCCATAACATGCCGGCGCCCGAACTCGTCGAACTATGCGACGAGATGGGTATGATGATGATGATCGAGCCGTTTGACGTGTGGAACCACGGTAAGACCGACAACGACTACAACCGTGAGTTCAACGACTACTGGCGCTTCGACATCACGAACATGGTTAAGCACTATAGAAACAACGCCTGCGTGATGCTCTGGTCGAGCGGCAACGAGGTGTGGAACCAAGTGCTGCCTGACGGCATTGAGATCGTGACAAACCTGCAAGAACTCTTCCACCAGCTCGACCCCACGCGCCCCGTTACCAACGGCATGGATCAGGCGATGCATATCATCCACAACGGCTTTGGTGCTGCAGTCGAGCTGCCCGGTCTGAACTACCGCACGGGACGTTACCACGAGGCGTACGAGTTCCTTCCGCAGAAGATGATCCTCGGCTCAGAGACCGCTTCCACAGTCAGCAGCCGCGGCGTATATAAGACTCCCGCCATCCTCAAGGATTTCGCCATGTATGACGACAATCAGTCGAGCGGCTATGACGTAGAATACTGCCCGTGGTCCGGTCTGCCCGAACAGGACTTCCAGCTGCAAGACGACTACCCGTGGACGCTGGGGCAGTTCGTCTGGACGGGCTTCGACTACCTGGGTGAGCCCTCGCCCTACGATACCGACGCCTGGCCGAGTCACTCGTCGTACTTCGGCATCATCGACCTCGCCTCGCTGCCGAAAGACCGCTACTACCTCTACCGCAGCCAGTGGAACACGCAGTCACCGACCCTGCACCTGCTGCCGCACTGGAACTGGAGCGAGGGCGATCTGGTGCCCATCTTCTGCTACACATCCTACCCCTCTTCCGAACTGTTTGTCAACGGTAAGAGTTACGGTCGCCTGCGTCACGCCACACCCGAAGAAACAGAGCGCCTGAAAGCCGGTGAGCAGATTAAAGGCGTGAGCGCTATGCCCAAGGTCGGCGACTTCATACCGCCTGTATGGGGATCACAGCCCTGCCCCGAACTGCTGCCACGTTACCGACTCATGTGGTTCGACGTGCCGTTTGAAGCCGGACAGATTGAGGTCGTTGCCTACGATGCAGACGGCAAAGAAGCCGCCCGCGAAACCATCCGCACAGCCGGAGAGCCGCACCACCTGACAGCCGTGTGGGCAAACGAAACAGAGTCCCCGGAGGAACTCTGTTACATAACCTTGCGCGTTGAGGACAAAGACGGCAACCTCTGCCCTGCTGCCGCTAACCTCATCCGTTATGAGGGTGAAGGTTTCGTAGCTACCGCCAACGGTGACGCCGCCAGCCTCGACAGCTTCGTTCAGCCCGAGATGCACGCCTTTGCCGGACAATGTACGTTCATCCTACGCAAAGGCAGCAAAGGCTCATTCACAGCCGAGAACCTTGCACCGGCAACCGTCAAACTGTAGTCAGAACAGCGGGCTCGGATAAACGCCTGCATCCACGAGGGACTGGATCTTGTCAACCACCATCTGGCGGTCGTCGGCGTAGGTCACGCCAAACCACTTCGACGGAGTGTCAAGCACCTCGCATTTGGCTTTGCCGGCCTTGATGAGGTCGTTGACCAGCGTCGGGATATAGAACTCTTTCTTGAGCTCCTGACCATTCTTTGCGAGGAACTCCTTGAACGCTACTTCGGAGTATTGGAAGTATTCCGGCGTAAAGCCCCACATGTTCATCGAAACGGGCGTGTGCTCCTCCAGCGGGAAATCCTTGCCGTCCTCAGTAAAGACAATAGTGCCGTTCTTACGCTCGATGTTCGTGCGCTCAACGACATCCGTCAGGCAGCGGTTAGCGTCTGTCTGGCACACTCCACGGCTGACCGATCCGTGTTCGCTCAGCGTATTGCAAACGCGGTAACCTACCATGCAGTAGTGATTCTGCTTGCCTTCCACACTCTCAAGGAATCGTGCGAGCACCTCGAAGCTCTCCTTGCCGTAGAAGTCGTCAGCATTGATGACAGCAAACGGCTCATTGATGACATCCTTGCCCATCAGCACAGCGTGGTTCGTGCCCCACGGCTTGGTACGTTCGGGGTTGTACGTGCAGCCTGCCGGCACTTTGTCCAAGCTCTGGAAGCAAACCTCGCAGGGAACTTTGTCAGCGTACTTAGCGATCACTACGCGGCGGAAGTCCTCCTCAAAATCCTTGCGGATAACGAATACGACTTTACCGAATCCGGCACGCAATGCGTCAAATACCGAATAATCCATGATCGTCTCGCCATTCGGTCCCAGACCGTCAAGCTGTTTCAATCCTCCGTAACGGCTACCCATACCGGCTGCCAAAATAAACAATGTAGGCTTCATATTATTTGTGATTTTTGATTTGTGATTTTTGATTTGTTATTTCTGATTGATCCGCCATAGATGGCGGATAGCTATTATTCCGAGGTGTCGATTACGATCTTGCCGGCGGGATCTTTCTTGTGCTTGAGCCACAGGCCATAGACCTCACTGCAGTTGCCGGCAGTGATGAACGACTTGATATGATTATTCTTGATGAACGCCATGAGCTTGGCGAACTCGTCCTGAGTCAGCAGGGACTGAATCTCGATCTTCTTCATACCGCCATAGCCGCCACGCACCTCGTAGAGCGTGCAACCGCGCACCAAATCGTTGACAATATAGTCACGCACCCGCTCGAACTCGCTGCTGATGATACAAACACGCTTGCGCTTGGATATAGAAGCAGTGAAATAGTCAATCACGAGTCCGTTGATCCATGTACCGATCAGTCCGATAACTACCATTCGGAAGTCGTTGATCAGGAACGCCGAGCAGCAGATGATCGCGCCGCCTATAGTCACCGACGCACCTATATCGAAATGCAGGTATTTGTTGATGATCTTAGCGAGGATATCCAAGCCGCCGGTAGAAGCATTGATGCTGAACTCGATAGCCTGGCACATCGACAACAGGAACACGAAGCACACCAGGTCAAACCACACGTCGCCCATCCCTAATCCGCCGGACATCACCGTATCACGCACCTGCTCGAGTACCTCCCCTGCCCTGCTGAGCAAGTAAGGATTGCCGTTGGCATCCAGCACGCTCTCACCGGCTTGCAGACGCGAGAGGACATCGGGGTTCTCGATGACCTTATGTGTGAAGTTCGTGTAAGGATAGATACGATCCCACATCTGCGTCAACGGACCGAGGATCATAGCGGTATAGACGGTCTTGGCACCGAACTCGTTGCCGATGAGCAGAAACGCCAACAGCAACAGGAACGCGTTGATGCCCATTACCAGATACGAGAACGTGTCAGCATCGCCGCCGATCAGGGTGTTGATTACGATGCTCAAACCGGATATCGTACCGATGATCAGGTGCGAAGGCATCAGAAAATAATAGACTGCTGCAGCCCCGAGGGCTATGCCGAGGGTCATGATGATCAGTTCGCGCCAGAACTTCTTCGTTGCAAGCGCGTGCAAGAACTGTCGTCCCTGCTCCAGCCAGTATTCTTTGGTAAAGTGTTCGTTCATGGTTTAATTAAAATTATCACTCCCGATAATGGATCGATAATGGATCGATAACGGATCGGAAACGGATCGGTAACGGATCGGAAACGGATCGATAACGGATCACGATTCTGCTATTACGAATTTCGCTGTGCGGCGTGTGAGTTGGCTGAGTAAGATCGTTCGCCCCTGCCGCTGCTGCTCAATGAGTTCGGGTGTCGTGCCGCGAATGGTGAGCAGCGACAGATGTTCGTTGTATGTGACTGCGTACCGCTCGCCAAGCAGGCGGATAGCCTTCATCAGGTTGCGCGAGTTATCTACGCAAACCGAGATCGTCACCGCCGATGATTGGATGAGTGATACCTTCAGCCGGCATCGTCCGATAACATCGAAGATATGTGACAAGCTGTCCTCCAGCACGAACGAGAAATCTTTCGCACGCATCGTGATGAGCACCTGCTCCTTGCGCCATATATACACCGGCACGTTGACCGGCTCTGTGGGTTCGGACTTGATGATCGTTCCCGCGGCATCCGGCTGCAAGAACGGCTTGACATAGAGCGGGATGCGTTTGTTTTCGAGCGGTCGGATGGTCTTCGGGTGGATGACCTGCGCACCGCTATACGCCAGTTCGACCGCCTCAAAGTAGTTCAGTTCGGGGATGAGCACTGTGTTCTGCTCCAGCCTTGGGTCGGCATTCAGGATGCCCGGCACGTCTTTCCAGATCGTCACGCTCTCGGCATCGAGGAAGTTTGCCACCAGCGCAGCGGTGTAGTCCGAGCCCTCGCGCCCCAAGGTCGTACGGTGTCCCGTCTGCGTACCTCCGATGAATCCCTGCGCTACGACCACACGCGGACGGTAGGGGTCGTGCCACGCGTGTTGCATCTGCTGGGCAGAAGCCTGCATGTTCACTACCGCCTCGCGGAACGAGCCGTCGGTGATCAGCAACTGAGGCATATTCCATAACTGTGCAGGGATCCCTTCCTTGTTCAGATACGCCGCAACGATAGCGGTGGACATCAACTCGCCGACAGACACAATCGTGTCGTACAGGTCGTCATAGACGGCATCTTTCGCATTCCGGTGCGCAAGCACGGCGCCTAACACATCGTCAGCCACCACCTCTTGTACCTTGACTCCCAATTCATCAGCAATCTGCTCGTGGTACGCCAGCAACTGTTTCCACTGACTCTCCACGCCCCGTTTATCGCCCTGCCCTATAGTCTCCACTATGCGCTCCAAGGCGTTGGTAGTCTTACCCATAGCCGAGACAACAACCACCAGCTCGTCCGTCGTCTGACGAACGATCGCCGTGAGGTTCTTCACTCCCTCGGCATCCTTGACGGAAGCTCCACCGAACTTGAATACGCGCATAATTTTTAGCAATCTGTTATCAGCAATCAGTTATCAGTTACCTATATTCGCCATCTGTATAGCGGTCACAGCGCCTTCAACACCTTTGTTCCCCAGCCTTCCGCCCGCGCGGTCGAGTGCCTGCTGCTTATCGAGCGTCGTGAGCACGGAGAAGATCACCGGGCAACGACCTTCGGCATTCAGGATCGTCACGCCCTGCGTCACTGATTGACACACGTAGTCGAAGTGCGGTGTATCGCCCTGGATGACGCAACCGATGACGATGATGGCGTGCGGTTTTTCGCGGTTCATGATCAAGCGCGCCGCGTAGGTCAGCTCGACTGTTCCGGGCACGTGCGTGAGGGAGATATTATCCTTATCCACGCCGTGCTTGAGCAGCGTTTGACGCGCACCATCCGCCATGGCGAACGTGATGTCGCTGTTCCAATCAGCCACTATAATTGCATAGCGCTGATGTTTGAGCACATCAGCGCCAGGCAATACATTGGGGTCATATTGACTCAGATCCGTTGTCATTATTCCGACAGAGCAATGAATTTGTCAATGTCCTGAGCCTCATTAGAAGCGGGATAGTTGTTCTTGATCACCTCAAAAGCCTTCTTGGCTGAAGCTTTCTTGCCCAACTCGAGATAAACCAGACCGGCTTTCTTCAGGCTCATCGGAGCGATGATCTCGTTACCGCTCTTGGCAGCCTGCTCGAAGGCGGCTGTTGCCTTGCCGTACTCCTCCAGTTGTACGTAAGCATCGCCCAATAACTGATATGCAGCCGGTGAGATATTGGCATCCTTGGCTTTGAACTTCCTCAGGTTAAGGGCAGCCTGCTCGTAGTCGCCTAACTGATAGTAGCAGATACCTGCGTACAGCGATGCCAACTTGCCCTCTTGGAAATAGCCGTACTTGCCGGCAATCTCCTCAAAGCCAAGACACTCTGCCTCATCGCCGTGGAGCGCCTTCTCGAAGTCGCCCTGTGCGAAATAAACGACTGCCTTGGCATTCTCGTTGCTGGCCTCGATGTGCTTGGGCTTAATCACGTACGTGTTAAGCAGCACCCACGCAAACACTGCCAGAACAACGCCAAGAATAGTCCATTCGATAGCATTCTGGTTCTTCTCAATCCACATTCCTGCGGTGGACAGGGTCTCCTGAACATTCTCAAGATTCTGATCCTCTTTTGTAAATTCTTTCTTTGCCATAATATTTTTTATTTATATATTCAAACGATTGTTTTCTACGCCTTTTTTGCTCTCACGCGCAAAAAGCCTACAAAATTACAAAAAATAATTGACATTTGCAAGAGTTCTGCACTTTTTTTTCAAAAAAGTTGCAATATTACTCTTCCTTTTGGGCTCTGTCTTCCAAAGTGTGTACTACAAGGTCGATGATGAACTTGCATGTCTGGGGCTCGGAATTTCGCCGCTGGCTCTCCAGCATTGCCTCGCGTGCCTCCTGGTCTGTAGCCAGACGAATAGCTGCTTCCACCTGTTCCACAGGTTTGTTGGAGTGGAACGACATGTTCCGCTCGTGGCAGAACTCTGCATTCTCCGACTCGATGCCGGGGATCGGTGCAGTGTGTATAAGCGGGATGTTCTTGATGATCGTCTCCGTCGTGGTGATGCCACCGGGTTTGGACAGCACTACATCGCACGCATCCATCAGCAGCGACACTTTGTCCGTATAACCTACCGGCACTACTCTGCCCTCCTTGGCAAAATCCCGTTGCACGGTACGCAAGTTCCGCTCATTGCGGCCACAGACGCATATCACACGGTCGTTCTTGCCGATACGCTTGATGAACTCGCGCATCAAGCCGGACATATTGCCGAATCCCATACTGCCGGACATAACGAGATACCAGTTGCCCTCGTTCGCCTTGAGTTTGAATCCCAACTGCTCAGCCACTTGCTGCCGTGCTTCCGGCTTAGGCTGGCGGTTGGTGAACTTCTCCGTATCGACAGGTATTCCGATCGGGAAGATATGGTCGAACTTGAATCCCTGACTCACATACAGCGGAATCAGATCCTCGTGCGGGATAATATAGTAATCCAGATCGGTATCATTCAGGAAGGCGTGCAGCGTGTAATCCGTCATCACGAAGAACGCCGGAATACGGAGCTTGCCACGTCGCTTGACCGCCGTAAGCACCTCTGCTGCAAACAGATGCACCGAGATTACCGCATCGTAGTGACCTGCCTCTATAAAGCGGTAGATCTTCCGCCAATAGATGGAGTTAAGCAGGTATATCGGCGATCGGCGACCTTGGTTCAGGTTAGCCGACACCCATTGCGCAAACGCGTATATCTTGGAGAACACGTTATGTCCCTCAGTGCTCTTGACGTAGGTCTTTGATACGCGTCTGGATGCTTTTTCACTCACGATAGCTATCAGATCTTTCATCTCTGCATCGATGCCTTGCTGCAACATGGCTTCCAGGATCGCTTTGCCACTCGAGTTATGTCCCTCGCCTGTACTGGCGGATAAAATCAGAACTTTCATTTCTTCTCGTAAAATTGTTCGCGTGAGTATAATATCGCTTCGGCTTGCCGTAGCGGATTACGTTTCTTCTGCCCGGGTGCAAACACAAACACCTCGGCTGTCACCACTCGTCCGTTGACCGCGTCAAGCCATGTGTGACTGACGTACGGACCGCCCATAGCCTCCCCGCCTTTCATCTTCCATAGCCCGCGCACCTCGGCGGTATAGGTGCTATCTATTGTCAGCACGCGCAGCTCGGGCGGGAAGACTTTGTACTCCGTGCCCATATACGTGCCCTCTACGCCTGCGGAGATAAGCGGCGCAAGCACCTCGTCACGTTTGGCGTTCAAGTATGGCAAGGCGAACGTCTCGCTGTCGGTGTACGGGTAACTGTACACCACTATATCGCGACGAAGCGAACCTTTGTTATTGCACGCCCAGAGCACGTGCGTGTTGGCGGACAAACCGAAGGTGGTTGTTGCTTCTAATGTCGTATCCATCAGCAGCATATAGTCGTTGGGCACCAGCATATCGCAACCAAAACGTCTGTTCAGCCGTGCGCGGATATCTTTGTCTGTCGCGGCGCGATAGAATCGCAGCTGGCGCGTCATCTCTTGCTTCACGAACCAGTCGCGCACCTCTACGCCATGCTCCAGCCAGAATGTCAGGAACGCATCTGCCGACGGCGTCTGCACACGATACACAGCCTGCGGCGTGGACCACACCTCACGTTGTGCTTTTGCCTTGACCTGCGTGTAACGTGTCTCGTCAATATCCACCCACAGGATGTTTCGCGTTGGCATGAGCATATTGTCAAACAGCGCCGGCGTGACCTGCATCAGCTTGAAGTACGTCTCTTTCTGCGGCATGCACGGCATATCGGCGCCCATGACAGCCCGCACGGCGTCGTACAGCGTGTTGATATCCTCCACGTAACTGCTGCCGTCGTTCGTCTGCAACTGCGCTTTACCGACCTCGGCTAACTGCTCCGGGCTCAGTGACACGTTCGGGATTACGACCAGACACTCATATATCGACCCCGTAGCCGATGTCAGCGTACGACCGCCCTGCTTGCCGCAGCCGGCAAACAGGATCACAAAACATAAACAGATGATATATATACCGTTTCGTCTCATTGTTCTATTCTTTCCATCGTGATGAACATACAGTCCGCAGTGCCGTCGAGTCTTCGCCCACCGGCTCGCCTATTATCAGGTAACATGCGGACACACTGTCTGCCTCTATCATCTTGAGCGCATCCTCTTCACCCAGCACCATACATGCCGTAGCCAAAGCGTCTGCCCGCATACAACTGCTACTGCGCACCGTAGCCGACAATAGCGAGTGTTGCACCGGATACCCTGTGCGCGGGTCGATGGTGTGCGAACGTTTCTGCTCGCCGTCGTAGTAGAAATTGCGGTAGTTACCCGACGTAGCCAACGCTATATCCGTCGTCTGCAACACCGTCTGCACCTCGTTCGTTGTTCCCGAAGCGTCGTCTATCGGTCGCGTGACGCCTATTCGCCACGGCGCACCCTGCGCATTATTACCCTTGGCTACCACCTCGCCGCCTATATCCACAAGATAGTTCTTGCAGCCGTTACGCTGCAGCAACGCGGCGATGATATCGCAACTCTGCCCTTTGGCTATTGCGCCGGCATCGACCTGAACCTGCGCATCAGACTTACGCAGGCAACCTTCAGCCAACGCAATCTTCTGCATGCCGACGTGCGGAAGCAGGCTATCTACCTGCTCTTTCGTGACGTGCGCTCTGTTCTTCAGACCGAAACCCCACAAGTTAACCAATGGCGCTACAGTGATATCAAACGCGCCATCTGACAACTGCCATATATCCTCCGCCGTGCGGTACATCTGCTCGAAGTACGCATCGACTAGGCTATCCGCACCGCTGTTGATCCGACTGATCGTCGATGACGGGTTGAACATACTCATCGACGCATCAAACGCGGCAAACGTCGCCTTGATGGAGTCGTGCAAGTCACTAACGCTCTCATACTGAATGGCATAGTACGTGCCGAACACGTACCCTTTGTTCGTGTGATAACTCGCGTCTTTCTGATCTGGCACTATGAGCAGCACAACTGCCAAAACAATCAGCCCGCTAGATATGAGCAGTTGCTTGCGCGACATATTAGAACCACACACCCAGGCCTATGCAGCCGTTGAGTTTCTGATTATAGAGTTTGTCGTCACCCGCTGCAGCGATGTAGGCGTTGTTCTTATTCAAGTGGTGGGTGTTGATCGAGCCCAGCACGTACAAGTCGAGCGTGCAGGCATCAAACTCCCACTCTTTGTTCAGCTTGGCAGAGATATTGTTAACGGCAAAATGCTCGTTGTTATATACATTGCTTGCCCATGGCGATATGCCAAGTGCCAGACTCAGTGTCATTTCCAGCGGTAGCGGCTGGTCGTACTTTGCCTCGATATACGTCGAGAACGCACGTTTGTATGTGCCGTCTTCTTTCTCGATCAGGTCGTCACCGGCTACCATCGTGTTCCAAGTGATGCTCAGCGGCAGTTCACATTTGTCGCGGAAATCGTAGCCAATAGTCACCTCAGTCTGGCTGGTGCCCTTACTGCCCTCTTCCGGATCGAACTTACCCCAGTTAAAGAACGGGCTACCACCGAAGTAATAGTAATGCGTTGCGCCGATCATCAAGCCGGCAACTTGGAAGTTGAGCATCAGATCCATCTCGGGGATAAAGTACGTATTCGGATTATAGTCATCATCCTTTGGCAGACCTTTGCGGAACGCCCAGTCCGATGCGCCGACACTACCCCACACGCCGAAGCGCAACGAGGTCAGATCGCCGTCGTAGCCAATCTCCACGTCAGGCTGAAAACTCAAGCCGCCGTTATATTGGCCACGCCAAATGTAAGCCGAAACCAACTCAGCACCAGCATCGTAAGCAAATTCTACTGCCTGCATCTCTGGTACTACCAACATGGCTACCAAAGCCATGATCAATGTACATTTTTTCATTCTTCTATTTGTCTCTTTTTTTGTTTTTTCTATTTGTATGACTAAAACGGGGTTTAAACGAGGTTTTAACGAGGTTTTAACGAGGTTTTCCCCTACGCATTTTTAATCAAACGTAACGCCTGCCGTTATGTTCCAAAGCGGCTGCAAGCTGCTCGGGTTGAATGCGAACATTGCCCCGACAGCCACAGAGCAATACTCCGCCACTTGCCAGGATTTAGTAGTGCTAACAGCCAGGTTTACCACGGCAAACTCTTTCTCAAAGCCTGTGTACAGACTCCGCCACGGCGTTATGCCTAACACACCGCTCAGCGTGAAGTCGTACGGCAACGGCTGGTCATAACGCGCCTCTATATACGTGGAGTACGCCCGCTTTAGCTCTCCGTTCACCATATATCCGTCACGACCGAACGTCCGTGTGCACCACATCAATCGCAGTGGCACTTTGTCGGATATACGGTACGCAATGCGCCATTCGGTGGTCACACCGCCCCCACCGCTCCCATTTTCGGTACGGGGAGGATAATTGCGCCAGTCAAAGTACCGCGACATCCGACCGTCAGCATAGCGGTCGAAGTAATACATGTGGATGAACAGCACTGACAGCCCCCGCCACCTGTATCCTATCGACACATCAACCTCCGGCACGACTGACGCCCACGGTTGACCGGGGACAGAACCGCCTTTGATCCAGTTCCAGCTGTCCAGTCCCACGTTCCACCACATATTGGCAAAGAACCCGTAGTAACTGACCTCTGCCTCAGTCTGCAAACTCAATCCGCCGCAATATAACCCGCGCCAGATATAGTTCGCATCCAACTCAGCGTGCGCAAACCACTGGAAGTGTGATGATTCCGCTTTTGGCTCAACCACCGCGACGGATTCTTCCGCGCTTGGCGCTACCGCTGCAACGGCCTCTACCTCACTCGTCTGTGCTATCCCTTGTAACGCAAACAAAGAGAGCATTACTCCTACCAGCACGGGAAGAGTAAGCCCTCGTTGCAGGTATCCCCATTTGCTTCGCGAGGATAGCATCGTAAACATCTTAGATGTTGTTTTTGGCTTCCCAGGCAACGCGCAGGGCTACCTCAAGAATGCGGGTGTCACCCAGCATCACGATGCCGCCGTCAGGACCCGGTTCAATGTGATAGCCGGCGTCTGCCGAACCGCTGCCGTTGAAATAAGCGCGAACCTCATCCGCATCTATTCCTAACTCTGCAGCAATCTTGTCCATACTGCCGTGGGGAAGACTGTCTTTTACCTCACGAAGACGGTTAAATGTAGTACGTGTCATATTGATATGTTTTTTAGTTTATTTTATGATAGTTAATCTTTGTTTGCTTTTTGTTGTTCGCGCAACTGCGTGCTTGACACATCAAACAGCGGAGCTCCTTTGAGCAGATGTATCTCACTGTCAGCACCTTGAATCTCTCTTTCTATATCATCCATTCCCTCGTTGCCGCGCGGATAGACATATATCGGATAGTGCGCTTCTATCCTGTCCCACTCCCGCCATCGCTTGCGGATGTTCCAGTTGTCTTGTCCGATGAGCAAGGCGAACCGGTGCTCGGGATATGCTTTCTGTAGTTCGCGTAGCGTGTTCGCTGTGTAGGATGGTCGCGGCAGACCGAACTCAAAGTCGCTCACGCGTACGCGCGCAATACCTATTATATTATTCTCGGCTTGCAGTCGCTCAATCTCCTGTCTTGCCTGCTGCAAGCGCTCTTGCTCGTCGGCTAATATTCCTTTGTCTTTCAACGGGTTGTTGGGCGTCACCATCAGCCAGACTTCATCTACCTCCGTGTGTTCCGCAACCCAAGCGGCTAATCCTGTATGTCCGTAATGCAAGGGATTGAACGAACCGCCGTATATCGCCACAAGCATTGTCTTCTCTTTTTTTCTCCTTACCCGATAAATGCAGCTATCTCCTTGTCCAGCGCCGCTTTGGTGGCATTCAGGTCATCGTTGACCAGTATCGTGTCGAACAGCGGCGCGTCGGCTATCTCTATCTCCGCCTTGGCCAGACGTTCCTCAATCTTCTCCTGTGAATCCGTGCCGCGCTTGGTCAGGCGTTCGCGCAACGCCTCTATTGACGGCGGCGCTATGAAGATCGCCCGAGCCCGGTCGCCAAACAGACGCTTGACGTTGATGCCGCCCTTGACATCGATATCGAACACCACGTGATGACCTGCACCCTCGATGCGCTCGATCTCCGACTTGAGCGTGCCGTAGTACGTGCCTTTATAGACCTGCTCCCACTCCACAAACGCATCGTCGCGGATCAACTGCTCAAAACGATCCTGAGAGATGAAGTAATACTCCCTGCCGTCTTGCTCCTGACCACGCGGCGCACGCGTGGTAGCACTGATACTGAGTTCCATATCCTGACGCGTGTCAAGCAGGTGTTGTACCAGTGTCGATTTGCCGGAACCGCTCGGGGCGGAAAAGATTAGAATCATAGACTCAACTGCTAATTTAGAAGAAGTCGCACATACAAACCTTATAGAGCTGCTGCTTACGATAGTTCTTACCGAAGTCCAGAGGCACACTCCACAGACTCACACTCAGTCGCAGACCTACGCTCGCACGGTGGTATTTCTTCACCACCTGCGTCTCGCCCAGCTCTCCCTCATGACGCATCGTCACGCCGTCTGCACGGTTCGAGAGAAGCACGGAGTGGTAGTCACGACGGAACACAGGATTATTCGTGTGCTCGTCAATAGCATAGCGCCACTCCATCAGCGAGGTGTTGTCCGTAACCTTCGGGCTGAAGCCTATCGGATCATACTCCAGGTACGCACCGATAGCGAAATCCGTGTTGTCACCTACCTTGAAGCTGTAGTTCAGATCCACCATAGCCGTTATGTGGTAGTTGTACAGATGGAACGCATCGCTCGTCAGCGGCTTGATGCCGTTGACGGTCTTGTGCAATACACCGGCTTGCAGGCTCTCCACGAATTCTATCGGCGTATATTCGCCCGTTACGGGGTCGTACTCACCGCTCGTGTTCTTGCCGATCACGTAAGGCGTACCTTCATCGATCTGCATCGACGGGTACTCCAGCCGCACGTCGGCTTCCCGCACACGCTGCCAGTAACAGCCGTGAACAGGCACTCCGACACGGGCTCCGAGGAACATACTGAAGTCCCCGAGGAACAGACCTAACTGGATCGGCGCGGAGGCGATGACCAACTGTTGCGTCTCGGTGAAACGCCCCAGTTCATAGCTGTAGTTCACGATGTCATGATCGTAATCATACCACTCCGGTACTACATAGTTATCCGCATAACCGACTCCCTCACGGTTCGGGTCTATGCCCATGAATGTACTTGCCGCCACATCAATACCCAAGCCCATCCGCACGCCTATATAATAAGGTGACCGGTACTTCCACGAGAAATCCATTCCGACATTGTAGTTCGGAAGAGGTTTGCCGTAGTCGGATTGATATAGCAACGCATTTGCACCCACACGTGCCGCCCACTCGAAAGCATGCTGGCCACGTACGGTTTGCACGCCAAGCACGGCTACGCATATCAAGAGCGATATGCGCAACCAAGCCTTGCGTGTTGTTGATTGTTTTACCATTGTGTTGATAACATTCGTTGATAACTCTTGTAGCGCCATTGTGCATTCTCCTTGGCGGCATTGAACAGTTCGTCTGCCTCCTTCGGATATTGCTTCATCACGCTCGCAAAGCGAACCTCGCCCTTGAGATAGTCCACAAACTTATCCCACTGCGGTTCTTTCGAATCGAACTGGAACGGGTTCTTCCCCTCAGCTTCGAGCATCGGGTTGTAACGCCACAGGTGCCAGTAGCCGCACTCCACAGCCTTGGCTTCCTCTGCCTGGCTCTTGCCCATGCCGGCTTTCAAGCCGTGGTTGATACACGGAGCATAAGCGATGATCAGCGACGGTCCGGGATAAGCCTCTGCCTCACGGATAGCTTTCAGGGTCTGAGCCTGGTCAGCACCCATAGCGATCTGTGCCACATAGACATAACCGTAGGTCGTGGCAATCATACCGAGGTCTTTCTTGCGTACACGCTTGCCGGCTGCTGCGAACTTGGCGATAGCGCCGATAGGCGTAGCTTTCGATGCCTGACCGCCGGTGTTCGAGTAAACCTCCGTATCCAGTACCAGGATGTTCACATCCTCGCCCGATGCTATCACGTGGTCGAGTCCGCCGTAACCGATATCGTACGAAGCACCGTCACCGCCGATGATCCACTGGCTGCGTTTAACGATATGATCTTTGTATTTCAGTATCTCTTTGCAGTCGTCGCATCCGCAAGCCTCCATGGCTTTCACCATCGGCTCATACAGACGTTTGGTAACTTCTGCGCTGTTCTTGTTCTCAATCCACTCTTTGAACATTGCTTTCAGTTCGTCGGAGCACTTCTCGCACTCCTGGGCCTTGGTCATGAGGATCACCAGACGCTCTTTGATCTTCTTGTGAGCGATCTGCATACCCAGTCCGTATTCGCAGAAGTCCTCGAACAGCGAGTTCGACCAAGCCGGTCCGTGACCCTTCTCGTTCGTTGTGTAAGGAGTCGAAGGTACAGAACCCGAGTAGATTGACGTACAACCTGTTGCGTTGGCGGCAATCTCGCGGTCACCGAACAGTTGGCTGATCAGCTTCAGATACGGCGTCTCACCGCAACCCGAGCAAGCGCCAGAGAACTCAAACAGCGGCGTTGCGAACTGCGAGTTCTTAACGTTAGCCTGGATATCTACCAGGTCTTGTTTGCTCTTCACCTTGTCGGCGCAGTACAGCCAGTTCTCAGCCTCAGTCTCTTGTCCCTCCAGCGGAACCATGCTCAGAGCCTTGCCTGTCTTCGGGTTACCCGGACATACATCCACGCAGTTACCGCAACCGAGGCAGTCCATAACGCCAACCTGAATACGGAAGTGCATTCCCTTCATGTTTGCCGGAGCCTTGATCTCGATGGTAGCGGCATTGAAGCCCTTCTTCTCCTCTTCGTCAAGTACGAACGGACGCAGGCAAGCGTGAGGACAGACGTACGCACACTTGTTACACTGGATACAGTTCTCGGGGTTCCATACAGGCACGAATGCCGATACACCGCGTTTCTCGAACTTAGCCGTACCCGAAGGCCATGTGCCGTCAGCAACTTCCTTGAAGGCGCTTACTGGCAGCAGGTCACCGTCTTGGGCGTTGATCGGACGAACGACTTTGTTCACGAACTCTGTGCCGTCCTTGGGTGCTACTACATCAGCCGCAGCGTCAAGCTTCGACCAAGCCGGATCGATAGCGAGTTCTTTGTACTCACCGCCACGATCCACAGCAGCGTAGTTCTTGTTGACTACATCCTCGCCCTTCTTGCCGTAGGACTTAACGATGAAGTGCTTCATCTCCTCCACAGCTTTCTCTACAGGGATAACGCCCGTGATGCGGAAGAACGCTGATTGCAGAATCGTGTTCGTGCGGTTGCCGAGTCCGATCTCCTGGGCAATCTTCGTTGCGTTGATATAGTAAACCTTGATTTCGTTGTCTGCGAAATATTTCTTAACTTTGTTCGGCATGAACTTCACCAGTTCCTCACCCTCATAGATGGTGTTCAGAAGGAACGTACCGCCTTTCTGCAAGCCGCGTGTCACGTCGTACATGTGCAGGTAAGCTTGTACGTGGCAAGCCACGAAGTTCGGCGTAGTTACCAGGTATGTCGAGTGAATAGGCTCGTCGCCGAAGCGCAGGTGCGAGCAGGTGAAACCACCGGATTTCTTCGAGTCATAGCTGAAGTATGCCTGGCAGTATTTGTCCGTCGTATCGCCGATGATCTTCACGGAGTTCTTGTTAGCACCTACCGTACCGTCAGCACCCAGACCGTAGAACTTAGCCTGGAACATGCCCTCACCGCCCATAGCGATCTCCTCGCCTACTGGCAGACTGGTGAATGTCACGTCATCCACGATACCTACCGTGAAGTGGTTCTTCGGCTGCGGCAATGCGAGGTTCTCGAATACTGCCAACATCTGTGCCGGAGTGGTATCGTTCGAACCCAAGCCGTAGCGACCGCCTACAACGAGGATGTCTTGCATGCCGAGTTCGCTCAACGCGTCTTTTACGTCCAGATACAACGGCTCACCGTTGGCACCCGGCTCTTTCGTGCGGTCAAGAACGCAGATACGTTTAACCTTGGCAGGCAGAGCTTCCTTCAGGTACTTCAGGCTGAACGGACGATACAGATGCACATTGATCAAGCCGAGTTTCTTGCCCTTGGCTGCCTCGTAGTCGATGACCTCGCGGATAGCCTCGCAAGCCGAACCCATACAGATAACGATGTTCTCGGCATCCTTGTCGCCGTAGTAACTGAACGGACGGTACTTCCTTCCGGTGATCTCGCTGATCTTGTCCATATAGTCGCTCACGATATCCTCAACGCCGTTGTACCAGCTGTTGCAAGCCTCACGGTGTGTGAAGAATACGTCGGGGTTCTCAGCCATACCGCGCATCACGGGGCGCATCGGGCTCAGTGCACGGTCGCGGAACGCCTGAAGCGCTTCCATATCTACCAGCGGACGAAGGTCTTCCATATCTACGACCTCTACTTTCTGGTACTCGTGCGAGGTACGGAAGCCGTCGAAGAAGTTCAGGAACGGCACGCGGCTCTTCAGTGTAGCCAAGTGAGCTACACCTGCCAGGTCCATAACCTCCTGTACACTGCCTTCTGCCAGCATAGCAAAACCTGTCTGACGGCAAGCCATCACATCCTGATGGTCACCGAAGATACACAGCACGTGGCTGGCAAGCGTACGAGCCGATACGTGGAATACCGTCGGCAGCAACTCACCGGCGATCTTGTACATGTTCGGGATCATCAGCAGCAGGCCCTGCGATGCAGTGAACGTCGTGGTCAACGCACCGGCTTGCAGCGAACCGTGTACAGCACCGGCTGCACCGCCCTCACTTTGCATTTCCTGTACCAGAACCGTCTCGCCGAACATGTTCTTGCGGCCTTGTGCTGCCCACTCGTCAACGTTCTCCGCCATAGGCGACGACGGAGTGATAGGATAGATCGCGGCAACCTCGCTGAACATATACGCGATGTGCGCTGCTGCAGCGTTGCCGTCCATTGTCATAAATTTCTTTTCTGCCATATGTTTGTTGTATTTTATTCTTGTTTGTTAATTCCTAACCCCTAATCGCTCATCCCTAATTCCTAAATCCTAATCCCGAACTCCTAATCCCTTAATACAGGAATCCGAAGAGCCACAACGGGATAGCGTTGCCTCTGCCGTACTCGATGTTCGCCACGGCTGTCGGACGAATCGGTGTACGTACCGGCATCTTCTCCTTGACGTCGAAGTAGTGCTTGCCGTCGATGACGAACATTGCGTTACGCTCGGTCGAGTTGATCTTGTGGCACGAGTGGATCGAGTTGTAGAAGAACGTCTCGGCTATGTCTTGCGGCGTGATGTCGCGCGCGAAATTCATGTACGCGATGTTTGTGTTCTGCAAGTAAACCTTGCTCGGCTTGCTCGGGAACGACTTGCCCTCATCGTACAGCAGGTTGATCAGTCGTGCACGCTGCATGTAACCCAGATAGTTCATCGTCGTGGCACGCGAGGTCTCGATCTGCTCGGACAGGGTCGATACGTTCGGCACGTACGGAGCATTCTCCATGATCAGGTATAGCAACTTGCGGATCTTGTTCAGGTACGGAACATCAATCTGCTTAATAATCAGCACGTCAACCTCCAGCGCCATGTTCATCACGCGCAGAAGCTCCTCGTTGAAGTTCCTGTTCTCCAGGTACGATGGATAATAGCCGTGGTGCAGATAGGCATCCATGTACTGCTGCGGGCGCACCTGGCTGAGCACCTCGCGCGCGATAAGCTCGTGATGTTGCAATATATCGTCCAGCGAATAGGTGTCCAGCTGCACATGGGCTTGCAGATTCAGGTACTCACGCAGCGAGAATCCGCGCAGGTTGTAGATCTTCACTACACCTTGCAGTTCCTTCGCTTCCTCGCCCTCCAGATCCATTACCGGCGAGGCGGTGAATACGATATGCAACGCCTTGTGTTTGTCGTGACAAACACGTAACTCGTGCATCCAGTTCGGGTATTTGAACACCTGATCCAGCAGCAGGGTCTTGCCGCCTTTCTTCACGAACTCAGAAGCAAACTCCGTGATGGAGTGCTGCGAGAAGTAGAAGTTGTTGAAGTTCACGTACAGTGTTTCTCCCGGTGCTTCATGAGGCAGACGACGCGCCTTCTCGCGCGCATAGGCGAGGAGGAAGTCGGTCTTACCGACACCGCGACCGCCTTTGATGGCGATCAGTCGGTCACTCCAGTCGATTTCATCCATTAACTGACGTCTCATGGGCACCTGCACGTGCTCTATCAGATACTTGTGGGTTTGAATAAACGGATCTAACATATAACGTTTGGTATATAGAGGTTACATAATTCGGCTGCAAAGATACAAAAAAAAAATGAAATATGCAAGAGTTTTGCAAAAAAAATGTTACAAAAATGAAATTTCATGTAAAATAATTGCGTAAAACCTATAATTTTTGTATCTTTGCAACCGAAAATAGCAATTTTCACCCTTTAGCCCCGACACAACGATGCAACGATTACAGTCTATCGACATACTTCGGCTCTTCGCCATGTTCCTGGTCATCTGGGGACATTGTGTGCAGTTTCTGCTCACATCCGACTACCTCGACGAACCGGCGTTTGTGTATATCTATTCGTTCCATCTTCCACTGTTCTTCATGATCTCGGGGCTGTTCGTTCATCGGCAGTCGCTCACCGCACGCACCTGTGGCGAACAGCTGCTCGTCAAGGCACGCCAACTGCTCCTTCCCTGCCTGACTTGGGGACTGCTGATGAGTGCCGCAAACATCGTGCAAGCCCTGCTTAGCGGCACGCCTTCCGCCAACTCACTGCTCGACACCCTGATGAACAACTTCTGGTTCCTCAAGTCGCTGTTTGTCTGCTTCTTGCTGTGGTACGTTTCGATCACGCTGTTGCGTCGCCGCTGGCTCGCACTGATCGTCTCACTGCTCATCAGCCAGTGTATCACAGAGTGGTCGGTGCAGTGGTCATATCCCACCTTCGTCATCGGCATCTTTATCGCCCCGTACCTGAATGAGCTTCTTCACTATCGCCGCCGGATTGCTCTCATCGCCCTCGTCATCGGCGGGCTGCTGCTCGTCTTCTGGAACCGCTCGCACCTCTCCATCCCGTCCGTCTATACCTGGGCTGATCTGACGCCCGGTGCCATACTTGCTAACATCGGCTTGCGGCTTTACAAGATCGCCGTCAACACAGCCTTGAGCCTCGGTCTGATTGCCTTGTTCCTCGGTCTCGAATCGCGTCTGCAAGCCTCGTCGCAACCGGCTGTTCTCGTGCGTCTTGCCTCGTGGGGCAGACTCACGCTCGGCATCTATATCATCCACACGCTGATCATCATCGTGCGCGAACGCCTCTGCCCCACTCTGCTATGCTGCGACAGCCTCAATCCATGGCTCTTTAACATAGTAATAGCACCGCTTATGGCTGCGGTGCTACTACTCGTCTCGGTCGGCATCACCCGACTGATCATGCTGCTGCCTCGCCTGGCTTTCTTCTGCCTCGGTACGCCATGGACAAAGCCGCAATCAGCGTCAACAGGAAGATAAGCATACAAGCTATCGACAGCATATCACCTTTCTTCACGGCCTCCGGATCGAACACCATCGTCAGCTGGTGTTCACCTGCCG
>CACZRD010000053.1 GCA_902783545.1 uncultured Bacteroidales bacterium
GCGAAGATGATCAGCACCCAGATGATTGGCAGCGAGCGGCCTTGGAAAGGCATGGTGCTGAGCGGAGCCAAGCCTTGGAGTAGGGTTGCCGGGCCGGAGAGGAAAGTCGTGGTGAGCAATAGTAATAATACTAATGATAGCACGCGCATGAATACGCGCACGCCCGAGCCTAACTCACTACCGACAATCTCGGGAAGAGAGACGCCGCCTTTCCTGAGCGAAAGCATACCGCTCAGGTAGTCATGCACGCCGCCGCCGAAGATCGTACCGAACACAATCCACAGGAACGCCGACGGACCATAGAAGATACCCATAATCGCGCCGAAGATAGGACCGAGTCCCGCGATGTTCAGAAACTGCACGAGGAAGATACGCCAACCCGACATCGGAACGAAGTCCACTCCATCGTTCTTGGTGATGGCAGGTGTCTCGGCTTTCTCATCGATGCCGAAGACTTTTTCCACAAACGTGCCATAGAGCACGAAACCTACAATCAGCACTACAAGTGCCACGAGAAATGTTATCATGTTTTTGGTGATTTGAATCAGTTAAACGCACAAATTGCAATGCAAAGTTACAAAAAAGATATGAAAAATGCAAATATTTTGCGATTTTTTGCAAATAATTTGCATAATTGAAAAAAATGTGCTACCTTTGCATTCGCTTTTCGGAGATAGCGCATCTCCACCGAGCATCGGGCGTTTAGCTCAGCTGGTTTAGAGCATCTGCCCTACAAGCAGAGGGTCTGCGGTTCGAATCCGTAAACGCCCACAACTAATCCGGTGCTGTAGTTCAGTTGGTTAGAATATCGGCCTGTCACGCCGGAGGTCGCGAGTTCGAGTCTCGTCGGCACCGCAAAAAAAGGAACACGTAAGTGCTCCTTTTTTTGTGTGTTATGCTTCAGCGTTTTCGCTTGCTTCTTTCGGTGCGCTCTCCTCGGGCTTGCTCTCATTGGCAGCGATGATCTCGTCGCCACGGCTCTTCCACGGACGCGGACCAAGGATGCGTTCCACATCCTCGTGGGTGATTACTTCGCGCTCCACGAGCATCTCTGCGAGTTCGTGATGCTGGTCGGCGTGTTCGGTGAGAATCTGCTTGGCGCGTTTCATCTGCTCGGCGATGATCGCTTCGGTCTCTTTGTCGATGGTCTCGGCGGTGGATTCGGAGTAAGGCTTGCTGAATCCGTACTCATAGCGACCGGTGGAGTCGTAGAACGACACGTCTTTGAGTTTGTCGCTCATGCCGTAGTAAGCAACCATAGCGTACGCCTGTTTGGTCGCACGCTCCAGATCGTTGAGTGCGCCGGTAGAAGTGTGGTCGAGGAACAGTTGCTCGGCAGCTCGTCCGCCAAGCAGCGAACAGAGCTCATCGAGGATGTGCTCCTTGGTGGTCAGTTGGCGTTCCTCAGGCAGATACCACGCTGCGCCAAGCGCCACGCCACGCGGAACGATGGTTACCTTCACGAGCGGGTTGGCGTATTGCAGCAGCCACGAGATAGTAGCATGTCCGGCCTCGTGGTAGGCAACAGAGCGTTTCTCTTCCTGAGTCATGATCTTCGTCTTGCGCTCCAGACCGCCGATAATACGATCCACAGCGTCCATGAAGTCCTGTTTATCGACTTGCTTCTTGTCATGACGCGCAGCGATAAGTGCCGCTTCGTTGCATACATTGGCTATATCCGCGCCGCTGAATCCCGGCGTCTGCTTGGCGAGGAAATCTACATCGACCTCTTTCGCCAGTTTGATGTTCCTGAGATGTACGCCGAAGATCTCTTTGCGTTCTTGCAGATCCGGCAACTCGACATGTATCTGGCGGTCGAAACGTCCGGCACGCAGCAGGGCGGAGTCAAGCACATCGGCGCGGTTCGTAGCTGCTAGGATGATCACGCCGCTGTTCGTGCCAAAGCCGTCCATCTCGGTGAGCAACTGGTTGAGTGTCGATTCGCGTTCGTCGTTGCCGCCGGTGAGTACGTTCTTGCCACGCGCACGACCTACGGCATCAATCTCGTCGATGAAGATGATACACGGCGCTTTCTCCTTGGCTTGGCGGAACAGATCGCGCACGCGGCTCGCGCCTACGCCCACGAACATCTCTACAAAGTCCGAACCGGACATCGAAAGGAAAGGCACATCGGCTTCACCTGCTACAGCCTTGGCGAGCAGGGTCTTACCCGTACCCGGAGGGCCTACGAGCAGCGCGCCCTTGGGGATCTTGCCACCGAGAGCGGTGTACTTGTCGGGATTCTTGAGGAAGGAGACGATCTCCTCGACTTCTTGCTTGGCGCCTTCCAATCCGGCAACGTCCTTGAACGTGACTTTCTGCTGTTTTTCCTTGTCAAAGACCTGCGCTTGGGCTTTGCCAACGCCGAATATGCCGCCTATGCCTCCCGTACCGCTTATGCCGCGGCTCATCCAAACAAAGAATAGGATGATGAACAAAAACGGCAGAATATTCACCAAAATGAGATACCAGTAGTCCTTGGACTTCTCGAAGGTCACATCAATCGCCGCCAAACCTTTCTCCTTGCGGTCGGCGTTGATGCTGTCCATGAACTTCGACACCTCTTCGGTAGATGGCACTTGGGTCTTGATGAGACCTTTCGCTGCTTCGCCGCTGTCCTGGTCGCCAAACACGATAGCGTAGTGCATCGGGCGGATGGTAGCCTTGGCGGAGTTGTCGTCATAGACAACGAGTTTCTCAACCATGTTACTCTCCACGTAAGCGGTGAACTTCGTGTAACTCAGCTCTTTCTTGGTGCGGGAAGAGTCTTTGTCGCCAAAGAACCAGTTCACCACGAGGAACACCGCCGCGACATAGAACAGCGTTGTCAGTAGCCCTCTCCACCTGCCGGGATCTTTCTTGTTGTTCGGGTTGTTTTGCCCGTTCGGGTTATTCGGCTGGGGTTGCAGTTGTTTTCTTTTTCGGTTGTCGCTCATAGGGATGTTAGTCTTCTATTTCTGTAATCTTTCCGTCTGCCCAGAGATGCTCAAGGTCATAGTACGCCCGTGGTTCGCGCTGCATGATATGCACGAATACCGATCCGTAGTCCAGCGCTATCCATTCAGCCGCCTCTTCGCCGGCATGTGAAAGCGGATGAACGTGCGTCACGGTGCGCACATGGTCATCAACCTCCGCAGCGATAGCAGCGACTTGTGTGTTGCTGTTACCTTGGGCGATGATCATATACTCAACGGGCGCTTCCTTGATCTTGCGCAAGTCGATCTGTACGATGCGTTCGCCCTTGCGGTTACGGATACCTTCGATGATCTCTTCGAGGAGTTTCTTTGTCGTTACTTCTTTTGCCATAGCAGTATTGGGAGCAGCCATGCATGGCCGCTGTTTTGTTAGTGGATTAAGTTATGACCGGTCATTTCGGCGGGTTGCTCAATGCCGAGGATGTGGCAGATCGACGGTGCTACATCAGCGAGGATACCGTTCTCTACCTTCGCATCCTTGTGGTTGTTACTGATGTACACAAAGGGAACCGGGTTGAGGGAGTGCGCTGTGTTCGGTGTGCCGTCAGCATTGATAGCGTTGTCGCAGTTGCCGTGGTCGGCGATGATGATGATCTCATAATCGTTGCGCAATGCAGCTTCAACGGTCTCATTCACACAGATGTCGATAGCGGTAATCGCCTGTTGGATAGAGTTATACACGCCGGTGTGACCGACCATGTCGCCGTTGGCGTAATTGAGAATGATGCAGTCGTACTTCTGGCTGTTCAGCGCATCGCGCAGAGCGATGGTTACCTCCGGAGCGGACATCATCGGTTGCAGGTCGTAGGTAGCTACCTTCGGGCTGGGGATGAGGATACGCTCCTCATTCTCGAACTCTGCCTCGCGGCCGCCAGAGAAGAAGAACGTCACATGGGCGAACTTCTCGGTCTCGGCTATACGCAGTTGCTTGAGTCCGGCTTTCGATACGATCTCGCCCAGCGTGTTCGTCACATTCTCTTTCGGGAAGAGCACGTGCAACCCTTGGAATGTGCTGTCGTACGGCGTCATGCAGTAGTATTGCAGGTTAGCGATCGTGTGCATGCCGTGCTCCGGCATATCTTGCTGCGTCAGGGCGATGGTGATCTCCTTCGCGCGGTCGTTGCGGTAGTTAAAGAAGATCACTACGTCGCCCTCGCCAATCTTGGCGAGAGGCTTGCCATCACGCACATGTACGATTGGCTTGATGAACTCGTCAGTCACGTCAGCATCGTAGCTTGCCTGCATAGCTTCGTGCATGTTCTCGAACTCTGCACCCTTGCCGTTTACCAGCAGCTCGTACGCCTCGTGTACACGCTCCCAGCGTTTGTCACGATCCATGGCGTAGAATCGTCCGCAGATACTGGCAATCTCGCCGCAAGACTTGGCTTGGTGCGCCTCGAGGGCATCAATGAAGCCTATACCCGAACGCGGGTCGGTGTCACGGCCGTCCATGAAGCAATGCACGAACGTCTTGCCCTGCAATCCGTACTCCTTGGCGATGTCGCAGAGGTAGAACAGATGGTCGAGCGAGCTGTGTACGCCACCGTCGCTGGTTAGTCCCATGATATGCAGGTTCTTGCCGTGCTCCTTCGCGTAACCGAAAGCCGACTTGATCTCAGGATTCTCCAATATGCTGCCGTCCTTGCAGGCACGGTTGATCTTCACAAGGTCTTGATATACAACACGTCCCGCACCGATGTTCAGGTGACCTACCTCGGAGTTTCCCATTTGTCCGTCAGGCAGACCTACGTTCTCACCACTGGCTTGCAGTTGTGAGTTGGGATAGTCGGCCACCAGTTTGTTCCAGTGCGGAGTAGAGGTGCAATAGATTGCGTCGGCTTTGTCTTTGTTTCCGATTCCCCAGCCGTCGAGAATCATCAATAATGCTTTGCTCATATCTTTTTGTTTAATTATATTCACGTTTTTGTCCTATTAGCGGACGCGTATTCTCTGTCCCAAACGAAGGATCGATGTCTCTTTGATCTTGTTGAGTTTGCACAGCGTGCGCACCGAGGTGTGGTACTTCCGTGCTATGCCCGACAGCGTATCGCCTTGACGCACTTTGTGATACTGTGCCTGTTTGAGTTGCTTGATCTCGTCGTTGTGCTTGAAGGTCCCTTTCTTTGTGATGATATAGTCCTCCGGCACGCGCAGTGCGCCACGGTCGAAATCCACCAGTGTCGCCGGATCAATGGCGTTGCCCAGGTAACGTATCTCGTAATGCAGGTGACTGCCTGTCGACCGGCCTGTGTTGCCGCCCAAGCCCAACACCTCACCGGCGAAGATCCGTTCGTTCTCCTCCACCAACGGACGCGACAGGTGACCGTATATTGTCTCCAGACCGTTATCGTGGCGGATCAGAACATAGTAGCCATAGCCGCGCGGATCCCAACCGACGATACGAACCTGACCGTCCCACGAGGCGCGCAGCGAGTCGCCTACCTGCACCTTCACGTCCGTACCGTAGTGGAAGCGGTATCTGCGAAAACCGAAGTTCGACGTCACATATGTCAGGTTCTTTAGCGGATACACGAAGCCCTTCAGCGATACCGGTATACTGTCTTTCAGGCTGTCAACAGGCGTCTGGTACGGATTGACGCGGGTGTTCATCCACAGCGCGTAGATGCTGTCTGCCGGGTGTGTGCTTGAGGTGTCACCCCAGAGTATCGCGGGCATCAACCGGTACTGGCACTCGCCATCGGAGGCCATCACCACGAGGAACCGTGGCAGCTCGTCTTGTTCGCAACTGACGAACAGCGTATCGCCTACCAACCGCGACAGCACACCGACAGGCATGCCTGCGGTCAGCGACTCGAAGTCGTCGTTCTCCTCTATTTCCAGTGTGTCAATCTCTTCAACAACCGGTTCGGGCTCTGGCTGCGGAACAGGTTTGGGCTTGCGAGCCATGACACATGTTATGGGCAGCATAACCACCCATAACATGAGTAATATTCGTTTGAAGTTCATATTACTGCTCAGCCTCCGGTGTCTCAACAACCTCTTCAACCACCTCAACCGGAGCCTCTTCTACCACCTGTTCGCACGCAGCCTTAGGCGCAAAGAAGTAGATCTGCTTGTAGTACATATATCCGCACGCTCCGCCGCACAGCAGAATAATCACACCAAGGGTGATCAGCAGCTTGCCCCACCAAGGCAGACCTTTCTCTGCAAACGGGTCTTTTACCTTCACCAGCGGGAACTTGGCTTGCGAGGTCAGCGTCACGCCGAACGGTACGTTGATGATAGCCTCTGCGTTCACTGCCCAACCGTTGGCATTCAGCACCGGTGCCAGGTTGCGGCGACGCAGCTTGAAGTATGCCAACA
>CACZRD010000054.1 GCA_902783545.1 uncultured Bacteroidales bacterium
ATGCGAGTGGCCACTCATTGCACGTGCGAGTCACACTAAACTTCGCGGGTTTATGATTATTGTTTTGTCCTTCGCTCTCGAAAGACGGTGCAAAGGTATAACAAAAAATGCAGCCAAGCAAATGTTGACTGCATTTCGGAACTGCGTGGAACTAAAGTTCCGCAAAAATCAGGAATATTGTGCTATCGCGCGGAACTGCGCGGAACTGATTTTATATGGATTTGTGAAAGTTACTTATCTGTATTTTCGGAAGTTCCGTTCGTCGTACGGCAACTGCCCGAAGTACGCGCATATAACGGCAAAGATAGTGGCTGCCGGCAGGCTGGCTGTGCTTAGATACCCCATCAATTCATACTCATGGATGCACTTCCATAGTGCTTCGGCAGTACCTAAGCAAGCCGTATGCAGATGGTTCTCAACGTGCTGCTGCATGCCTTTTTGCACACATAGATCAGTGATGTACCGAAAGCCTTGTCGCACTTCTTCGTAGGCGACATCTTCGGCTACGCGCGTCTGTCCGGTATGTGCGGCGGGAGCGTAATGCACATGGTCGGCGTGCAAGATCTGCATATCGACATATTGCCGTGCGATGTAGTCACCGGCGACATGGATGATGTTTTGGCGCTTACTCATAACTATAACTTATTTTATTGGTTGATTTGTTTGGCTTTATCTGTTTTCTGTTGCGAGATAGCGAAAACCTGCTGCCGGACGGATTGTTGTGCAATGTACGTGCCGGTCTTAATGTTCGTCGGTCGTGCCAGCAGCTGCCGTCTCTCGGCTTTGAGTTGTGCTACTTGTCTGCGCAAGGCATCTATCTCTTCTTGTTGCGCGACGATTTGGGCTTGTGAACGCTCAAGGGCTGTACGCAGATGCCTGTTGTTATCAAGCACTTGCTGCATCTGCTGTTGATGTCCCGCAATGAGTTCATCTTGTTGCCGCGAGAACTCGAGCAATGCGTTTATGTCCATATTGTCATTCATGACCATATTTTTTTGAGGTGTGCGTACACATAATCGCCTGCGAAGCACATGATCGCCCGCGTTTTTTATTATAACCGAATTGGACTACAAAGATAAGCACCGAAAGTGCTATAACTTGTCACAAGCAACAAAAAAATGCACCCGAAAGTGCATTTTTTGATGTTTTGTAAACTGGACTGATAAATTTTGTGCTATTAATTTACGTGAAATATCACAAAAAAGAAGTGACATGTACGTCCATTGACCTACATGCCACTCTGGATGTTTTTCTTTGTATTCTCCCGAATTTAATTCGGAACAATTGAAGAAATCTCTTCCGCCATTCCGTTCATCGCTACACACTCGGCGCGTGTCACATGTCGTTTGTCGGGATCATGCTGCCATGGACTGAGTATCAGCATCCGCCCGGCTGCCACAGCATCAAACAGCCCACCACTCGGTTTGTAGTATTCTCCAAAACCATTATCAGCGATATATATGACGCGATGCCCTTCACGCAGCAATACTTCCAGCACCTCTTTCTCTTTCGGGCTGATAAACGGCGACACCATCACTGCCCCGTTGCGTGCTGTCAATACACATCCGTTCATATAGTTCCGCAGCGGTGTATCATAGTTATGCCGCTCGGCATCTTCCACCCAGATGCTCCGCACATGTACAGGCTTATACTTCTCTGCTTGTAATATCTCTATGTTTCCCACAGCATCATACTTCCGTCCGGCTATCTCTACATCATGCTGCACACAGAAGAACCCCGGCATCAACTTTTTCGTAGCCAGCCGTTGCGGATTCATGTCTATATACCGAATAGCGGTCTGCAGTTGACTATACCGTGTCATCGGTCTAATGAATGGCTTCTCGGTAAAGATGGGCGATAGCGCATCATAAGCCTCTGTCCCCAGCTCTTTATGGAGGTTCTTTGCCCTTTCTTTGAATTGAGTGGGATTGAATCCCGCATTCTCTTCTTGGTGTTCCCTCCGGATTAAATCCGGAGCAAAAGAAGAAAGACGCCCCATCTTCTTCACCTCTTGCCAGAACCCACGCACTGCACCACGTATTCCCTGTGGCATTTTCTCACGCACATACCACACGGCATGCAGGTGATCCGGCATGAGACAATAGTGAAGTATTTGTATTTCTGGATAAAACGATGGCACCCCGTGTTGAATATCCAATAGCACCTCTCCTAATGGCAGGCGCTCCACTTTCGCTTGTGTCAGATCGTTATCGGGTATCACCAACTTCCCGAGCAAAGGCTGCCGACTTGGTATTGTCAGCGTCACATGGTATAGCCCGACATCTTTCCATGCCCTGCCGGGCTCTTGCCATTGCCATTGTTCGTGATCATTAGCCATTCTGTCATTGTTCTCTTGTCTGGTATTGCATCAAACCTGCAAAGTTCATTGTTTCACGAATCGCAGCTCAGCTAATATTCTTCCGTCGGCGTCATAAACCGTCGTGGTAAGGGTGGGAGGAATGCTCTTAGCATCTAATGTGAAAGCCTCTGAGCCTTCCCCTACAACATCTCCATCCAGATTGTATTTGGTGTAAAATGTACGAACAATCGTTCCGTTCTCTATGGTATAAGTACCTTTCGTTGTCCTTATGCCTTCGCTTGAGTTGACGGTAAAAGTAAAGTTGCCTTTGCCGTCAAAGACATATACCATATCATATATTTCCTCTGCAGCACTTGAACTGCTAAAAGGAACACACTTCCACGTGCCTTTGAGTATGTTATCCGGAGTCTGCTCGCAAGAAATAAAACAGAGGCTCAACAGTCCCACGACAAATGCAAAAACATATAACTGCTTCTTCATATTTTATTGTGTTTTTTGCTTTTTATACAAGACACTTTTAGCTTGTATAAATTTTCTTCAGCTTATATAATGTCCTCAATTGACCTTATTTGAATGCGTCACGGAGTTCACCACGCACTTCCTGGAGTTCTCCATTTACTTCCCCAGGCCGTCGAGGAGGCCTTCGATGGCACCGCCGAGTTCGATGAACGAGTCGTGCAAGCCTTGTGTGCTCTCGTTGAACGAGTGCTTGGCGAACTGTGCGAGGCAACGCCCCTTGAGCCTACCGATCTCGCGAAGCTGCTCGTCGGTATAATCGTAACGCTCGATGGTCTGACATATCTCGGAGTAATGCATAGCCGCATCATCCCAGTCGGCTTCCGACCAGCGGTCGGACTTCTGCTCAATACGCTCGGTGAATGACTGCAGATCATCCATAGCGGTCTGCGAGGGGTGACAGCCTGCCAGCAGCAGGGCTAACAACATGATGGGGAAAAACTTTTTCATATTGATGTAAGATCTTTTTGTATCTGTGATTTGAGTTCGTCCAGCGATTCGAAGCGCTGCTCGGAGCGGATACGTTCGATGAAGTGCAGCGTCAGTGTCTGATTGTACAGATCGCCCTCGAAACCGGGTATGTGCACCTCGATGGTCTGGTGCGTGTTGCCCACGGTCGGGTTCGTACCGATATTTACTATCGCCATTGGCTGTTGTCCATTAGCCGTTAGCCGTTCGCCGTTAGCCATTACCTTATACACTCCGGCGGCGGGCACTAACTTGCTTGCATCGGGCATGATGTTCGCTGTGGGAAAACCTATCTGCCGCCCGATCATCCGCCCGTGCACTACCCTGCCCGTCAGTTGATAGTCATAGCCTAACATCGCGTTCGCCTCGGCAATATTGCCCTGCAAGAGCAGGTTACGGATCTTCGTGGACGAAGGGCGCAGGTCATTCTCGCTATACGGTTCAGCCCGCAGCACTTTCATGCCTACCTGCCGCGCTATGTCGGCGTACTGCTCATCGCTCATGCGACCATCCGAACCGAAGTGATGGTTGTAGCCCATCAGCAGGTGACGCACCTTCCAGCGGTCGGCGAGGTAGTCGAGGAACTGCAAGGCCGTCAGCGGCTGCACCTCGGCGAAGTCGAAGAAATGCACGTCGCCGTAGTTGCCTAACAGCCGTTCGCGCTCCTCGGTGGTGGTGAGCAGCGGCGGGCAGTCATGTGTAAGCACACTGCGCGGGTGCTGCAGAAACGTGAAGATAAGCGCTCGCTCATCATACCGCTCAGCACACCCGCGCAGTTGCTCAAACAAGTAGCGATGCCCCTTGTGTACGCCATCGAAGAATCCTATGGTAGCAATAGCCGGCATTAGAGCGACTTAGCTACCTCGATCTCCTCGAACGACTCCAGTATATCGCCTTCCTTCAGATCGTCGTACGCTTTCAGGCTCAAGCCGCACTCGGTGTTAACACCGGCTTCCTTGATATCGTCCTTGACATGCTTGAGCGATGCGAGCTCGGCAGTCTTAATAACGATACCGTCACGGATGACGCGCACTTTGTTGCCACGTTTGATCTTACCCTCACGCACAATACATCCGGCAATCGTTCCGACCTTGGATATATGGAAGGTCTGCAGCACCTCGACGGTAGCAGTAACCTCCTCCTTGATCTCCGGCGAGAGCATACCAGCCATAGCCGCCTTGACCTCCTCGATAGCGTCGTAGATGATCGAGTACGTGCGGATATCCACCTCCTCTTGCTCTGCCATCTTCTTCGCGGTGCCCGTAGGACGGACATTGAAGCCTATGATGATCGCGTCGGATGCCGCAGCGAGCATCACATCGCTGTCGCTGACTGCACCTACGGCTTTGTGGATGACGTTGACCTGGATGTTCTCCGTCGAGAGCTTGATCATCGAGTCTGCCAAAGCCTCCGCCGAGCCGTCCACATCGGTCTTGATGATCAGGTTCAGTTCCTTGAAGTCACCGATAGCCAGACGGCGACCGATCTCCTCCAGTCCGACGTGTTTCTTCGTGCGGATCGACTGCTCGCGCTGGAGTTGTTCGCGCTTCGAAGCAATATCCTTGGCTTCCTGTTCGGTCGGCAATACGTTGAACTCGTCACCTGCCTGCGGCGCGCCGTTCAAGCCAAGCACTACAGCCGGCTCACCGGGCTTGGCTGCCTCGATGCGCTGACCACGTTCGTTGAACATCGCTTTGACCTTGCCGTGGAACGTACCGGCCAGCAGCACGTCGCCTATATGCAACGTACCATCGGATACGAGCACCGTAGCCACGTAGCCACGGCCTTTGTCCAACGAGGACTCGATGATCGAACCTTTCGCACGACGTTTGGGGTTAGCCTTCAGGTCAAGCAGTTCGGCTTCGAGCAGCACCTTGTCCAGCAGCTCGTGCACGCCTGTACCTTTCTTGGCAGATATATCTTGCGATTGGTACTTTCCGCCCCAGTCCTCGACGAGCAGGTTCATGTTCGCCAGCTCCTCTTTGATCTTGTCGGGGTTAGCACCGGGTTTGTCGCACTTATTGATAGCGAATACCATCGGCACGCCGGCAGCCTGTGCGTGGCTGATAGCCTCGCGCGTCTGCGGCATCACGCCGTCGTCGGCAGCTACGATGATGATCGCTATATCCGTCACCTGCGCACCACGTGCACGCATGGCGGTGAACGCCTCGTGACCCGGGGTATCAAGGAACGTGATATGCTTGCCTGATTCGCTGAGCTTGACGTTGTACGCGCCGATATGCTGCGTTATACCGCCCGCCTCACCGGCGATGACGTTCGTGTTGCGGATATGGTCGAGCAGCGAGGTCTTACCGTGGTCAACGTGTCCCATGACGGTAACGATCGGTGCGCGAGGCTCCATATCCTCCTCGCTGTAGGCTTCATCCTCCTCGGCGATCTTCTCGGCAACCTTCGCGCTGACGTACTCCGTCTGGAATCCGAACTCCTCGGCAACGATATTGATCGTCTCGGCATCCAGACGCTGGTTGATGCTCACCATCATTCCCAGCGACATGCACGTACCGATGATCTTCGTCACGGGCACGTTCATCATCACTGCCAGATCGTTGGCCGTCACGAACTCGGTGAGTTTGAGCACCTTGCTCTGTGCCTGCTCTTGTACGCGCTCGGCAGCAGCTTTCTCGCGTTCTTGCTCACGACGCTCGCGTTTGTGCTTCGAGGTGGCAGTCTTGCCTTTGTTACCTTGCAGACGTGCTATCGTCTCCTTGATCTGGCGCTGTACCTCCTCGTCGTCCACCTCTACGCGTACGCCTTTCTTCTTCGAGGCGTTCTTGCCGCCCTTCTGGTTCTTGACGTCGTTGACATCGACCTTGTTCTGCTTGATACGCTCGCGTTTGCGCTTCTCGCCACCGCCTTGCTGTGCACGACGTTGCTGCTCACGCTCCTCACGCTCTTTCTTCTTCTCCTCCTTCGTCTTCTGGCGCGGATGGGTAGCCTGATTCAGCGTGTCGAGGTCGATCTTCCCGACAACCTTCGGCTGGCTCTTCAGCACAGGTTTGCCCAGCGAGAAGATCTCCGTTTTCTTTGGCGCTTGGCTCTTGGCCTTTGGCTCTTCGGCTTCTGACTGCTGATCGCTGACCGCAGATTGCTTCTTAGCAGCCTCAGCTTCTGCGGCAGCTTGCTGTGCGGCCTGTTCCGCCTCACGGCGCGCCTGCTCTTCGGCTTCGCGCTCGGCAGCTACACGAGCAGCTTCCTCCTCTGCCTTACGGGCAGCTTCGGCGGCACGCTCTGCTTCCTCCTGAGCTTTCTTGGCAGCTTCCTCCGCAGCTTTCTTCGCGGCAGCGGCAGCTTCCTCTTGAGCCTTGCGCGCAGCCTCGGCGGCTTTCTTGTCAGCCTCCTCTTGCGCAGAATCCAAAGTGAGCACTTTCTGGATATCGCGCTCCTGCCGCTGTTGCTGCTGACGCTCAGCTTCCATCTTGAGCGCCATATCTTTGTTGAACTCCTTGGCGAGTTTCATATACACATCATCATCGATGCGCAGGTTCGGGTCGGTGCTAATCTCCACACCCTGTTTGCCTAAGAATTCAACGGCAGTCGACATGCCGATATTCAGTTCCTTACACGCTTTAATCAGTTTTATAGCCATTCGTGTTCGGCAATGGGTCGCAATAGCTGAGCGTTTCTCGCTCATCGGGGCTCCCCATGCCTCCACTCTTCGGTCCGAGTGCACTACGTTAGCGCTCGTCCCGAGTAGGAGACTCCTCTATGCCGAGTGAGAGGGTTATGTTACACATTAATCATCTGCAAATTCTGCTTCGAGGATACGGATTACGTCGTCGACGGTCTCTTCCTCGAGGTCGGTGCGCTTGATCAGTTCGTCCTTGTCAACAGCCAGCACAGCCTTGGCGGTATCCAGACCTGCACCTTTCAGCGTGTCGATAACCCACTGATCGATCTCATCGTTGAACTCGTCGAGGTAGATATCTTCGATATCCTCGCCTTCCATCTCACGGTAAACCTCAATCTCGTATCCGGTCAGCATGCTGGCGAGCTTGATGTTGTAGCCGCCCTTACCGATAGCCAGGCTGACCTCTTCGCTCTTCAGATAAACCTCGGCTTTTTTCTCCTCCTCGTTGATGGTCATCGAGGAGATCTTCGCCGGCGACAGGGCACGCTGGATATACAGGTTGATGTTCGAGCTGTAGTTGATAACGTCGATGTTCTCGTTGCGCAGCTCGCGCACGATACCATGAATACGTGCGCCTTTTATACCTACGCACGCGCCAACGGGATCGATGCGGTCGTCGAAGCTCTGCACGGCGACTTTCGCACGCTCACCCGGGATACGGGCGATGTTCTTGATGCCGATCAGTCCGTCATGCACCTCGGGCACCTCTTGCTCGAACAGTCGTTGCAGGAACAGCGGGCTCGTGCGGCTCAATATGATCTTCGGGTTCTGGTTCTTGTTATCGACCTGTACCACCACAGCGCGAACGGTATCGCCCTTGCGGTAGAAGTCCGTCGGGATCTGGTTCTGCTTAGGCAGGTAGAGTTCGTTGTTCTCCTCGTCCAGCAGCAGCATCTCTTTCTTCCATACTTGGTACAGCTCGCCCGAAACGATCTGTCCGAGTTTCTCGCTGTAACGCATATACAGGTCTTCCTTCTTCAGGTCAAGGATCTTCGTGGCGAGCGTCTGACGCAGGTTCAGGATCATTCGGCGCCCGAACACGCTGAAGTCCACGCGGTCGGTCACCTCCTCGCCTACCTCGGCTTCGTCGTCGAGCTTGAGAGCGTCGCTCAGGGCGATCTGCGTGTTCTCGTTGGCTACATCGTCGTCCTCCATCACCAGACGGTTACGATACACCTCCAGGTCACCTTTGTCGGGGTTGATGATCACGTCGTAGTTTGCGTCCGTGCCGTACATCTTTGCGATCACGCTGCGGAACGACTCCTCCAGCACATTGATCAGCGTCTGCTTGTCAATGTTCTTGAACTCCTTGAAGTCCTTAAAAATCTCAATCAGATTGATTGAATCGGTTTTCTTTGTTGCCATTGTATGTTTTTGTTATTTATATTCTTCTGTTAAAACTTCAGATCGTATTTGCAGTATTTCACCTCATCGTAGCGCCATGTGTGCGTCACGACCTGCGTTTGTTTGCGCTTCTTGCCCTCTACTTCAACTTTTTCTTCGCAATCCACGCTGAACGTCTCGTCATCCACACTCACCAATTGTCCTCTGTACTTCTTACCATCGGCGGCAAGAACCTCCACATTATGTCCGAGGTGCTTGTTGTATTGCATCTTTGTCTTGAACGGATCAACGATGCTCACGCTGCCTACCTCCAGGGCATAGTCCGGCTCGCCGGCGCTCTCCAGGAATTCCACGATCTGCCTGTTCAGCTCTGCGCAGAAGTCCACATCTGCACCTTCCATTCGGTCCACCTCCACGAGGATATTATCCCCGGGGCGGATTGTCAGTGTTATCAACTCATATCCTGTGCCTTCAAGCAGCTGTTCGATCTTGCCGCGTAATGTCTGTTCCGTTGTTTGCATCGTTGCTATTCTTAAAGCGATGAGGAGTCTTGTGCAGACCCCTCACTCATTTCGCGTACAAAGGTACGAAATATTTTGCATATATGCAAGTGTTTGGGCATTTTTTTTTACATATGGTGCATTTTTTTACCATTTCGCTATACCAACACGGCAGAACAGCCCATAAATACGTTTTTTTTAGTTTAAAAATTTGCAAATATAGATTTTTTTTCGTAACTTTGTGGGCTTTTTGAGTAGATAGCAAATGCATAACTCCGAAATAGATATCATCACCTTAGGCTGCTCGAAGAACCTCGTGGATGCAGAGCGCGTGATGCGGCGGCTGGAATGCGCCGGTTACACCTGCGTGCACGACGCAGCCGATCCGCAAGGCGAGATAGCTATCATCAACACCTGCGGATTTATCGGTGACGCCAAGGAGGAGAGCGTGAACATGATCCTGAGCATGGTTGAGCGCAAGAAACGGCGCAAGCTGCGCAAGCTGTATGTCATGGGCTGCCTGAGCCAACGCTACATGCAAGAGCTCACCGACGAGATCCCCGAAGTGGATGGCTGGTACGGGAAGTTCGATTACGAAAAGTTGATAGAAAAATTATCCGAGTACGGAACACACGGAATAAACGGAAAAGACCGCTGCGATCAAAGACAAAAGAGTTGCGCTCCGTACGAGCGGACGATCACCACACCGTCGCACTACACCTACGTGAAGATATCCGAAGGATGTAACCGCTTCTGCTCGTATTGCGCTATACCGCTGATAACGGGACAGCATCAGTCGCGACCGATGGACGAGATCCTCGACGAAGTACGCTGGCTTGTAGCCAAAGGCGTGAAGGAGTTCAACGTCATCGCACAAGACCTATCATCCTACGGATTGGACATTTATAAGGGGCACAAGTTAGCCGAGCTCATCGACCAGATGGCGGAGATTGAGGGTGTGGAGTGGATCCGATTGCATTATGCCTACCCTACGGATTTTCCGTACGACATACTGCCGGTGATGGCAAAACACAAGAATGTATGCAAGTACCTTGACATCGCCCTGCAGCATTGCACGGATCACATGCTCAGCCTGATGCGACGGCACATAACCGCCGCAGAACAGGATGCATTGCTCGAACGTATACGCCACGAGGTGCCGGACATAACACTGCGCACCACGCTGATGGTTGGTCACCCGGGCGAAACCAACGAGGATTTTGAGGCACTCAAAACTTGGGTACAGAAACAGCGTTTCGACCGAATGGGCGCCTTCGCCTACAGCGAGGAGGAAGGGACATATGCCGCCAAGCACTACAAAGACGATGTCACCGAAGAAATCAAACAACAGCGACTCGACGAACTGATGCTCCTGCAAGAGCAGATTGCCGCCGAGAAGAGCGAAGAAAAAGTAGGCACTATCCGGCGTGTGATCATCGACCGCGAGGAAGGCGAATACTTCGTCGGGCGCACCGAAGCCGACTCACCGGAGGTGGACTGCGAAGTGCTGATCAGCAATCAGCTGAAAGTGGGCGAATTTTATGACATCAAGATAACAGGCTACGAAGGCGTGGACCTGTATGGAGAAAGACTATGACAAACAAAGACCTTATACAATCCGTGTCGCAGAAGGCGGCACTGACCAAGCAGGCAACGGAGCAGTTGCTGCATCAGACCGTGCAGATCATCACCCAGACGCTCAAAGATGGCGGCGACGTGAAGATCCAGCATTTCGGTTCGCTCAGCGTAAGCGCGCGCAAAGCACGCACAGTAACTAACCCGCGTAACGGTAAGAAGACGGAGGTCCCCGCCAAACAGGTGTGGACTTTCCGAGCCAACAACAGGCTGAAGAACACCGTGAATAACGCTGAAAGTTGAATGTTGAAAGTTGAAAGATTATGGCAGAGCATTTGACATTAGTAGCATTGCGTCGTGCATTGAGTGCACGCGCAGGAGTGAGTGAGAAGGTAGCAGACGACTTCCTCAACGCCCTGACCGGCAGTATTCAGGACGGATTACAGAAAGACGGCAAGGTGACCGTCAACGGTCTGGGCACCTTCGCCATACAGGATGTACCCGCACGCGAGAGCGTGAACGTAGCCAACGGCGAACGGTTCACGATTGACGGATATAAGAAAGTAGTGTTCACCGCCGGCAACACGAAGCAATCGGCTGCCAGCAATCAGCGATCAGAGGATATTGACCCGCTGCAGAAACTTGGCGAGCAAGCCGAAGAGATCAAAGATATTCTGGGCGAACTCAGTGCAATGAGTACGGAACCGACGGAACCCACGGAGGCTCCGGTAATTCCGATTATTCCGGAAGCTCCGGTTATTCCGGATATTCAGGATATTCAGGAAGCTCCAGCTTCTCCAGAACAGCCGGAATCTCCAGAACAACCGACAGCCACTCCGAAAGCCCCTGCCAAGCCGTTTAATCCGTGGCTGACAGGACTGATCACCATCGGCGTGTTCGCTATGCTGCTGGTTATCGCGTACTTCGTGCTACGTCATCAGATTGTCAACTGGGCAGACGGCATGCGCTCAACCATCGAGCAGCGCGTGAGCACCGACGAACAAGTGCCGAGTGCGGAATTCACAGAACCCACGGAAGCACCGGCTACTCCGGAGGCTGCAGAGGCTCCGGAAACTCCAGAAAATTCAGAGACTTCGGCAGCTCCGGAAATTCAGGAAGCTCCGGCAGTACCATCCAATCCCTGGCTCGATGACTCGCAGCGTAAGTTCACGGAGTTTCAGCGCGACGAGATAGTCGGGCAAGACAGTCGTCTGGCTTGGATAGCCAAGAAACGTTACGGTGAGAAAGCCTACTGGGTGTTCATCTACGAGGTAAACCGCGACCGCCTGAAATCGCCCGACCATGTGATGCCGGGCATGCAACTGCGCGTACCCAAATTGCCGAAAGAACTGCGTAACCCGAACGATCCCGAGACGAAAGCCCTACTCGACCGATTGAGCGAGCAGTACCTTAAATAGTTGAAAGTTGAAAGTTGAAAGATTAAAGGTGGAAGTTGGCTGAGGGAGTGATCCATATTGAGGGCGCACGAACAAACAACCTCAAGAACGTGAGCGTGGATATACCGCGCGACAAGATGGTTGTTATCACCGGCGTCAGTGGCAGCGGCAAATCGTCGCTTGCGTTTGACACGCTCTACGCCGAAGGCCAACGCCGATACGTAGAGAGCCTGAGCGCCTATACGCGGCAGTTCCTCGGGCGGATGCAGAAACCCGATGTGGATCAGATTGACGGTATTCCGCCTGCCATAGCCATTGAGCAGAAAGTCAGTTCGCGCAATCCGCGTTCTACCGTTGGTACCGTCACGGAGATCTACGATTATCTGAAGCTCCTATTTGCGCGCGCCGGCGTGACGATCTCGCCCGTGAGCGGCGCAGAAGTCAAACGTCACACCGTAGCCGATGTGCTTGCTTACCTGCGCTCCCTGCCAAACGGCACCAGAGTGATGCTGCTGGCAGCGGTTAACGGGTTAGCGGATGAGCGGATGAGCGAGTTAGCGGAGCAAGACAATCTCCAAGCCCGCGCCGCAGCATGGCTGAGCGAGGGTTATTCGCGACTGCTGCATGTACTCGAAGACGGCAGTGCGGATATACTGCGATTGAGCAGTAGCTTGAGCCCGGAGTTGATAAGCGACATAAGCAACGTCTATCTGCTCGTGGACCGCATCATCGCCGATGGCGAGCAAGCCACCGAGAACCGCTTTGCGGACTCCATACAGACTGCGTTCTTCGAAGGCAAAGGTGAGTGCTACCTGCGCGTTGAACTACCGGCAATCAGCAATCAGCAATCAGCGGACAATATTCAGATGGTGCATTTCTCCGAACGCTTCGAGGCTGACGGTATCCATTTCATCGAACCCACCGAACATCTGTTTAACTTTAACAACCCGCTCGGCGCGTGCCCGACATGCAACGGCTTCGGCAACATCATCGGCATCGATGCCGATCTGGTGGTGCCCGACAAGTCCAAGAGTATCTACGAAGATGCCATAACCTGCTGGCGTGGTGAGAAGATGAGCGCCTGGCGCGATGAGTTGATCCGCCACGCCGCGGAGTTCGACTTCCCTATACATACCCCGTTCTACGCCCTCACACCCGAACAGAAACAACTCATCTGGACGGGCAACGCGTATTTCCGCGGACTGAACGACTTCTTCCGCATGTTAGAGAAAGACCAGTACGCAAAGATTCAGTACCGCGTTATGCTTGCACGTTTCAAGGGTAAGACCACCTGCCCGGACTGCCGTGGTATGCGTCTGAGGAAAGAGGCGGAATATGTGTGGGTTGGCGGCAAGAGAATTACCGATGTTGCGGCGATGCCCGAGAGCGAGGTTATGGAGTGGATTACGCATCTCGAACAACTGCAATCTGCCGGCGACAAACATCTTGCCGGCATGAGCGAACTGATCATGGAGATCAAGAGTCGCCTGCAGTTCATGCACGATGTAGGACTCAGTTATCTCTCGCTTAACCGAATGGCATCCACGCTCTCGGGCGGTGAGAGCCAGCGTATTAACCTCGCCAAATCCTTGGGTAGCAGTCTGGTAGGCTCGCTCTATGTGCTGGACGAACCGTCTATCGGTCTGCATGCACGCGACACGCAACGGCTCATCCATGTGCTGCACGAATTGCGCGACCTGGGTAACACCATCGTGGTCGTTGAGCATGACGAGGATATCATGATGGCAGCGGATCACATGATAGAGATTGGTCCTAAGGCAGGCAGCCACGGCGGTGAGATCACCTATGTCGGCAAGCCGCGACTGCAGCAGTTCCCCTCGGTTATACCGCCAGAGCGCCGGCATTGGAGTAACTACATCGAGATCATCGGTGCAGCCGAGAACAACCTGCAAAATCTCAACGTCAAGTTCCCGCTTGGCGTACTCACCGTCATCACAGGCGTCAGCGGCAGCGGCAAATCGTCGCTGGTGAGCAAGGTGCTCTACCCCGCCCTGAAGAAGCACTACGGCGGTATAGCCGCCGAACACACAGGCGACTATGGTAGCCTGAAAGGCAGCATGCACCTCATTAGAGACGTGGAGTTTGTTGACCAGAACCCATTAAGCAAATCCTCGCGTTCGAACCCCGTGACGTACATGAAAGCGTTCGACGAGATACGCCGACTCTTCGCAGACCAGCAGGCCTCGAAGCAGATGGGCTTCACACCGGCGCACTTCTCGTTCAACACCCCGGGAGGGCGCTGCGAGGAGTGCCAGGGCGAGGGCACGATAACCATTGAGATGCAATTCATGGCGGACATCGTCATCGAGTGCGAGCACTGCCATGGCAAACGATACAAACAAGATGTTTTGGAAATAACCTTCGGCGGCAAGAACATCTACGATATTCTCGATTTGACCGTGGACGAAGCTATCGACTTTTTCACGGAACATAATTGTGCGAAAGTTGTTCGGCTACTGAAGCCATTGCAAGACGTAGGTATCGGATATGTCAAGCTCGGTCAGTCAAGCAGCACCCTCTCCGGCGGTGAGAGCCAGCGCGTAAAGCTCGCCTCGTATATCGCACAGGAGAACAGCCAACCGACAATGTTCATCTTCGACGAGCCAACCACAGGTCTGCATCACAGCGATGTGATTGTGCTGCTCAATGCGCTGGAGCGGTTGATCAGCAAAGGTCACACCGTGGTAGTCATTGAGCACAACCCCACGCTGATCATGGCAGCCGACCACATCATCGACCTCGGTCCCGAAGGCGGCAAAGACGGCGGCAGGATCGTCGCCGAGGGCACTCCCGAACAGATCATGCAATGCCCACAGAGTTACACCGGTCAAGCGCTGAAAACCAACAGTTACTTTAAGAAAACAAACGACTCACCGAAGTGAGCCGTTTGTTTTTGATAATGAATGTAGATTATTTTACAACAACGGGTTGATGCTTGGGCACGAGGGCTTTCATGACGCACCAGCCGATGAGGTATGCGACAGCGCATATGCAGAAGATGATCATGTAGCCTGCAGGTTTGCCGGTAAAGCCTGCGAACCTGAACGCTTCGCCCATGTCAGCAGCGTGGTCAAAAAGCATACCTGAACCTTTGTTGATGAGGAACGACCCTACACCGCCGGCCATGGCGCCGATACCGGTGATGGTAGCGACAGCCGACTTGGGGAACATATCACCTGTGGTGGAGAAGATATTCGCCGACCAGGATTGGTGCGCTGCACCGACAATACCGATGATGATAGCTACAGCCCACGGTCCGTACACGCCACCAAGAGGTTGTGCGAAAAGAGCGAACAATGGGAAAAATGCGAAGATGAGCATTGCGCGCATACGCCCTGCATACGGCTCCATACCATGCTTCTCTACAAAGATCTTGGGCAGGTAACCGCCGAACAAGGAAATCACCGTCACAATCGCATAGAGCGTGAAGATCAGGGCTATACCTTGCGGGTCAGAAGCTTTGATACCATATTGGTCTTGGAAATAAGCCGGTGCCCAGAACAGGAAGAACCACCATACGCCATCGGTCATGAACTTACCAAACGCAAACGACCATGTCTGTTTGTGCTTGAATGCCTCGCCAAACGACATTTGTTTTTCGTCTGACGGCTGACTGCTGACGGCTGACTGCTTTTCATCGTCTTGTTGTATATACTCCAACTCAGCAGCATTCACGTGCTTGGACTCCATCGGTTTGTCATAGACAAAGATCCAGATACCAGCCCAGATGAAGCCTAATGCACCGATGATGATGAACGCCATCTCCCAGCCGAGGCTCTTGGCGAGCAGAGGGATAGTTGCCGGAGCAGCCAACGCACCTACCGACGCACCGGCATTGAACAGGGCGGTAGCAAATGCCCGGTCTTTCTTCGGGAAATACTCAGCGGTTACCTTGATGGCTGCGGGGAAGTTACCCGCTTCACCCAATCCGAGGATCAGACGGCAAGCGAGGAACAAATAGACGCTCACCATCGATATACTACTCACTATCGTGCCTGTCGCTTCCAACAAAGCCTGCTTGCTCTCCAAGCCAACGATATGCTCGGTTACAAAGCCGCAGCCTGCATGCAGTACAGCGCCGAGCGACCAAACGATGATCGCCCAGAGATAGCCTTTCTTCGTGCCCATCCAGTCGATGAACTTACCGGCGAAGAGGCAGAAGATAGCATACGCTATAGAGAACACACCGGTAATCGTTCCGTAGTCGGAGTCCGTCCAGTGGAATTCGGGTTGAATAAACTCTTTAAAGGTCAAGGACAGCACTTGGCGGTCCATATAATTGACCGTAGTGGCGAAGAAAAGCATCGCACACATGACCCAACGCCAGTTGGTCATAAGTTTTTGTTGTGTACTCATAGGATAATTATTTAAGATCAGTTATTTTGCTAAAGTCCTGGTCACCGTAGTCGAGGTTCTCGCCGCCCATACCCCAGATGAAAGTGTAGTTATGGGTTGCGGCCGCGGAGTGGATCGACCACTCGGGTGAGAGCACGGCTTGGTTGCCGCGCATCCATATGTGGCGCGTCTCTTCGACCTCGCCCATGAAGTGGCAGACTGCCTGGTCGTCAGGCACCTCGAAGTAGAAGTATGCTTCCATTCGACGGCTGTGAACGTGCGCGGGCATGGTGTTCCAGACGCTACCCGGAGCCAGTTCGGTCATACCCATCTGCAGTTGGCAGGTCGGCAGGACTTGGTTGACGAGCATCTTGTTGATGTCACGTTCGTTGGACATCTCAAGGCTCCCCATATGCGCGACAACGGCATCCGCCTTGGTGACCTTCTTATCCGGATAAGTGCAGTGAGCGGTAGCGGAGTTGAAGTAGAACAGTGCAGGACGGGCTGCATCAAGGCTCTCAAAACGCACCTCACGATCACCGCGACCGAGGTAGAGGGCTTCCTTGTAATCAAGTTCGTAGCTGTGGTCACCTGCAATGACGCGACCTTTGCCGCCTACGTTAAAGATGCCTATCTCACGGCGGGTAAGGAAGAACGGAGCCTTGAGGGGATCGATAGCCTCGAGCAGCAGGCTCTCGCCGGCAGGCATAGCGCCGCCGACAATCATGCGGTCGTACATCGAATAGACCATATTCACCTCATTGGGTGCAAACACGCGCTCGATGAGAAAGTCATGGCGCAGACGCGTGGTATCGTACGACTTGGCATCCACAGGATTGGAGGCGTAACGTACTTCGTAGTTTGTTTTCATTGTATTGTTAAATTGTTAAACTGTTAAGTTGTTAATTATGCCACTCGCTCCACGTTGCACCGAAGTAATAGGTGAGCGTGTCGCCGAGCTCATAGGGGCGGACGGCGACTAAGTTACCGTCCACGATATCCGTCAGTGTAGCGCCGGGTGTTTTTACAGAGATCTGGATGCGTCCTTGACTGGTACTACCGTTGTATTCGTAGTTCATGCGAGCCGCCTGTTTGTCGCTGAGCGCATCTTCCTCATAAAAGACATACCCAACCTCGGGAATCGTCAGGTAGTAGTCCACCGTGTCATGCAGATAGATTCCGCCACCCACCAAGAGCTGAGTGCTAATAGCTGACGGCTGATCACTCGTGAGTACCACCTCCGCTTTATTCTGCAACTGTCCCGCCTCTGCGGTGATGGTGAGCGACTCGCGGAGTATTTGTCCGGCAACGAGCAGGCTGTCGTACTCCAGGCGGAAGACGAAGCGGTCGGGTGTCTGTTCGATGATCTCCCAACGATCGTAAGGACCACCTATCCAAGTCTGCTCATCGGCTATAACGACGAGACCGCCAGCACCGCAGGTGTGAGCCACCTTGTAGCAATCGAGGTTGCCGTCGTAGTTGATGTGGTAGGGACGATGGTCGCGGAGTTCGCGTCCGTACATCGTGTCGATGACGAGCGCGGGACTGTTCTTGAGCCATAGGTCAACACCGTTGCTTGGGTTCTCAGGCTTGAGGGCTGCACCGTAGAGGCGGAACGCCGCGTACTCGTTCTCCCAAGCAAAGTCATCCTTGCGCTCTGGCACGTAGCGACCATAGACCTTGGCTTCCTGTTGAGTCTGGCAAGCAGCAAGGGTCAACAATGCTATAGCGAAAAGTAGAATCTTTTTCATTATTCTGGTTGTTTTCCGATATAGGCGAGGATTCCGCCATCGACGTAGAGAATGTGACCATTGACTGCATCGGAAGCGTGTGAGGCGAGGAAGACAGCCGGTCCGCCGAGTTCATCGGGTTCGAGCCAGCGCCCGGCAGGCGTCTTGGCGCAGATGAACGAGTCGAACGGATGACGACTGCCGTCGGCTTGGCGCTCACGCAGCGGGGCTGTTTGCGGGGTAGCGATGTAACCCGGGCCAATGCCGTTGCACTGGATGTTGTATGCACCGTACTCGGAGCAGATGTTACGGGTAAGCATCTTCAATCCACCCTTGGCAGCCGCGTAGGCGCTGACGGTCTCACGACCGAGCTCGGACATCATGGAGCATATGTTGATAATCTTGCCTTCGCGGCGCTCCATCATCTCGGGCAACACAGCTGCGCTGACGATGTACGGGGCGACCAGATCGATGTCTATGACAGCCTGAAACTCCGATCGCTTCATCTCGTGCATGGGGATGCGCTTGATGATACCGGCGTTGTTGACGAGGATGTCGATTTGTCCGACCTCGGCATGAATGCGCTCAACAAGAGCCTTGACAGCATTCTCATCGGTGACATCGCACACATATCCGTGCACGTTCATAATGCCCTCCGCGTGGTAGTCATCGATTGCTTTAGCGATAGCCTCTTCACTGCGGGCATTAAAGATAATTTCCTTAGCCCCTGCTCCGGCAAATGCCTTAGCAATAGCAAAACCGATCCCGTAGCAAGCGCCTGTGATCCATGCATTCTTACCTTCCAATGAAAAAGGATTGTTCATATAGTATTAAAATTTTATAATTTATTATTTCAGTTTGGCAGCCCAGTTGCGCAGGTATGTCAACCATTCTGTCATGTTGGTAGCCACGGGGTTAGCCTCCTTGGTAGCACCGACGCAGGTGAGGTAGAAGTGTGCTGATGCACACATTTGTGATTTGTGATTTTTGGTTTGTGACTGCTTGAGAAGGCAGAGTTGGTTGGATTGGTCATGAACGAGATCTCCGGCATACTGCTTGGGAATGAACACGGCTAAGCCCACCGTTTCTTTTGCATATTTGACGGTATCATTCACCGGATAGTCTGTTCCCCACGATGCGAGCAGCACTCCGTTAGGCAACTCAAGGTGCGTCCATTCGGGGTTGACTGATTTGACGGGTATAGCCTGAACACCGGTGCATAGTCCGGCAACGGGACTGCTGAGGTTGACATCGCATCGCATATCGCGATGTCCGGCACAAAGCGTATATTGTACTGCCATGTCCACTTTTTTGTCCTCAATCTCCCACTGCTTGACAGCCACCTCAACGGTAGCTTTGTCATGCGACTGCTGTACGATGCGCTGCGAACGCTCGGCTACGGGTTCAATGTGAACGTGTTTCTCCCCGTTCCAATACTTAACCGAGCCGACACCAACCGTGCCTGAAACGCGTAGTATATCATCGCCGTAACCGGCAGCCAAGAGGCTGTCGTTGGGATACCAGTAACTTTGCGCCAACTCGAGCCCAGGTGTGCGTTTGCAATATGGGTCGATGGTCTGTTTCTTGTCGAAATAGATGCGGTACGCCATCTGTTCGCTCTCCACAGCCACGCCATGGTGATGCAGGCTATGGTAGGTATCCTTGTCCGGGGTGTCTGTCCACCGGGTGATGGGATAGCAGTGACGAACTTTCTTGCCCTCATGCAATACAGCATAGCCTACCCTTGTCGAGTCGGCGGATGTACCGATTCGCCAGAAAGAGGTTGCCACTCTCGGGGAGCAGGAAACCAGGAAACCTAGGCTCCATAGGAATCCTAAGCGTCCTAGTATTTTAGTTGATCTTAACATTCTCAACAGTAGGAGCAAATATGAGTGGTTCGCCTTTGGTTACCGATATTTGTACGTTATCAAGCGTCAAGCCGTCGGTTTGGCGGAACAATGCTCCTTCTTTCGCACTGATGGTGACATTGCGCAGGGTAACGTTCTGAATCTTCATCTCCGGCAGTCCGTTGAACAGGATTGCCTTCTTGATGTTGGCTCCTTTGACATTCTCGATGACGATGTTGCGGAAAGCCGGAGTCTCTTCACTGACCTCGGGTGCTTCGGCACTCATGCGCGCCGCCAGCTCTTCCTCAGTCTCTTCACCGGATCCTTTGCCACCGTAGTAGAGGTCAAATATCAGCCCTTCGTTGGGGATGTTGACCATGTTGACATCTTTGATGTAGATGTTCTCGACCACTCCACCACGTCCACGTGTGGACTTGAACCGCAGGCCGACATCCGTACCGATATACAAGTTCTTGCGCACCTCAACATTCTTTATTCCTCCCGACATCTCCGATCCGCATACAAACCCTCCGTGACCGTGATAAACCACACAGTTATCGACCACGACATTCTCGGTAGGTATGCCACGATCTCGTCCGGGCTTATCCTTACCGGACTTCATGCAGATGGCATCATCGCCTACGTCGAAGGTGGAGTTAGCTATCACTACATTCTTGCATGACTCAATATCAATGCCGTCACCGTTTTGGCTATACCAAGGGTTGCGGATGGTGACGCTATTGACAACCAGATTTTCGCAGCACATGGGATGCACATTCCACCCCGGTGAGTTCTCAAAGGTTACACCCTCCAACAGAATATTCCGGCATCCCACAAAATGCAGAAGTACGGGACGCAGGAACGATTTGACTTGCGCCCAGAGGGCATCATCATTGATGACTGGCACATTCTGGTCAACACAGTAGGATTGCGCTACGATTGAGCCTGAGTCGGGATACCAGATGTTGTTCTCGGCAACAATACCGCCTTTCTCTTTGAGATGACTCTTCCACTGCGTTTCAGACATCTTAGGCTTCTTGACCGGTCGCCACCAATCGCCGTTGCCGTTGAACGTACCATGACCGGTGATGGCTATATTCTCGGCACCCTGCGCATTGAGCGGGCTGGTGCAACGTTTGGTAGGGATACCCTCGAACCACTCATCATGGATCTCGTACAAACTCAGGTCATGCGAGAACAGGACGAAACAGTTATAGTCGGTATAGAGTCTGACATTGGATTTGAGGGTTAGCGGTGCGGTGTGGTATATACCTTCGGGTATAACCACCGTACCTCCACCGGCAGCAGAGCACTCATTGATAGCACGTTGGATGGCATCGGTGGACAGCGTTGCGCCTGTAGGGTCAGCACCGTAGTCCAGCACAGAGAAGGTGCGATTAGCAAACTGCGGCAAGCTAACTCGCGGCATAGCGAATGCAGCCGAGCGGGTCAGACCGTCAATATCTACCTGACGGGTAGTCTGATACTCCGGTTTGCCAGCGCAGGCGGTAAGGATAAGCGCCGAAAAGATAAGAGAAAGGAACTTGTTCATACCAATAATTATTCCACTATGTCACCGTTATAGATGACGTTTTTGATTTTCTTGTACTCCTCAATAGGCATTGGCTTGGGGTTGATATTGCAGTTGAGGAACTTGATATTCTCCGCCCACTCTATTTTGATTCCGCCTTTGTTACCAATAACAGTCACGTTGTCAAAGAGTACGTTGTGCACGGGTTTTCCCTTGAGTCCCTGAATATCAACGGCTTGTTTGGAACCGATGCAGGTTATATTGCGGAAGGTGATGTTTGACCAATCAGGGAAGAATGCTTCCTTATTATCTTTGTCGGTTGCGCTGACTCCTGCTCCGCGGTCAGCATAGCCGGATTGGATAAGGAAAGCAGACTCGATGATATCTTTCATGATGATATCGTAGCAGTATATATCCTCGCACCAACCGCCTCGCCCGGGAGCCGATTTGAAGCGGCAACCGATGTCTGTTCCCTCGAATCGGCAATCTTTGACAACGAGTCGTTGCATACCACCGCTGAACTCGGAACCGATGACGAATCCACCGTGTGCGCGATAGACGGTATCGTTGCAAATGAGGAAGTCGCGTTGTGGTCCTGCCTCGACACCCTTCTCGCCCACGCCGCCTTTCATACAAATACCATCATCACCGCAGGATATATTGCAGTTAACGATAAGTGCTACTTGTACATTACCCGGGTCCATAGCATCACCGTTCTGCGCCCAATGCGGGCAGCGGATGTTGACACCGTCAATGATGAGGTTCTGTATTCGCGTCGGCACGAAATGGAACTTCGGGGAATTAAGCAAATGTACATTCTCCATCAGCACATTACGTGAGTCAGTGATATTAACCAAATGCGGTCGCATTTTCTCTTGGGTGATGGCATCTGCTGCAATATTAGGAACGCTAAGATCCTTATTCAGATTGAACGGATACCACACTTTCCAGTTCTTGCTATTACCGTCCTGCTGTACGGTCCCCCCCATCTCCAACAAGCTGTACCATATTCCTTCGGTCACTTTCTTTTGCTTCACAGGACGCCAGTAGATACCTTGTCCGTCGAGTGTACCGTGACCGGTGATGGCCACATTCTCGAGTTTGGAGCCGTGTATGAGTGCATGGCATTTCTTGCTTCCGTCACGCAGTGTATCGGAAGGTTGCACATACAATTCCTTGTTTGGCGAGAAAACTATAGTCGCATTGTCAGCAAGATGGAGATCAAAATTGCTGATGAGCTTAATGGGACCGGTAAGCCACTTGCCGTCAGGAACGATGAGGTGCCCTCCGCCTTGTTTCTTCAGATGTTTGAGCGCAGTTGCAAAGGCTTCAGAGCAATCAGTTTGTCCGTCTCCCACACCTCCGAAGTCAACGATGTTGACGGTGTAGTCAGGGATAACGACTTCTTGTACTTGCTCCACTGCGCATGGCAAATTCGTATAGTAATGCGAGTACTTGGTTTGCGCGAGAGCCATTACACTGACCAGCGTCAAAACAGAAAGAAATAGATGTCTCATATTCGTTTAATAATTGTGTTCATTCGTTTAGAACAGATATTGTACCAAACTATTCATATAAACTTCCAGATTGGTATAATTCTTATCGAGCGTATAAGAACCACCATCTTTAGAAGATGTCTTATCAAGGCCGTTCGCATCTTCCCATACGTCAGGCATGCCGTCCCGATCGGTATCAGTAAGTGCTTCACCTGCGGCCAGATCCGGATATCCACCCACATCTGTCGGTGAGTCAATCAATCCTTTGGTCGAACCATTTGAACCGGTGTAGGTGTATGTCCCCTTACGCACCTCATCAGCAATACGCGCATCAATGATGTCGCGATGGAGCGAACAACCGGCTTTCGCCAGCACGGTCTCACATGCTTGTTCAGCAGTTTGCTCGCTTGTGAGCATAGTCAGTCCCTCTGTCCAGCGGGCAGAGGCTTTGACGTTAGTTCCCTGTTGAGTTGAGCCTTTCCAATTGTCAGCCGTGACATTGGGATCATTGAACATAAAGTTTCCGTCCAACCAGAACTTACCGGGAATCAGGCTATGTCCATCAGAGCAGAAAGAACAGCTGACGGTCGGATCAACCAGACGATTCTTCTTACTTGTTGCGGGGCCATACTTGTAATAGTTATTGACCATATTAATCTTTCGAACCTGATCGTAACCTTCACCGCCGTAAGTAGAATTGCCGCCCCAGTTATAGACCACATTGTTGACATAGTCCACCGGACCAAAGCAGCGATTGTTTACGTACGAATGGTCAAAACGGGGATTTCGGCTGTCGTGGTGAGCGAGCAGATTATGATGGAAGGATGCGTTCGTACCTCCCCATATACCTCCGTAGCCATGATTTCCCTTAACGTGAACGGATTTACGCAAACTTTCGGTAATGAAGCAATACTGCAATGTGAAATCGGTGTTGCCATAACAACTTACGCACTCATCCGTGCTCCAGGAGAACGAACAGTGATCAATGATGATATTCTGGTTATCATTAATGGACAACGCATCGCCTTCCACATTATTTTGATCCCCCATACGGAAACGCAAGAAACGAATAATCACATTGCTCGCCTTTACCACGACCGGGTAACCGGCAATACAAATACCGTCACCGGGTGCAGTCTGACCGGCTATGGTCACATTTCCGCTCGCGATTTCCAATTGCTTGGTCAAATGAATCGTACCCGCCACATCGAATACTATCGTACGCGTACCATCCGTCTGAATTGCTTTGCGCAAAGTTCCGATAAGCGGTTGACCTGTATTCGGATCTTTTGCATCTTCCAATGTCGTCACATGCATCACCACACCGCCACGGCCTCCCGTAGCGTATTTACCTCCTCCATCCGCGCCGGGAAATGCCGGCACGGATGAAGTGGGTGTGGGGTTCGGTTCCTCACCTTTGCAAGCGCAAAGGCACAAGGTCAAACCGACAAGTAATATGCTTGATTTAATATTCATAATCATTCCAAAGAGTACCGTTTGAAGAAGCGATGTTTACATCAAAAATCGGCCAATACTGATGCATGTCAATATGTGCACCCGGAACATACAGATACCAATTTTCTGTATTGATGACCGGGTCATCGTCCTTCGTAAAGAATGATTTAGCTACCCATCCGTTTGCCTTATCATACTCAGCCGGACGTTCAGCATCCAAATCGATTCCCACAAAGCGATCAAATACAAACGCTGCTCCTATCTGCGAATAATTGTCATTACGGGTATAATGGAAATAAACCGAATCCGGACGGCCGGCATAAGCCCCTACTCCCTTCTGCAAGTCATACACATCTGATTGCGCTTTCTCCAAACGCTCCTTCAGTAATCCCCAACGCATCAAGTCATACTTACGGATGTTCTCTCCGCAGAACTCAAATGCGCGCTCGTCAACAATAGCATTGAAACTCAGCGGTTTGGAAGCCAAGCCTGCGCGCTCGCGAACTTTATCAAAGCACTCCTGCGCGCTTATTCCATACAACTCACTCGGAGCATTACCTTCTTTGGAACCAATTGCCGCTTCTGCGAACATCAGCAGAATATCTGCATAACGAAGTACCGGCATATCAATGCAGTCCTCGTTAGATGCATAACTGCGTTCCATCCACTCTACACGCAGTTTGCCCAAATACATTTGACTTGCGTTGGATTGCTTCTGATAGAGTTTCTTATCCGCTGCATCCACACCGGGGAAGACGACGTCAGTATAAGACGAAGCCATACCATCACCATTGTCATACTCCCATGTCCAAGGCAGAATAGTTATGTCGCGACGTTTATCCGCTTTGTCATATGCGTAGTAGAAAGTCGGCACTATCTCTATCATCGCCTGCGTTTTTGCGTTGTTATTGTTTCCTGAGCCATACGAGATTGTATTGATCAGCGCACCTGGACAGTTACTGGACATCTTATTGCCCGTCAAGGCCAACACTTGTCCGCGTGCTCCATCCAAGAACGGCAGTGCCCAAATCCATTCCGATTTGGAGTAGTCGGTAACATCCTTACACAAATCTTTGAACACATCTGCGAAATCATCTTTGAACTTGAAGCTCTCTTGTTTGATGATTTGTGCACATGCCCAAACGGCCTCTTGATATAATTCCCTACGAACATCCGCGTCTTTAACATTATACTGAACTGAACATGCGCGCGTTCCACCTACGGTGAACACATCCGGACGCATGGCCAGACCGGCATACATCAGATCCATTCGCGCCAACAAGCCCAATGCTAAGGCTTTACTCGGACGACCTGTATAATTAGCCGCATTACCCGGGCATTGAGCCGACCAAGGTAGCAAATTCGCCGCATCTTTGAGGTCAATACGCAATTGGTTATACACCACATTACGGTCTTGCTTGGCGGTATAGAGTACATCCGGGTTATAGCCGTTAAAGGACTCGAAACTGGCCGGCACATCTCCCCATAACTTCACCATCTCCAGATAACAGAATGCACGCAGTGTCAAGGCTTCACCTAACAGGTACCGGAACGTCTGATCCGTTGTATCCGAATGCTGGCGAATACCATCAATCACTACATTTGCCCGTTCGATTGCCGAGTTGAGATAAGCCCACGGATCCTTACCATTCGATGTAGATAAGTTACCCGTTCCACCGGTCATGTTATAGGCTGCATACTCTGCATCTTCCGTTTTAGAGCAATGCTCAATATCGGTGTTCATCGCCACATAACCACCGCAAAGACGGTTACGAAACGACTTATCCTCTCCGAATGTATTATAGATAGCTCCGATAGCTTGCGCCGTGAGGTCGGTTGACTTGAAGACTGCTTCGTCCATTGCCGAAGGAGATTCTGTTTCAAAGAAATTCGGCTCACAAGCAATCAATGTAAGTGCAAGTGCACCTAAAATCAAATATTTTGCCTTCATAACTCTAATTATTTACGGTTGTTAAAATTGAATATTTAAACCTACATTGACTCCGCGACTCTTGGGATAAGCAGAGAAATCAACACCCGGTGTCAGCGGATTCTTGCTCGAACGGGTATCTACCTCCGGATCCAAACCGCTATACTTCGTTGCGCAGAATAAATTCGTACCCTGAACGTATACGCGGATATTGCTAATCACTTTTGTCTTCTCCATCCAAACCTTCGGCAATGAATAACCGAGTGTCAACTGATTCAAACGCAAGAACGAACCATCTTCCATATGTTGATCCGTAACCACGTAATGCGACATAATAGGACTATATGTATTCGCGCCCTTATCAGCATTAGCTTGATCCAACTGTTGTGCAAAAGCAGAATATGCGTCACCGAACATCAGAGCTGAAGTAGCATATATGTCCGGTAAATACGATCCATTAGCATTATACAGCGAATAACGGTTATTAAATGCCATGGTTGAAATCAAGTTACGCATCTTCGTTTTCTCCGTTACCGTCGTATATTCCATCTTCGAGAGATTCAGGATCTTGTTGCCGAACGCAAATGTGAAATTCGCAGCTAAATCAAACTTACCCCATTTATCTCCCCCGATATTGAAATTCAGATTGAAACCACCCGAATGCGTCGGAACGGTATTTCCTAATACCACTTTGTCTTTTTCATCAATCACCCCGTCTCCGTTTTGGTCTTTAAACTTAATGGAACCCGGAACCGGGCTGTTCGTTAAGAATCCGTCTCCGTAATTCGGCACACCATCTGCTAAGCCCCAAGTATGCGTACTGGGTACATAACTTTGGAAGTCCGCAGCCGTATAGTAACCGTCCGTCTCGTAACCGATCACATTACCTACCGGTTGCCCGACTTCTAACAGGAACTCTGCTGTTGTCAGATATTCCGATGAGCCAAAGCAACTCGTCTGCGCTAACATCGAGGACATGTTACCTAAATCCTCAACACGCGTCCTATTGAAAGAGATATTGGCATCAACGCTTAAGTTATAACTCAAGTTCTTCGACTTTCTATCCAGGATTATACCCTTTATAGAGAACTCCATACCCATATTGCGCGTAGAACCGATATTCTGGTATTGGAAATTATAACGTGCCGGCATATTCTGACGAATGATTAGGTCCTTCGTTGTATTCCAATACAGATCGATTGTTCCGGTCAAACGCTCGTTAAAGAAACCATAATCAATACCGAAGTCACGCGTGATTGTCGTTTCCCATTTCAAGTTCGGGTTAGAAGCAATTTTATCGCTTCCACCTACTACCAATATATTACTCGTACCTTGTCCCATGTCAAAATACGTCATCGATTGCGACAGGAAATCAGGGTGTAAGTATCCTAAATCTACGTTGTTGTTACCGGCCATACCTAACGACAAGCGGAATTTGAGGTTGCTCAACCAAGAAGAAGCGTCTTGCATAAACTCCTCATCCGACATACGCCAAGCAACAGCTGCCGAGGGGAAATACCCCCACTGGTTTCCTTTCGCGAAACGAGTAGAGCAGTCCGCACGGAAAGTGCCGGTAATATAATAACGTCCCTTGTAATCATAGTTAGCCCTGGCAAGGAACGAAAGTTGGTTATCACGCGGATACACATAATTCTCAAACTCACTGTAAGCAGCCTGGCCTAAGTAATTGAAGATCTCGCCATTAAGAACATCGTAACTGCCTTTATAACCAAAGCCATTCTCCAATCGGTTTTCGCCTTTACGTATCACGGTCTCCTCTCCGACCAGCACACTCACATTGTGTTTTGAGTCGAATGTTTGTTTCCACTCCAAGGTGTTATGGTTGGTTAATGTGGACGTATATTCGTCTTTCACCTGAATCTGCGCCGTTCCCCCATCAATACCCGGACGTCCGGTATTACGTGCATAATAAGTGGTCGGACCATAATAGCGATCGGTGCGTATATGACGATTCTCATATCCTATATCCACGCGAGCCGTGAAATGTTTGGCGAACTTGTAACTCACGTATCCTTGGATATTCCATTTCTTATCGGTCTTCAATTTGTAGTTGTCACGAATCGTCGTGATCGGATCATACAGCGAGCCAAACGTTTCATCTTCTTCTCCTCCTGTTCCGTCATCTTTTGCCAAAAGCGTTGTCGGAGTATATACCACGCAGTTACGCAAACGCGATTCCGTAGCGGTACCGTTATCCTTCACTGCATTCGATCCCGAACCTAACACCTCGGTAGACGTATAGCGGGTCGTGAAACCTACCGTGAAATCCTTAAACGGTTTGAACTTTGCTTTCGCAGAAACATTATTACGTGTGTAGTTTGATTGCTCCATGATTGCCTTGTCATCCACACGGTTGTAGGAAAGAGTGAAGTTCGCATTCCTATTGCCGCCACTCATACTAACCGATTGATTCGAGTTAAAACCGGTACGACCGAACGTGCGGTCTTGCCAATCAATGAACTCGTGCAACGAAGCATCTTCATATTCTGCTAACAGTGTACTGATTGGAGTCGTCTTAACCTCAGATGGAGTTTTATACTTTGTGTCATTGTATAATTTATCGAAATAAGCGTAGAACTGGCCACGCAAATCCGAATTAGCCGGATCGATTGTTTTATACTTCATTGAAGCCCACTCGTATTGCATCAATGCAAAATCACGCGGATCCATCACCTCGTATTTCTTCGCAATCTTCTTCCAGCCGATATACCCCGTATAGTCAACATGGAAAACCATCTTATCGTCATTCGAATCGGAATCTTTGGTGGTAATGATAATAACGCCATTAGCACCTTGCGCACCGTAAATAGCCGTAGCCGCGGCATCCTTCAAGACATCCATCGATGCGATATCACTCGGAGCAATATCAGAGATCGAACTCACCGGCATACCATCCACAATGTACAACGGGTCATTGCTCTGGGTCAACGATGTACCACCACGCACGCGGACTTTGATATCTGCATCGGGAGCACCCTCCGTCGTCGTAACGGTCACACCCGCCAATTTTCCTTGCAAAGCCTCGCTGGCTGATGCAACCGGCACATCTTTTAATTGGTCGGCACCCACTGAAGCGACCGAGGTGACCACATCACGTTTCTTGGTCGTGCCATAGCCGGTGACAACCACTTCTTCCAGCACTTGGTTGTCCTCCTTGAGAACAACGGAGAGGGTTTCACCTGTAACCGGAAGTTCTTGAGTGACCATTCCTAAATACGAGAATACCAAAGTCGCATTCTCCGGCACATCAAGTGAATAGTTTCCGTCAAAATCGGTGATTGTGCCGGCCGTTGTGCCTTGAACCACCACGTTTGCACCGATGATTGGTTCGCCGTTCGAGTCTGTGACTTGACCTGTCACCACCTTGGCTTGCACCATCATCGGCAGTAACACTACGGCTAAAATGTAAAATAATCGTTTCATCATGATATATTTAAAAAATTATTGTTTGCTTAATTCGATACACGCAAGTATGAGCGGGGCGACACCTTTCGGGTCGTTGTCGCATATACGCTCATGAATGTAATAGTCGAACGAGCCATCGCGGAAAGGGTTACCACCTAATCCGGCTACAGCACAGCAGTCAATGAGTGACAAGGTACCGTCATCGTTCATCAGCAACTTATTGGACTTGAGTCCTTCAATCACCCGTTTTGCCTCATCACGGTAGGTGTCAGGCAGCACTCCTATGTTCACGCCTTTGGCCATCGCGTATGCGTACATGGCGGAACATGTTGACTCAAGGTAGTTACCTTCTTGTTCGCCTTTGTCCGGCACTTGATACCAGAGGTGCGTGTCTTGATCTTGCACGGTGAGCAGTGCTTCCATGACGCGACTGAGTATAGCGATGAGTTCTCCCCTATCTGGTTGGTCTGCGGGCATCAACTCCAGCACATCACACAGCGCCATCACGTACCAGCCTTCCGCTCGTCCCCAAGTCTCAGCACTACAACCGGTCAGCGAGTCTGCCCAAGCCATCTGGCGGCTCTCGTCCCAGCCGTGGTGATTCAGCCCGTTGGCTTTGCGCGTATGCTGGTCCACTACGACGAACTGGTTGGCTATGTCGCTCCACGCCTCGGGTTCGGGTTTCCACCCCGCATAGCGGGCATAGAACGTTGTGCCGGTGAACAATCCATCCAACCACATCTGGTGCTCATACACCTGCTTGTGCCAGAATCCGCCCTCCTCTGTACGCGGTTGCTCACGCAACTGGTCACGCAGCGTCTCAATGGCAATGGCATATTGCGGCTGCGGGTTAATAGCATTGAGCAGGATCAGGAAATTACCTCCTTGAATACGATCCATGTTATACAGGCTCTTCTTGTAGGTCAAGATCGTTCCGTCCTCCCCGATGAACTGATCCGCAAAACGCTGTGCTTGAGTTAAATAGGTTGTATCGCCCGTTGCTGTGTATAGCTCCAAGAAAGCCCGAGCCATCAGTGTAGGCGTATATTCCCATTTGGGTTTTTGCGCTCCGTCACATGTCCACAACTCGGGATGATGCTTCATCTCGGATTGCGCCACTTGCTCAGCGAGTTGGAGATATGCGTTAGACGTACAAGCCGACAACACGACAGTTGCTATTAGCACGAACTTATTCATTCCCAGATTCTTACAGCGTAACACCATTCTTGAATATGGCTATCTCATGGTAGCCGTTCTTCTCGTTATTCGTCTTCTCACCGTTAGCCACCGCTATGACATAGTCAGCAAAACGTCGTGCAACCTGATCCATCGGTTCGCCTTCCGCTATAACACCGGCATTGAAGTCAATCCAGTTCGGCTTGTTCTTTGCCAAGTTCGAATTGGTGGATACTTTCATTGTCGGGACATAGGTGCCAAACGGCGTGCCTCGACCGGTGGTGAACAGCACCATATGGCAACCTGAGGAAGCCAATGCCGTGGAGGCTACAAGGTCGTTTCCGGGTGCAGACAACAGATTCAGTCCCTTGACTTGCAAGCGCTCGCCGTAAGCCATCACGCCGCGTACGAGGGATGTGCCGCACTTCTGCGTACAACCGAGGGCTTTGTCTTCAAGGGTCGATATACCTCCGGCTTTGTTACCCGGACTCGGATTCTCCCCCACAGGCTCGCCGTGACTGAGGAAATAGTCCTTGAAGTCGTTGATCAGGCTTACCGTCTGGTCAAACAGCTCACGGTTGGCACAACGATCCATCAGAATAGTCTCCGCTCCGAACATTTCAGGCACTTCGGTCAGTACAGTCGTGCCACCTTGTGCTACGAGCCAGTCGCTTAAGCAACCGAGCAGCGGGTTAGCGGTTATACCGCTGAATCCGTCACTGCCACCGCACTTCAATCCTACTCGCAGTTCACTCAAGGACACCGGAACACGTTTGTCGTGCATCGTCTTGGTATAGAGTTCACGTAAGATCGGCATGCAGTACTCTACCTCATCGCCTTGGATCTTCTGCGTTACGACGAACTTGACGCGCTCTTCATCTATCTCGCCGCAGAACTCACGGAATACATCCGGCTGGTTGTTCTCACAACCGAGCGAAACAACAAGGATAGCACCTGCATTCGGGTGATGAATCATGTCACGCAGGATATTCTTGGTATTCTCGTGGTCGTCACCAAGCTGGGAACAGCCGTAGTTATGCGGGAAAGCAAAGATATTGTCTGCTCCGGTCTCTTGACGCAGACGCTCGGCGCATTTCTGGATGATACCATTGACACAACCTACCGTCGGGATGATCCAAACCTCATTACGGATACCCACCTGACCGTCTTTGCGGCGGTAGCCCATGAAGGTACGTTTCTCATCGGGGATATTGAGTACAACATCCTTGGGATGATACTCATAGGAGAGCAAGCCTGCGAGGTTGGTCTTGATATTGTTCTCATTCATCCAACTGCCGGCTTTCTTTGCCTCACGAGCATGCCCGATGGGGAAACCGTACTTGATGACATTCTCGCCCTCAGCCAAGTCGCAGATGGCTATCTTATGTCCGGCAGGCACGTCTTCGAGTACGGTGATCTGCTTGCCATCCACTTCAATAACCGCACCCGCCGATTGCGGTTGTATAGCTACAACCACATTATCGGCAGGATGGATTTTCAAGATATTCGTCATATTAGAGAATCGATTTAACGGTTTCTAACATTCCCTTCTTCTCAATGTCTTCCAAGAATTTAACAACCATATCTGTCAAGCCCGGGATCTTGTTGAGATCCTGCTTGCTTTCTTTCCAGATCACGTCGGTTGCACCGAGTACACCTTCAGCCACCTTGCGTTTGTCGCCGGTAGCCCAGAGTTGCTTGAGTAGATCCATGATCTCCTGTGCATCGTTCGGCTCAATCGGTGCGCCATCGGCACGTACACCACCCTTGTAGTAGGTGATGATAGCAGCCAAACCGAGTACCAAGCCTTTCGGCAGTTCGCCCTTACGCTCCAGGTAAACCTTCAAGCCCGGCAGGTCACGCGTCTCGAATTTCGGGAACGAGTTCAGCATGATGCTCGTCACAGCGTGGTCAACGTACGGGTTATTGAAACGCTCCAGTACGCTCTCGCCATAAGCCTTCAGTTCATCCTTCGGCAGATTGAGGGTTTCGAGCAACTCATCGAACATCACCTTGTTGATGTACTTACCCAGCACCTCGTGGTTGCAAGCGTCACGAACGATGTTCACGCCGCTCAGGTACGTAACAGGACTGAGCACGGTATGCGGGCCGTTGAGCAACGTCACCTTACGCTCGTGGTAGGGTTTTTCACTTTCAGCAATGAGTACGTTCAAACCTGCCTTGTTTGCAGGGAACTCGGCTTCGAGTTCTTCTATACTCATATTCTCGGGTTTCTCAATTACCCAGAGGTGGAAGATCTCCGCTTGTACAACGAGGTTATCGTTGTAACCCACCTTCTCCTGAATAGCGGCGATATCCTTGCGTGGGAAGCCCGGTACGATGCGGTCTACCAAGGTAGCGCAAACGTAGTTATACTTCTCAAACCACTCTTTGAAGCCCGCATAGTCTGCTCCGAAATCGTCTTTCCACAGCTCGATATACTTGCGGATGCAATCTTTCAAGTGGTGACCGTTGAGGAAGATCAGCTCGCACGGCATAAAGATCCAACCCTTTGTCGGATCACCGTTGAAGGTCTTGTAACGACGGAACAACAGTTGTACCAACTTGCCCGGGTATGCACTTGCCGGTGCGTCGGTGAACTTGCAGCTCGGATCGAAGGTGATACCTGCCTCAGTGGTGTTGGAGATCACAAAACGAATCTCCGGCTGCTCTGCCAGCGCCATGTATGCCCAGTTCTGACTGTACGGATTGAGTGCGCGCGAGATAACGTCTATACGCTCCAGCGAGTTGACAGGCTCGCCTTTCAGACGGCCTTGCAGGTTCACATGATACAGGCAGTCCTGACCATTGAGCCACTCTACCATTCCTTTGTCAATAGGTTGAACGACTGCCACCGAACCGTTGAAGTTCGTCTTGGCGTTCATGTTCCATATGATCCAGTCCACAAATGCGCGGAGGAAGTTACCTTCACCAAACTGGATGATTCTCTCGGGAGCAACGCTCTTAGGCGCGGTCCACTTAGTTAATGCTTTTTTTGCCATGTTATTATTATTTATAAGGTTATACTAATTTTATTTGCGGCAAGTTGCAATAATGTCAAAACATTCTTTGCACTTGTCAGTCACATACTGCCAATCACTTGCTTTTACTTTGTCGGACGGGAAGAGTTTGCTACCCATTCCTACGCAATAGACACCTGCAGCGAACCACTTCTCCAGATTCTCTTTCTCCGGAGCCACACCGCCGGTCACCATGATCTTCGACCACGGCATCGGAGCCATCAGCCCCTTCACCATGTTCGGACCATAGACATCGCCCGGGAACAGTTTAGTCAGGTCACTGCCTAACTCTTGCGCCTTACCTATCTCGCTTACCGAGCCGCAACCCGGGCAATAAGGTACGAGGCGACGGTTACATACCGGAGCAATCTCGGGGTTGAACAACGGGCCTACTACGAAGCAAGCACCCAACTGGATGTACAGCGCAGCCGTCGGAGCATCCACTACCGAGCCTACGCCCAGTGCCAGTTCGGGGCACTCAACAGCAGCCCACTTTACCAGCGGACCAAATACCTCGTGTGCGAAGTCACCACGGTTGGTGAACTCGAACGCGCGTACGCCGCCGTCATAGCATGCCTTCACCACATTCTTGCATACTTCCAAATCTTTGTGGTAGAACACAGGCACCATCGGTGCAGCCTTGATCTTGGCCATCACCTGAATTTTATCGAATCTTGCCATAGTTTAATTCTTTTTTTCGATATTTCGCTTAATCGATATTCCGAGCCTTAGCGCTGAACGCGGCCGTTGGCATTGCCACCGGCAAGCGAGAGCACTTCGTCCTCGCTGACAAGGTTGTAGTCGCCGTTGATAGTGTGCTTGAGTGCGGATGCAGCTACAGCAAACTCCAGAGCCGATGCTTGGTCGCCAGGGTACTTGAGCATGCCGTGAATCAGACCGCCGGAGAAGCTGTCACCGCCACCTACGCGGTCGATGATCGGGTTGATCTCATAACGCTTGGACTGATAGAACTCCTTGCCGTCGTAGATCATCGCCTTCCAGCCGTTGAAGGTAGCACTGAAACTCTCGCGCAATGTAGAAACGACATACTTGAAGCCGAACTCTTTCATCATCTGCTCGAAGATTCCTTTGTAGCCTTCGGCATTGGTCTCGCCGCCTTCTACATCTGCGTCGGGTTTGAATCCAAGGCAGAGTTCTGCATCCTCTTCGTTACCGATACATACATCCACGTACTTCATCAGCGGACGCATGATCGAGATCGCTTTCTCGCTCGTCCAGAGTTTCTTGCGGAAGTTGAGGTCAACCGATACGATTACGCCGTGACGCTTGGCAGCCTCGCATGCAAGTTTGGTGATCTCTGCAGCTTTGTCGGAGATAGCCGGAGTGATGACACTCCAGTGGAACCAAGCAGCACCTTCCATGATCTTGTCGAAGTCAAAATCCTTCGGGTCAGCCTCAGCGATAGCCGAGTGAGCACGATCGTAGATGACTTTCGACGGACGCATCGAAGCACCTGTCTCGCAGTAGTACAGACCTACGCGGTCACCGCCACGAACGATGTAATCGTCCTTCACGCCATAACGGCGCAACGAGTTAACGGCTATCTGGCCGATCTCGTGTTTCGGCAGTTTGGTTACCAGATACGCCTCGTGACCATAGTTGGCACACGAGATAGCCACATTTGCCTCACCGCCACCCGGGATAATACGGAAATGGTCGGATTGAACGAAGCGGTCTTGTCCTTCCGGACTCAGGCGGAGCATAATCTCGCCCAATGTAATAATTTTAGCCATTATATTAAATTTGAAATTTGAATTCTAAAATTTGAAATAATTCTTAGCGTTATTGTAGCAAATATCCTCCACCATCTGTTGAACACGAGCTTTCTCGTAACCGGTGTACGGGATCATGCCGTTCTCGATGTCGTTGCCGAGGACGTTACAGAGCGTGCGACGGAAGTACTCATGACGCGGGTACGAGAGGAAAGAACGGCTGTCGGTCAACATGCCGACGAGACGAGAGAGAAGACCAAGGTTCGAGAGCGCCATCATCTGCTTCTCCATACCGTCCTTCTGGTCGAGGAACCACCAGCCCGAGCCGAACTGAATCTTACCGGGAACAGAGCCATCTTGGAAGTTACCCAACATGGTTGCGATTACTTCGTTGGCGCACGGGTTGAGGTTATAAAGGATGGTCTTAGCCAGATGTCCTTCGCTGTTCATCTCATCGAGGAAATGACTCATGGCCTTAGCCGTTGTGAACTCACCGATGGAGTCAAAACCGGTGTCGGCACCAAGTTGTGCGAACATCTTCGAGTTATTGTTACGGATTGCGCCGTAGTGGTATTGCTGCGTCCAACCCGAAGCGTAGTCCATCTCCGCCTGAGCGTGCAGGTAAGCGTGCTTGTACTGACGGATCTCGTATGTGGTCAGTTCTTTGCCAGCGAGGGCTTTCTCGAAGATGGCGTTGATCTCTGCATCGGTGTACGGCTCGTCGTAGAACTCCTCTATACCGTGGTCACTCAGGCGGCAACCCATCGACTCAAAGAAGTCATGACGTTTCTGGAGGGCATCTACTAAATCGCCAAAATTGGCGATTGCAACACCGCTTACAGCGGAGAGTTTCTCGATGTATGCTTTCCAAGTAGCGGCTTCGATGTTCATACCTGCGTCGGGACGCCAAGTCGGCAACATGCGTACCTCTGCGGTCGGGTCTTCCTTTACCATCTTGTGCCACTCAAGCGAGTCAGCCGGATCATCGGTCGTACAAACGAGCGCTACGTGGTAGTGCTTCATGAGTCCGCGCGGACAGAACTTCGGATCGTTGGCAATCAGGTCGTTGCACTTGTCATAGATCGCACGTGCCGTCTCGGGATTCAGTCGCTCCTCTATGCCGAAGGCGGTCTTGAGCTCCAGATGCGTCCAGTGGTAGAGCGGGTTGCGGAAAGTATAAGGAACGGTCTCTGCCCATTTCTCGAACTTCTCCCAGTCCGTTGTGTCCTTACCCGTGCAGTAACGCTCATCCACACCGTTGGAGCGCATAGCACGCCACTTGTAGTGGTCACCCATGAGCCAGATCTGTGCGATTGACTCAAAACGTTTGTTCTCCGCCACCATCTGCGGAATAAGATGACAATGGTAGTCAATGATCGGCATCTTAGCTGCATGCTGGTGGTACAACTCCTGTGCAGTCTGAGTCTGCAACAGGAAATCTTTGTCCATAAATGGTTTCATATCATTAGTATTTAAAGTTATCAGCGGTCAGTTATCTGCCTGCCTAAGGCATCGTAGGTCTTATTGTCACGCACGATGAGCAGTTGTCCGTTGCGCAGCACCTTTGTACTTTGTCCCTTGTCACTTTGCACCTTCCCCACATCGCTGCTTCCCCGCTTCGTACAGGTCAGGGTGATGATCATACATGCCTGCTTGCCTGCGAGCCGAAACGCCAGTTCATCGGTCACGGGATGCGCCGTGTGGTCGATGTCGTGCGTCACCCACTGTGCATTACCGTTTTTGGTTCGCGGGAAGAAATAGTCCTCGGCAGTGTAGGTCGTATTGTTCCACATCTGCACATACGCGTCCGGTTCATCCCAGTTGTCATACCCGAACAGTTTGGCTTTGGTTACCTGCAGGTCTTGCGGGATATGGATCGTATAAGTCACATCGGCGTTATAGCGTATGCTGTTCGCCTTAGCGGTCGAATACCCTACTCCGCCATCGTTGGTGATGGTGAACGCATTGTCGAATGTATAGGTCTGATCGCCATTCTTCGACACACTACTCTCGGTTGACAGAATATACGTACCGTCGTCGTGTATTCCGTACTTGACTTTCCACGCCGGGTACTCGGTCTCTATCACGCGCTGACACCACGAACCGATATACTGGTAGCCGACGCGGTTTCCACGCAGTAGTGAGGTGTAATACGGACAGCCCTTTTCGTCAATCGCTTTCGGTGTATCCTCGTAGTTGTACAGGAACCGGTAGTACATGTGCTTAATCGAATCATTGTAGATGGCATAGACCGGTTCGTATGCCTTGTCGGGATTGTAGTTGGCACGTGCCAGTTCTTCCTCAGTATAGGTGTACGTAGTGCCGTTGTATGTATAACTGCGTGTTTTGCCACGGTTCTTCAGTTTATTGAAAAACTTCTCATATACCTGCGCACCTGTGTTTCCTCCTATCTGGATGAACCGTCCCCACAGATGCGTACCTTTCTGCTCCACAATACGCCGGTCTTTCTGTTGGTCGGCATTGGTGTAGTCTTCCACGGCGTGGTCGGCTATCTTATGCTCGTCCAGCCACGTAACGGCGGCTGTGATACGTGTCTTGAGCTCATCCGAGGGGTTGTCGAGCGACATAAGGAACGACAGCAGGTTAGCCGATTCGTACCCGCTGACTGACGGCAACTCTTGCGGACGCCCTTCGGTAGGCAGGTACGGCGCAACGGTATCGTGCTGGGCACACCAAGCGGCATACGTACCGTCGATGATGATCTGGCAGTCCAGGATGCATTGCACACCGCGGTCGAAAGCAGCCTGACAAGCTTCACGCGTAGCGGCATCGGTGATGCCGGCAAAGTCGCCCGTGTTGGTATATATATCCCTGAGCAACTTCAGCACATTGACCACCAGATCGTCGTTGAAGGTGACGTAATCCTGATAGCCGTTATCGTTGCTCAGCGGCAGGTACTGACTCCATCCGCCGCAGCCCTTCTGTGCCACGCGAATCATCTGCAATCCGCGCAAGAACGCCTGGCGGCAGTCTTCGTTGCCTGTAGCTTTCCACACCCGCGCCAGATAACGCATCTCTTGGGTGGTTGCCATGTTGTCCAGACAGGAACGACCGCTCTTCTCATTGATCAGGCGTTGGTACTCTGACTGCGAGAGCTTATGCAGCTGGTCATTCTTCATCCAGCCGCCGTTGGTCTTCTGCACGGCTATCACGATGGCGGCAATATCCAGTGCCTCCTGCGATCCGTACCACTCAGCCGACATCCCGCCCAAGCAGACTTTCTGCCAAGTCAGGTCACTCACACCCGCTGTCAGTCCCCCACAGCCGGAAAGAATAAGCAGTATGATAAACAATACCTTTTTCATATCTCATTATTTATTGCAATCTTGCCCCAAGTATGGTATATTCCACTCCATCGCGGATGATTACCATCTGCCCGTTGCGGATCATCTTATCAGCCAAACTTGGCTGATTGTCCTGTTGGAGCTCCACTTCCGTCGGCGTACCCTCGTCTGCCAGCGTTACCACGGCGATGAAACACACCTGCTTGTCACTGAACGTGAACGTAAACTCATTGGCGGGTTTTGCCAATGTCTTGGTAATATGCGTCGGGTTAGCATAATCCTTGATGGACGACACCTCATCCGAACAGCTTGTCCCGTTAAACTCCGACAGTTTGCCAGGACCTGCATCATTATTGGTTGTGGCATAGAACTCCACTTTCGCTGCCTTCTGTCCTGCCGCCAGCTTAAGCGTATTCTGTGCTCCGTTGGAGTTCTTGAGCGTCATATAACTCGTGCCCTCGTACTTGATGCTGCCATTGCCGTTGCTCCAGTTCTTGTCGGCATTGCCGGTGATGGTAAGTTTCCAATTGTCGACTACCGTGATGGTATTTGCAGCCGTCGTGCCGTCTTCCCAATACACCACCTGCTTGACTGCCGGCACGCTGCTATTCCATGTATAGCTGCCTTTGTATTGCTCCTCTATCAGCGCACCGGGCAGTTCAGTCTCCGTCGAAGTCACATTGCCCACCTTGATGGAGCAGTCCTTGAATTGGATACCCGAGCAGAAGTTCAGCTTCAGACCTTTGGTGTGCTCGATGTGCACATTATCGAAGGTCACATCCTTCACGTAACTCTCCGGACGGCCGTAGATGAAGATCCCGTAGCCGTTCTTGCCGCTGGTCGTAGTACTCTTGCATCCGCTGATGGTCACGTCCTTAAGGGTGATGTCATGGAATCGCGGAGTCTTATCTACCAGCGCCGGCGCATGGGCGTCTATCCATGTGGGGTTAGGCAACGAGTCGTACCAGCAGGTGATCGAGATTGGGCTGAGCACATTCGTCATCGTACAGTTACGGAATACAATATTATATACATCGCCGCTGCGGTCGTTGTTGGACTTGAGGCGGAAACCGGCATCCGTACCGTTCATCGTCAGATCTTCGTAGATGATATCGTGCATGTTCGTTGTGTAGCTGCCAAACGATGCGCCGTGACCTGCCAGCATCGTGCAATTCCATACATGTACATATTGTGCATTCTCGTCACAAACAACATTATCGTCACCGGTATCTATCTCGCAGTCATAGATGTTGACGTACTGCGTCCATATGGGGAATCCGTCGGTGTTGTGCGAGGGGTCGTCCACACCGTGCGAGGCGGGGTTCTTGACGGTTATAGCGTGTGCCGTTGCGTTGGCTCCTTTACCGCTACGACCGATGGTGATATTCGTGTTCGGGGCGTTCTGGATGCGGAAGTTGCGGAACAAGTACCGCTCGCCCTGCCAGAATCGGATCAGCGCACTGCGGGTGGTGCTCTTCTTCGCGACTTTGGCGTCTTCCACCTGATCCCACCAGGGTGCACCTTGTCCGTCTATGATCGACGTCGTGCGGCTCTCGCCCTCAATCACGACATCCGATGCTTTGTTCTTACCCGTGATGAACGGCGACTCCATCTTATAGTAGCCGTTGCCGTCCTTCGGGAAAGTCGTCATAGCCAGCATCTTCAGTGTGGCGTTCTCACTCAGGTGCAATATCGTCTTCGAACCAACTGTCAGACAACCGCTCAGGAACGTACCGGCAGGTATAACCACCATACCTCCACCGGCATTAGCCGCAGCGTCGAGCGCGGCTTGGATAGCCGTCGTGTTGTCCGCAGCTTCAGTCTTTGCGCCGTACGCGGTGATCACAAACGTATTCGTCTCGGTGATGGTAGGCAGACCGGTGGGCAGTTGGACGGCTGTCCAGCCCGCGGGAGTGTTCTTGTCCGCCGCCTCGGCATCCATCGAGAACGGGATTACCGCTGCCATCGCTTGCATGCTCAATAGGGCGATTGCCAAAAGAAGTGTTGCTTTCTTCATATCGCTGTTTGTTCAATTATCAGATTTAATACACAACGGCTTTCCCAAATCCTCCGCGGCTGTTAGCCTGACGGATGGTCTTGCCCTTGTGTTCTGCTGTCAGTTGCGAACCTTTCACTACAGCCACAAATGCACCGTTGTCCTCAACCAGGTAAGCGGCATCGGCATCAATAGCTTTAGGGTTAGCCGTTACTTGGGCTGCAATAGATGCTGCGTCCCAGTTATCGGCACCCAGAATCACATTCTCGTAGGTATATATACCCGGGCTGTCCAGATCGACGGGATCGGAGTCGGCTGCGTAGTTCAAGCCGTTGACGTTATGTCCGGTGATGACCGTGCCGTCCGCCCTACGGGTGTTGTATTCATGAAAGCGCACTTTGAGTCCTGCGTTCATGTGGGTGTAGCCTTGTGCGGAAGGAGCGATGAGGCAGGTGGTGTTGAGCCATGTGCCTGCCGGCGAGTGTTTCCATCCGCGACCGAGGTGCCAGCGCCCGGCTTGTGAGGCTACGCCGTCTATCGTACAGTTACTGAACACATAGCCGTAGTGCGTAGTCGGTTCGGTAGCCGGAGCGATGATCACATCGTCGTTCTTGCGGTCGTTGTTGTACAGCAGTACGTTCTCAAACCATATATCTCCGCCGCCGCAGATATAATCCACAGTACCTTCGATCCGCCCGTCGCCAAACCATCCGCGTTGGGTGGCTGCGCCGTTGGAGTAATAGGTGTCTTGATTGCCCTGTAGGCTGACGTGCTGAAATATGCTCTTATCGCCTTGGACTTGTACGGCAATCCCCACCCCGTGCGCCATGCTGGTCGGATACGACACATCGCAGCGGATACCGAGGTCTTGCATGTAGATGTTGTCCGCCTTGAGCACCAGTGTCTCGGCGTTGTTCATACCCGAGGCGAGCGGGTGGTTGACGATCAGCACGCCGTCCATCGACTGCCCGATCAGGCTGATCTGCGCGTTGATGGGAGTGAGCGTCTCATGCCCTAAATCGTACGTACCGTCGGGCAGGAAGATATTGTCGCCGTCCTGTGCCGTTGCCAGTAGCAGTTGCAATGCAGCCCCGTCACCGGCGCTGAGCACATAGTATCCTGCCTCGTTCCGTGCAGGGATAGTTGCCACATTATATACTTTCACGCCACGCACATGTTCGCCCATACGCGGAGTAAACGTGAGCGTGGTGGCTGCACCTTCGTATCGGTAGGTCGTCGGCTCGCCGTCGGTGAGGATGTTCACGACAGCGTTTCCTGCTACTTGCACGGACAGCGTGCCGTCGCTCACGGTTAGCAGCTCATGCTCCTCGGGGTAGAAGGAGTCCTTCGCCATGTCGTAGTAGTAATAACTGCCTACCCTTGCCTGCTCGATGTCCGTAACTTTGGCAAACAGACTGATGTCAGCCGTTACCGGTGTACCTTCATCGACCTTCCGCTCGTCACCGTTTCGCCATCCGCGGAACGCCTGTCCTGCAGGAATAGTCACGTCGGCTACGGTGTACTTGTATCGCAGCTTGCTACCTTGCTCCACTGTGTCCCGCCCGAGCAGAGTACCGTTGCTATCGAAGTAGCGCACCACGGGCGGCTCGGGCCTCGAGCCGTCATCGGGCAGCTCAATCGTGAAGCCTGCGATGAAGAAGTCCCCGCCGTAGCCCGACAGATAGTACGTGCCTGCCTCATTCAGATGGATCGTCCACACCGGCATATTAACCGGCTGCTTGGCGTAGTACGGATCGGAGGTGTTGGTGCGGTCGTGCTTGCTCAGTATCAGCCCACGCTCCTCACGAAGCTCGGTGTAGAACGTCACGCTGCAGGTGTCTGTCACCCGGAACGCTAACTTGTTCTGCACATTCTTCAGCCTCAGGCAGTTCAGGTGCGACTGCCCGTGGATCGTTGACTTGCCTTTCGACTGCGCCACCGTGTTTCCGGTCGGTGTGAACAAACGGTTATCGGCACGCAGCGTGTTGGCTGTCCATTCGCTCGTGCCGTTGTTGGTATATTCATCCGCAGTGATGGTGCAGCTGCGGCGGATGGTTATCAGGTCATCCACAGTCACACCCCACGCGCTGACGCTTATCAGCGCGCAGAGTATGATGGTAACTATGGATTGCCTGCGTAACATGGTTCAGATAGCTTTACTTGATCGTCTGTCCTATTGCGTTGTACTCAATGCCGCCGCGGATGAAGATCAGTTGTCCGTCGCGCATCACCTTCCGCACGCTGACCGCTGACTGCTGACCGCTGACCGCCTCAACAGCCGTCTCGTCTCCTATCACGACCGCCTCACCGAATCCGCCGCGGGCGTTAGCCTTACGGACAGCTATCAGGGCGTCATCCGGGAAGATCTCCTCAGCCAGCTGTGTACCGGTCATCATCATTGCATTGCCGTTCTCCGCTTCTACCAGGTAGATTCCCTCTGCTTCGATATTTTGCAGATCGCATGCTGCCTGCTTGGCATCGTTGGCAGCGGTAGCAGCCCACTCGCCGAGGGTGTACTCCATCGTATAAGTCGCAGCCTCATCAGCCGTCAGAACGGTCTGAATATCCTGTGTGGCGTTAGCGCTCTTGGTATCAATGAAGGTCACTACGTTGCTTGCAGGTGTGAGAACAGTGCCGTCTGCCAGATGGGTGTTGTACTCGCCGAATTGCGGCCACGCGTTCGGGTTCATCAGCTCTTTCGTCCAGCGCTCGATCTTACTGCCGTCCGTGAAGCTGAACTCACCTTCGCTATAATCGAACAAGGTGTTGAGGAAAGCCACTTTCGGCGAGTTGTTCCATGCGCGGCCGAGCGATACGACCGGGCACTCACTCATGAGCGTACAGCCCTCAAACACGTAACCTTTGTCGCTTGCCTGACCGTTATTCGCCGTCAGTGCATCGCTACCACCGCCGTCTTTCTTGCGCATCTCGGCATACAGCAGGTTGTTCTTGAAATACACACTGCCGTCACCGCAGATGAAATCGACAGCACCGTGGATCTCGCAATCCTCCATGTACCTGACAGCCCCCGGCAGGTTGCTGTAGTATGTATCTTGGTGGGACAGCAGACGTACGTTCTTGCATACGGTCTTCGTTCCCTGATCCCACAAGGCTACGGCACGACCGTTGTCGTTCTTGTAGTAATCCAGATCGTTCTGGATCGTCAGGTCTTGCAGATAGATACCGCTCACGTTCTTTGCAATGCGCAGGGTGGCTGTCTTGTCTATACTCTCGTTCTTAACGTCCGGAGCGTTCTTTATTCTCACCTCTGTCATCGACTGACCGATGATCGCTATGTTGCTCTTGCTGATGGTCGTCAGTACGGTCTCGCCCAGGTCGTACGTGCCGTTCGGCAGGAAGATCTTGTCGCCGCTCTCAGCCATCGCGAGCGTCAGGATGAACGCTGCTGCGTCACCCGACGGCACCTCATAATAACCTGTTGTCGTATTTTTCTCCGGGAATTCATTCACATTATATACGACTACCTTGTGGATATACTGCTTGGCCGTCCAGTTGATGGTCAGCCAGCCGGCATTACCGGTATATTTAGCCGTCACCTCTGTGCCGTCCGGAGTCTCGTTCTTTACTACTGCATAGGACGCCAGCTCTTGCTCGCTATCCATCACTTTGACATCACCCGACTCCGAATATTTGCAGAGCGTAACGACTACCACCGCGTTACCGGCTACTTGCACGCGGATCGAACCGTTCTGACCGAAGAGCCAACCGTGATTGTTATAATAACTGCCGTCATACACCTCTACCGTCTCGTGATCCTCCGGGTAGAAGATCGGGTTGGCGAAGTCATAGGTCTGTACGCTACCTATAATCACATCCTCGATCGGCGTCACCTTGGCTTGGATCGTCGTATTGCCATTGATGATATCGCCCACTTTCGCTTTCTTGTCGTTCATGTAGAACCAGCCGCGGAACTTATCTGTTGCTGCTATAGCCGGCAGGTCTGCCTCGGTGTAAGGGATAGCCTCAAGGGTTGCACCTTCGATGGTCTCGACCTTGCCCAGCACACCACCGTTCTGGTCCTTGAACGTAACCGTGCAAGGCGTTACGTCACAAGCCTCTGCGAAGAAGTACGGCACGTACGTGTTACCTGCCACCTCAAATGTCAGCGTACTTGCACCACCCGTGTAGGTGTACGTCACGAACTGATCGAAATGACCTGCCGTCTCGCCGCAAGCGTCTTTGTTATTCACGGTCGCATAAGCCAGTCCGTCTTTCAGGACGCTGATCGGCGTGCCGCTGTACTGGCAGGCACCGATGGTGAACTTCACCGGGCCGTCAACAGGCACCGTGATCGTACCGCCTTGTACACCATGCTGACCATCTTTATAGGTAGTGCCTGCGATGCTTACGCCTTCAGGCAGTACGCCGCCTTCGGGGAGTAGCACTGTATAAGGGTTGTCACGGAACTCGATCTTGAAGTCCACGAACGTACGGGCTACGTTCTCCTTGAACTCGATCTTGCTCAATACTCCCTCGGAACTTGTCTTACGCTCGATGTACACACCGGTCACCTCTGACGACAGTTCAATCGTCGCTGACCCGCCAAATTCTACATTTTCAGTGTCAGCGATCTTCTCTCCCTTGACCGGATTCTCTCCGTCAGCTTTCGTTGCGTTATATACAGAAACGGCATAAGCAGTCTGCGCTGTGCGGTTGGCGAATGTCAGTTTCAACTTACCTGCCACATTCGCTTTCTTAAAATATGCCCAACCGCCGTTGTTCAGCTTTACGCCTTTTAATCCGTTGTTCGTTCCGGCAGCGTCATTGACCTTACTGCCGTAATACAGTCCGTTGTCCGGATTAGCACTCGGAGCCTGCTCCGTGTAGTCCCACAGCAGGTCATTCGTTCCTGCCATCATGGTAAGGCTCGTCAGAGCCGCAAACATCAAAGAATAGATTTTTCTCATTGTATTTAGATTTTTCGGTTAGTTTGTGCGTCGGTCTTATATGTAATATAAAAATCGATGCAAAGGTACAAAATTTCGCGCACATATATGTGTAAAAATTCGTCAAATGGGTGGAATTCCACAATACTGACAGATATTTTGCCCCATTTGCGAACAAAAAAGACGGCTCACGTATGTGAACCGCCTTGTTGTTTTAACAGCTGATCGCTGACTGCTGATCGCTTAACGGATCTCTGTGCCGAGAGCGTTGTACTTAACGCCGTTCTTGATGATAACGAGTTGACCGTTCTCAATCGTCTTAACCGACTTAACGTCAGCGTTGATGTTATCAACAGCGGTGCTTGTACCTACCTCGATTTTAGAGATACGATAGCCACCGTCGAACTCCTTGATCTGAACATCACCGCCAATAGCCATGAACTCCAGCACTTTCCATACATAACCATCCTCGTCAGCACCTTCGCTACCCTTTGCCGGCAATGTGAGGTCAGTCGAAACAGCGATAGCATTCTTCGGGAATGTACCTGCTCCATCCAAGAAGTTAGCAGCTTTATCCCCCTTGGCAGCTACGGTCAGTTTGATAGCGTCACCGGCTGCGGTATTCTTAATAACCAGGATACCGTTCTTGCCACCGTACTCAAAGCATTTGCCCGGATAAATAACGAAAGCTTTGGATTTAGCACTCGAGTTCTTTGTCTGGAATACAAGGCTTGCTTCGTTCTTGATAACGGTCTCGTTTGGATCTTCGCCGCCAGGGATGTCATAGACGTACTTACCTTTCTCTGTGTCCGATGCACTCTCGTTCAGGGTAGCCTGTGCACCCGGAGTCCATTCGTCAATAGATGTAGCAACAGCCGTGAGGTCGATAACCTTTGCGTTTACTGTCAAGGCTGCAATAGCAGCAGCTGCAAAAAGGAAAAATTTCTTCATGATTTTGACTTGTTTTGTGAGCCTTCCGGCTCGGTTAATGAATATAGCTTGTTTGCTTGGTTGCAAAATTCGATGCAAAGGTACAAAATTTCGCGCACATATATGTGTAAAAATTCGTCAAATGGGTGGAATTCTACACCATTGGCAAATATTTAGTCCCTAATTGCCCAACTATCAGCTATCGGCTATCGGTTATTACCTATCGCCAATCGACTATTTTTATACTCTTCAGTTAGTCGATGACCATTGTGTTCTTAGTAGGAACACAGCAGGGTTATGTCTGCTTATAGTCAGCACTCGTTGTCGTGTTGTTGCCGTGTCGTTGCCGTGTCGTTGCCGTCTTTTTGCCGTGTTTTGCATGTGAAAGGATGATGATTGTACCGAGGAACGCCTTTGGACGCATAGGTCAAAAAAAGCAGCCCAAGCGGGCTGCTTTTGATGTTAAGCTGTTAAACGGTTTAGCCGTTAGGCGGTTAAGCTGTTAGGCGGTTAAGCCGTTAAACTGTTAACGAACCTCTACGCCCTGCGCGTTGTAGGTCTTGCCGTTCAGCTCGATGATCACTTGCCCGTTCACGATGCGCTTGGCAGCCTTGGTGGCAACAGCGGTATTCTCGATTGCGGTCGGAGCCGGCGAATCCGGCAGGGTGACCTCAGCGATCGGTTCGTTGATCATGATCTGCTTGATCACAACAGTCTTGTCGCTTGTCGTGGTGAGCTTCATGTAGCAGTCATAAGGTACGTTGGTGATCTCCAGCTTTCCAGCCACCTGAGTCCACTGGTCAGGCGTAATGGTCGCCTCTTCGCCGTTGGCGCTGACGATGACATTATCGCCTACGAATCCGAGTTTCAAGCGGATGGACGATCCTTGCTTGATCCACAATCCCACGAAAGCACCTGCTTTCTTGAGTTTCAAGCCCAAGTACGGTTCGTTACGAGCGGTCTTCTCATCGTTGAGCGAGTCGAGTTCGTTGATGTTCTCAAAATCAATATGAGCCGCTTGAAGCACTGCTTGGAAAGCCTGATTGTCCTTGCCGTTATCCAGTACCCACTGCTCGATGTTCACCGATGCACCGTACTCATAGTTCGTATCGAAGGTAGCGGAATAAGCGATAGTAACCTCTTTGGTCAATGCGCCGATAGTGAGGCTGACCTTGGTCGAACCGGCTTCAACGTCTGCTGTCGGAGCGAATCGGATTACCACCTTGGCATTGAGCTTGCCGTCCTCGCCTACCGTTACGCTTGCCGGATTAACGTACAGACCTGACAAATTAGGCACGACCAACGTATAGTTGCCGGCAGCCAGGTTCTTGCCGCTGAAGGTAACCTCAGCCTTCGGAGCCGGATTAGCCGCAACAGCGTTGAGCTCAACGGACTCTTTATCTACGTTAAGTACGGGATCAGAAGTAATCTCCTCGTAGGTATATCCAAAGGTCTTCACTTTGAAGTCGTCTTCTGTGTAGAAATGCAGATACGGCTTGTTGTCATCACGTACCATGACGTCGGAAGAAGTGAAGCCAATCGTTGCGCCCTCTTTAGACATTACCATCGCACGGCTTTCGTCTTTCACAGCGCCGCCGTTCTTATAGATATACAAGAAACGTGCTGCCTGATTGTCACTTGCCACAACGGTAAACGTACCCTCTACGTTTTCCGAAGGTAACTCCACATAAACGTGGGCTTTCTTGATGGCTTTCTTGTTCAAGTCTGCCGTAATGTACGAATTGCCGGTCTTTGTCATGTCGGACAAAGCGACTACAAAATCATCTGCTGCAAACATTGTCACTGCGAACAATGTTGCTGCGAAAAGGGAAAATAATTTTTGCATGATTTAAATAAATTTAGTTAATAATAGTGTTATCTTGAGATTACCTCATGTATTCTTTACTCCTTCACTCCTCTACTCCTTTACTCTTTCACTCCTTCCACCCTCACATTACTCAAGTAGATATACTTGCCGGAGCGCGGGGTTGCTTCGTCGTTGAGCCATGGCAGGATGCGGATATGCAACGTCTGTCCGGCAGGAACAGTGAGATGCGTAGGCACAATCTTCACCGTTATCGGGGTGCGTTGCGGCATAGCAACCTTCTCGTAGAACGTGTGCACATCGGTGAAATTCTCGCCGAAACCCGTGTTGATGTGGCAACTCATCGTTGACGTGCCTACTGCCGCCAGATCCATCATGATGCCGGCGATGCGCAGGGCAGAATCCGCGGGGGCGGTGACAGCCAGGTCGATATAGCGCACGGCATTCTCATCGATCTCGTCAGCCGGCCACGGGGTCTTCGTCTTGCCGTTGTCGGAGTTGTGGAACCGCTGCATGCCGCCCTTGGTATCAGCGCAGAGGTTGCGCGTGGAGAGTTGATAGTTGAAAGCTGAAAGTTGAAAGTTCTCGGCTCTTGACTCTTGGCTCTCAACTCTTGACTCTTGGCTAATCTCCGGCAGCTCTGCCGGAATAGTGATATACTCCGCGAGAATTCCTGCCTCCTTGAGCAGCTCGGCTGCAAGGCGGGCAATCATCTTCGCTCCTAATTCCGAGGTGTGGGTCTTATCGCCCTGGCAGAACAGATTCGCCGTGCAGTACGCATCGCCGTATTGCAGGTACAGGTCATGCGTAGCAGTAGTCAGGTCGATATAGGGCACATCCATCTGAGCCGCCACCTGGCGCATCTGCCAGACATAGTCCATCGAGTGGTCGTCGGCAGGAACGGACTGATTCTCCAGCAGCACCCCACCCTCTATCTTATTGAACTTATCACCCAGATCGTGCTGACCATTACGGCGCAAGGTAACGGAGTCCACAAAGTACTTGCGGCATATAGGTCCTACTAACACGGGCGTACACCCGAGCGCGCGTACCTCATCTATAAAACGGATGAGGTTAGCTTTGTAGGTCGTGTTCGGGCACGTGCCGCGCAGGTCGGTGAGAGCAGGCTGACCATTGGCTACGAGGTAGTCGTTGTATTCGAGGACATCCACGCCGTTGCATTTCTCGTCGTTGTGCGCAAACTGTATGAGCACGTAGTCACCGACGCTCATCTGCGTCTTCACTGACGGCCAGAGATTAGGCTGCTCGTAGAACGTACGCGTCGATGCGCCCGACTTGCCGCGGTTGTTGACAGTCACATAGGTCGAGTCGAAGAACAGACCGAGGTACGTCCCCCACCCGCGTTTGTCCGTGGCGGAAGGTTTGTAGTCCGACATCGTGCTGTCGCCTATAGTGTGTACCTTGACGGCGCTCACCGGCAGACACAGCACCGCTGCCAATATGGTAAGGACTTTTTTCATGGTAATGGTCTTAAATTGTCTTTAATAGTTGACCTAAATAACCCTTCTTCTATAAACGACAAATAGCAACGCCATCAGTAGCAGCGGGAGAGCGGCATCGCCGAGGGGCATCGGATCGGTTCCCGGATTAGGAGGTATTATACGGCGTGGGTTACGCGGCACATCTGTCGAGGTGCTACTGCCGCTACCGCCACCGTATATCGCTTTGCCGTCCGCATTCAATGAGGGGTTGAATGAGTGGGGACTGCCGCTTGGGGTCATACAGCTTGTGGAGCAGAACGCCGCAACAGGTGCCTTGACCGGAGCGAATGGGGTAGCAGTTGTACTCCATTGCGCCATGGCTGGCAGTGCGAACACTGCCGCCATGATGATCACAATCGTTCTATTTATTCGGTGCCTCATAATTCATTGTCTTTCTGCGTTCAACTTATTTAACCGTCACACCTGTCACGTCGTACATCTGACCGTTGCGGATGATGAATACGTGATCGTTGATGACAATCTTGCGGACTGCGGACTGCTGACCTCTGCCAGTTGACAGATCAATACCCGTCGCCACATGGTGTATCGGCGTGCGGCTGATGATGAACCGTGCCACCATATCCTCATCCGAAGCCATGAACATATAACGACTCTCTGAGCTGATCAGCGTCGATGTCTGCTCACGGAGGTCATTCAGATACCACGTGTTCTCGCCGTTGTACTCGAACGTGAAGGTATAGACGTCGTCCTCTGTACCTTTGCGGAACCCGAGCACCGTGCCTTCCCAATCCGGTACGCAGTTCACTGCCATCTCGCCATCCGGCGTGATAGCGTAGAGTTGCGGTGCATAACTCTCGCCGAACAGCTTGCGACCGTCCCAGCCGTTCTCAAAGCCTTCGGTGAAATCCTCGCGCTCCCACATGTAGAGCATATCGCCGTAACCGTCTTCCGTACGTACGAACAGTCGCATCTTATCCGCCTCGTCTTCCGATGCACCGGCACGCTTCGGAGCTTTGTTTGGTGTTGGCGTTGTACCTGCCAAAGCCGGAGCATATACGATTCTGTTGTAGTCCAGAGTTACCGAAGCAGTGTTGCCGGTAGTGAATACCGAGAACGACTGCATGGCGGGGATTAAGTCTGTCTCCTCACAGGTTCCTACGGTAGTTGTAATATAGTTACCGGCAAAACCTTCCTCTAAATAGGATGTACTATCCGTGGATTTGAAGATATAGATCGTTGCGTCTGCGTTGACGAAGTCGGTTGTCTGCATCGCTTTGATCTTAATCGGAGCCATCCATGAGTTAGCGAGCAGGTTCTCGTTGTTACCGTTGGCAGCGCCCGAACCGCTCTCCCAGTTCAGACCCGAGCACGTGTGGTTCTCGCTGGAAACGAGTGTTCCCTGCATCCAGTACGTGTGACCTGCGTCATTACCCCACGCATCAGCCGAGAATACGCAGTAGCCCTTGAACGGAGTCATGCCATCGCCTTCATGCATGAGCTCCCAACCAATGACTTTATTATCGTAAACGATTTTATATACCCACGAGTTGTACCAGTTGTACAGGATGTTCGTCTCGTCGTTGAACGGCGTGCCGACATACTGGGCAACCGATGTTTCATTTTTCTTACCGGTTGACTTCGTGTAGAAGTTCACGGTTGCCTTGTTCTTGCCGTCGTGGCTACCCATGACGAGTGCACCCAGTCCGGCACCCGATGTCGAATTGAAGACTATATCATTCTCGCCTGTAGCGGTATAAGTGCTGCCGTTGGTGGTCTTGCATACCGTTCTGGAAACAACGAGTTCCTTGCCAGCATCCAGAATCAGTTGACCGGTGTTGCCGCTGTGCTGGTCAAGAACAACATCTGCTGCTTTCGCGTTCGTCACGTTTACTGCAACCGGTTTCTTGATTACCGCGCGATCAGCTATCGTCGGCAGACCGGCTCCACGACCTGTTGCGCCAATCCAATTGGTTGCTGTTCCCCAATTGCCATTCGTCTTGGCATCGTACAATACCACATCCGGACAAGTGTAACGTTTAACACGAACCCAGAAGATATCGTGGTTCTGTCCAACATTGCCATTACGCATAATGAGCACTTTGTTATTGGTATTAAAACTTGCTGCTAATGCGCTAGTCAACGGGATTTCTATATCTACTGTTTGACTTGTAGTCAAATCTGTTTTTGACCAAACGGCATTACTTGTCGTCAAATCAGTACTATAGTCCGTATTGTGAATATATATGTACGATTGTTTTGTATATATCCTATAGACTATTGTGTCGTTTTCTTTGAACGTATAGCCATTAGCTAAACCAAATAGCAAGTATTTGCCACTTCCTGTTAATTTGTAACATCCTGCCGGATCTTTATCGTCTTTTGGGCCCAAAACCACCGTTGCAGTTGCATTGGTTTTGTCCGCTTTCGTAGCTGAAGTTAAATCAACTTTAGCAATATAATTACTACCGCAATCCATAGTTTTTACGGTAATATTGCATGAAACTGTATTTCCGCAGTGCGTACCATCCGCATCTATGGTTGCAGTAATAGTAGTTGTACCGTGTGCAACAGCAGTTACCACACCCGTGGACTCATTCACCGTTGCCGCATCTGTGTTACTGGAGCTATACGTTACACTTCCTGTGCTACCGTCCTTATTCAAGGTCGGAGTAGCCACAGATTCACCTACCCAAATAGTTGTGTTATCATACGTCAGCGTCGGAGTGATAGGTGTACAATCTGCACAACCGGCTACAGAGATGGTGTTAAGCATCACTTGGTCGGTACTTGCAACACGGCGAATTGTGAAACTGCTTGTTCCTTCTATGCCGTCGCCATCAGTTACTACATAACGCTGAGATATGCTGTTATTGGAGGTACTTGAAACAACGGTGGCAGGAGACATACTATTGCCGCTGACTTTCAAGCCATTCGTATGCGACGATGAAGATGCTGTTCCATAACTACCGATAACGATGACCGTTCCTTCCTGCAACATGCCGCCAGAAAGATTAACTGTCAGCTCGTCATTATCATTATTAAATATCAAACCTTTGGCATTACCATTCAGACCCGCGGCATCCGTTCCGGTGTAAGTCAGCGTACCGCCTGTGATAGTACCGTTAATCATGCCACCAGCCGTAATAACTGTTCCGGCAGGCTGTCCGTCCGGCATCGTTTTCTTCGACGCATCCGATACATTGAAGCACGGACTGCCCCAGGCGGCATAGAGGGTTGTCGCAGTTGAAGGCATCGTATAGGTTGCACCCGGTTGGTACATAGTGCCCGTACCGCTGCTGTTGGTATTCCATCCAAGGAATACATATCCGCTACGCGTCGGGATAGTACTGCTCAGCGTCGTACTACCCGGAGCGACATACGATGAACCCGGTGCATCGCTTCCGCTGTTAGCGTTGTAACTTAACAGATGCTTGTTATCCACCGTCACGGTGATCATATTAGAATAAACTGGGTCACCGCAGGTACCACTAACCTTCACCTTATAATAATACGTACCTGTGGACTTGGATGTTGTATAGGTAGTACTTGTCGCACCGGCTATCTCCGCTTCACCTGCACCGCCGGAACTCGTGTAACTGTACCACTTATAAGTCAGGCTTGCACCGGAAGCAACGAGATTCGTTCCAACGGTGAAACTCACGCCGTCATGTCCGGTAACACTCGTCGTTGGCTGTGTAGTTATCGTCGTCCCTGCATAAACGGTTGCGCTCTTGCTCGGCGTGCTTGCTGAATTGCTCCACTCGCCACAAGCGGTGTTTTTTGCACGCAGATACATGGTATAAGTGCCTGCGGAGGTAGATGTCGTATAATTACTGGAGGCTGGATAAGTGGTGCTTGTACCGTTTGCTGCCGTTTGCCAGTACCATGTGACGTAACTCGGCAGACCGGCTGTATTAGCACTGAACGTAACACCTGTTCCCGCACAACTCGAACTCGGCGTCACAGTGATCTTCGCTGCTGTCGGAGCGTCAGGAGTGATACAGTTCCATACTGCGAACAGTTCTGTATCGGCTGATATTGTGATGTCATCTCCTGCCTCATAATCCACTGTTCCGGATGACGCACGACTTGAACTTGTTGCCCAACCGGCAAACGTGTAACCGGTTCGCGTCGGCTCTGTAGCCGATATATATATCCTACGATGACTATCATCGCCTTCCGAAGCTACATATACTGCTGCCGGAGCGCCGCTACCGCTATTCGCATTATATGACAGCGTGTAAACCGGAACAAAGTGACAGCGCCAGTTGTCATAACCGGTAGCATCTTGCCACATTCGGAAGAATCCTTTCGCACCGGCAGACAGCGTACTTACATTGCCGCCCCATGTATCCGTTGTTTTGTTATACGTACCCATCGAACCGACAGTCAGCGTATTACTCTTATACCAATACGCCACACCATCATCGGCTTTCAAGATTCCCACATAGTATTTATACGAAGATATCTGCTCACTCGTCAAAGTTACCACCTCAGAAGTCCACTCGTTTTCATATCCCGAAGGATAGAATTTGACAGGACTCCAAGAAGAGCCATCCTTTCCCCAAATGAGAGAATACTGCTTCGGAGTAAACTCGATATAGAGGTTGTTGTATGTCGAATTATCATACACAAAGAATCGTGCCAATACACCTTGCGAACCGGTTCCTAACTTGACACTACGGTTACCTTTCAAGCATAAGTCCTCTAATCGCTCATTGGCAGAACTTGCACCGCTATTTCCTAAATCTCCGGTTTTCCACGAACCACCTTTACCAACCCAGAAATTATTTGTACTTGTTTTGTAATTCGGAACCTCTAAATCCAATATTTGCATATCATCATAACCGGAATACGTAAAGTACTTCATCTGGTCACTCACGTTCAGGTTGTACATACTGATACAGTACGAACCACTGGTAGAAGCCGTGATCCATTGGGCATAGAGTGTGGTGTTAGCACTCAATGTAAATGATTCCCACTCTTTATATTCCGTTCCACTACCATTAGCTTTTGTATTCCAGCACTTAAATATCTTGCCGGAAGGAGGAGTGAACGAGGTGTTTTGACTTGCATGCACCGTTGTCTCGGAAATAAAGTCATGCGACGGCATACTGCCCGAACCACCATTCGCGTCATACGAAAGGGTGTACCAAGTCGGTGCAGCATTCACGGTCGTAAATGTACTACCCGTCAATGCTTTCCACGGACTTTTCTCTGTACTACTATATTTGCTACGCACCCAGCAGTAATAAGTTGTTCCATCGCTTAAACTTGTCAGCGTAGGCGTTTTACTCGTGAATGTTGCTGTTGCCGTTGAACTGGAAGTCGGGGCAGTACTTGCCGTGTTGTAATAGAACTCATAATTATTAGTATTACCTCCGTCAGTTACCGTCATTGGGCAAGTCGTTTCTGTAGCAGTTCCTTTTGTCAACGCTGTCGGAGCGGTATAAACCTTAATGCTATTTACCCAGGTTTCCTTACCATCTTTCTCTATTCGCACATAGCGATATAGTGTGGAATTAAAAGTAACAGTTACAGTACTATACTTGTCATTTCCCAAAACATATATATTGTCTGTGCTTGTGCTAGTTGTACCTGTTCCTCCACTCACAGTAACACCAGATGACAATGTTGAATATGTTGAGCCATCAGTTGAGACAGTTACATTACACGATTGAGTTGAACTTCCTGAGGAATTATAACACGCCGTAAAGACAATTTTGTAAATATTAGCCGTCGTACTTGTAATAGATGTCGGTTTTGAATCGACTTTCCATACTTTCGTACTTGCGGTACCGTTGAATGTTTTGCTTTGGATACTATTACTGGATGAAACAGTAATGTTATTTGTAGTAATAGAATTAGACGAAGGACTTGTTATATTAAACGTCTGTCCCCACACTTGCCCTAAACCGAGGAAGAGAAGAATTGTTGCAAAAAATATTTTTTTCATGATAGTTATGTGTTACGTAATTCGATCAGCAGTTACTTAATTCGATCAGCAGTTTTACTTAACCTCGCAGCCGAGGGCGTTACTGGTTGTGCCGTTGCGAGTGATGCAGTTGGCCACCGAGGGCGTTAGAACTTGTTGAAACGCAGCGCGCCGTCCGTGCTGACAGCGATATACGTGCCGGCAGGCAGATGATCAACAGCGATTGTCTCGCGGGTGGTTGTACCTGCGCAAGCGCCGCTGATAGCGTATACACGGATCACTTTGCGTGCGGGGTTATACAGAACATTGCCGCGGAACGACAGCGTGTTGTCGGTAACCATAGCCGTTGATGTGATCGTTGAAGAATGATCATCGATGCCGAAGATGCTCTGGAGCGAACTTGTATAGTTCACAATGAGGTTCGACAACTCAGTGCTGATATTGTAGTCGGCGGGAGCGAAGTTAGCGAGGCTGAAATCAATATCGCTGTGGAACATACGACCTGCGCCATGCGTGCCGGTCACGATCTCAGGGATATTATTGGGATCATCGGGCGTGATTGCCGGCATCACAGACGAATTGGTATCGAAGTTGTCATATTTCGAACCACCAAGCTTGGCGGTTACGTTTGACGGCACTTGCTCGTCACGAGTCTGTGCCAGATAAGCATCGAAATGAACCGGATTCTTGTCCGCATCATAATACGACATCTCGATAGTACGTGTTCCGGCATAGACATTATTGAACGCTTTGATAATGCCACCGTTTTCTTTCGAGAATGTCGGAGCATCGCTTTCGTCCGTACCGTTCTTAGTGTCCGTACCTTGCATCGAAATCAGCATCGGATGCGAGCAGTTGAGGAAGTAGTTATTCTCTACAAATACCGACGAACCGGTTGTGGCACCTACGCAGTATTTAGCTACGCCATCGAAATAGTTATTGAATACGTGCACCGACATCGTACGAACACGCGGATGACGGGAGTCGGAGTGGTCGAACCAGTTGTGGTGATAGGTGATATAGTTGGGACCACTCTCACTCTTCATACCGCACAGATGCGACTTGCCGGTATCCCAGAGGTGGCAATACGAAACCGTTACATATTTCGAATCGCTCTTCACATCAATAGCACCATCGCCTTTGGCCTTATCTCCACTACCCTTCTTGCCATAGAACACATCCAAGTGATGCAACCAGATATTGCTGTTATCGGTATCGAGCGAAACGCCATCGTCCATGCAGGACATGATAGCCAGATTGCGGATCTCTACACTCTTACTGTTACGAACCAAGAATCCGAATCCACGAATCGTTGCATCGTTACCAACGCCCTCGATAGTCATATTCAGCACGGCATCGGCATTCTTACCTTTGATCTGTACACCTTCCGCCGAACTGCCGAACTCATCCATATCGCTTGCCTGCAGCAGACCCAGGATACGAACGTCCAACGGACGCGTCTCATTGCCCTTCTGATAGCCGGTAATGATAGCCTGAATACCTGTACAAGTAGTCTTGGGCTTGCCTGATTTCTCTACTTGAATATCCATCGAGATAGTCTTGGCGTTACCCTTGTGAACATACAGCACGATCGTGCCGTCCTTCAACATACCATTGTCCTTGTACGCACCTACGCCCTGAGTCCAGTTGCTATGCGCAAAACCACGCCGGTCGTGAGCACGAACAGTGAGAATATCGGTCTCACTGGCTTCGCTTTCCACATCAGCATTGTCCTTGACAGGCACAACCTTCAGCTGATACTTGCCGGCGTAAAGACCTAATGCGTCAGCGCGGCAATAGTCGCCGTAGCTACGCAGCAATGGCTTGTCAAGCACGGTATAGCTGCCGCCCTCGGGACGGACATATACGTTGTAATCCGAATAACCGCTCAGAGCTGTCCACTCAACGAAAGCACTCTCCAACCAGCCCTCAGCACTCTTGATTTGTACTGCGGCATTAGCACTCAGACAAGAAAAGAAGATAATGGTAAACACCAAGAATTTTTTCATGATATAAAAATTTTAGTTTGATTTGTTTGCAAATTTGGGCGCAAAATTACAAATTTTATTTCATAAAATAGTGTAAAATCTGGTCAAATAGGTGCAAAAACAAAAAAGTTGGCGAATTTTTTGCATTTATGAATATTTTTTCGTACCTTTGTAGCAGAAATTTATCGCACCACTATGAACCGAATCCTTTCATTTATCATAGCAATCAGCATTCAGTTATCAACAATCTGCTTCGGGCTATCTGCCGGAGAGTATTCTCTGCGCTTCTATGACGACTCCGACGGCTTGAGTCACTGGCACACCACACGCACGCTACAGGACAGCACGGGTGTGATCTGGATAGCTACGTACAACGGCCTGAACCGCTTCGACGGCTACCGCTTCGTTGCGTTCAAAGCTGCAGACAGCGACGGCCTGTCAATGTCCTCCGACCGCATCCGGAAAATGGAACTGACCGCTGACAACAATATCATTTGCCTGATTGACGACGATAATGTCGCATTGTTCAACACCAAGACATGCCGCTTTGAGGCGTTGGATGAAGAGGCTGGCAATGCAGCGCTGGAGAGGTTGCGGGTGCATCACAACCTGAACCTGTGGAAGGAGAAAGAGGTATATACCGACTTAGGTAACCTGCATCTGAAGAACATCCGTCGCGATGACATCGACCGCCAAGGCAACCACTGGCTCATCGATGACCACGGGATATTTGTGGCGACGCCTGTACACCCCCGCGGAACGCGCATTAACAACGAAGAGGTGCGCGCGATGCTCCGGCTGCATGACGGTGCCATCATTACCTCCGGCCGCAGCAGCAAGCAGGTGATAGTCTATGACTCCGCCTTTCACCTTATCGGCTACATGCATCCGGACGGACATCTGAGCAAGTCGCCTGCGTCTTTCGGCGACCAGCCCTACTGCTTCTATGAGAGCCGCGACTGCAAGCACGCGTGGATAGGTTGCAAACCCGGCTGTCTGCTGCGCAGTGACAACGATCCGCGTCACCATGGTATCAAGCGCTACGAGTACGTGCGCAACGTCTATGAGATAGCCGAGGACTCCGACGGCACAATCTGGGCTGCCACCTACGGATTTGGCCTGTGGAAGCAACAAGGCGAGACCTTCGTGCAGATCCCCGGCACGGAAACGATGTCCATCCGGCGTCTGCTCATCATGGACGACAACACTATTCTTGCCGCAACGAGCAAGGGACTGCTCGTTGTCGATAAGCGAGGACTGCGTCTGCACCAACGCGAAGGCGGTCGGGCAACATCGCTGAGCAACGATATCGTGATGTGTATGTGCCTGAAGAACGGACAACTGTACGTCGGTACCGAAGGCGGAGGCATCAACCTGTTGACGAGTGACGACATCCATGCTGACGTGCTGGAGTTCGCGCATATAACCCAAGCCGACGGACTACACTCCGATATTGTGTTTGATATTATGCCGTGGTCGGAGAACGAACTACTGGTGCAAGGCAACAGTGCGCTGTCCATTCTGGAAATTAAAAATGAAAAATTAAAAATTACCAATTTCGGCAAGTCGTTCTTCCAGACACCCGACAGACGGCCGTTCATCTTAGGCGAGACGTGGCCTATAGACCTCGGTGACGGACGGATATTGCTGGCGCCGCTGGACGGACTGCTGCTGCTCAACAAATCGGAGCTGACGCCCGAGACGGAGCCGGTACGTATAGCCCTGAGTGCCATCTACCTGGAGGGCAAACCGAACTACGCCGTCGATGAACTCACCCGCATCACCCTGGCTCCCAACGAACGCAGTATGGGTATAACGTTTGCGGCATTAGACTACCGCGACAACACCGATATCCAGTACCGCACGCGATTCTACACCAAGGACGAGAACGACGTACAGTGGAGTGCACCTACCAAACTGAGTCAGATGCTTATTCAGGATCTCAACCCGGGAGAATATATCTTTGAGGTGCAATCAACCAACGCCTTAGGGCAATGGCAGGACAACACCCGCCGTCTGCTGATCACCGTCACTCCTACGTTCTGGGAGAGCTCCGCGGGCTGGGTGCTGCAGCTGGGACTGCTGCTGCTGATCACTGTAGCTATCACCGTGCAGACCGTCCGCGTGCGCATGCACCGCAAGCAGCGGGCAGAGACGCTTGAGGCTTACCTCGATCTGCAGGAGCGCTACCTGCTTATCAGCGACCGATCGGATACGCCTCAGCAGCCAGCGCAAGAGCCGCTACCCGTTCCCGAGATTCTGGTGCCCGGCTACTCCAGCACGAACGAGCGGTTCCTGAACACCCTGCATCAGTTTATGGAGCAGCATATAAGCGACAACAACCTCTCCATCGACGATATAGCCGACGTGACGAACATGAGCCGCTCGTCGCTGAACAGGAAAATGCACGAACTGTTTAACCTCTCAGCCAAGGATTTCGTTCAAGCGGCGCGTATCAAACACGCATGTAACCTACTCCGCACCACGGATATGGCAACCAAAGAGGTCGCCTATGCCTGCGGCTTTAGCGACCCGCGTTACTTCTCCAAGTGCTTCAAAGCAAGTATCGGTAAGACTCCTACCGAGTACCGAGAGCAGGGATCCGTTTAGAACTGGAAGTAGATGAACGGCTGCATGTCGGCGGTGATGAACTGGTAGGCGAGCAGCACGGCTGCGGCGGCGGCGAGGATGATCAGCGGCAGAGGCATAGCAGCGAACCACAGGCGATAACGACGCTTGAAGCGATCGGGCAGCCAGTGGATGATCATGCCGGCAACGAACAAGAGCACGACGTACTTGTACTCCTGAATGAACGGCAGGATGATCGAGTTATCCCACGCGCAGCCTATCTGATGCACCATCTGCTTGGCAGTCTGCCAGGCTTCGCGGTTGGCGGTAGCCGGATCGAGGTTACTTGCCGAACGGAAGAACAGACGGGTGAAGGAGATGAACACGAAGGTCTGGATGATTGCCCACGCATTGTCTATCCAACGTACGAAACGGTTGGTATCCGTACGGAAGCCCCACAGCCAGCCGACGTACCAGATAGACGTACCGACCCAGAGGATGAGTACCCACACCTCTACCATATTTACGAGCGCGTACGCGTCGTGCGTGAGTTGGCGCGCGGCAACCATGGCGACTGCCAACAGAAGCATGAGGATATAACGGATATGTTCGTTCAAGGCACGCCAACACTTGTTAATAATCATTCCCACCCCATTGAGTGCACCCCAGATGACAAAGTTCCAGCTTGCGCCGTGCCACAAGCCGCCGATGAGCATCGTGAGGAACGAGTTGCAGTTCGACGCAAGAAGTTTGCTTGCGGGACGCCCGAGCAGCGTGCGGTTGCCGCCGAGAGGGATATAGACATACCCTTTCAGCCATCGCGAGAGCGACTGATGCCAGCGACGCCAGAACTCCTGCGGGTTGCGGGACTTATACGGCGAGTCGAAGTTCTGCGGCAGGTAGAATCCCATAAGCAGCGCCACGCCGATAGCGATATCCGTGTAGCCGGAGAAGTCCGCATAGACCTGCATCGAGTACGTGAGCAGGGCGAAGAAGTTCTCGAAGCCGGAGAAGAGCATCGGGCTCTGGAACACACGGTCGATGAAGTTGACTGCAAGGTAGTCGGAGAGGATGATCTTCTTCAATAGGCCATTCAGAATCCAGAACACCGCTATGCCGAACTGCCGGCGGGTGAGGAAGAACGGACGATAGAGCTGCGGCACGAACTCCGAGGCGCGGACGATAGGGCCGGCTACGAGCTGCGGGAAGAACGAGACGTAGAAACCGAAGTCCAAGATGTTCTTCACCGGCTCAATCTTCCCACGGTAGATGTCCACCGCGTAGGAGATAACCTGGAAGATATAGAACGATATACCCACCGGCAGGATGATCCGATCGACGAGGAATCGCCCATCGTGACTGAAACCGTTGCCTATATACGCGAAGATATCGAAGACCTGCACCGACGTGCCGAACAGGTCATTGAAGATGTTCGTGAAGAAATACGCGTACTTGAAGTAGAACAGCAGCGAGAGGTCGATGCATACACTGAGAATCAGCCAAAGCTTGCTGATCGCTGATTGCTGACTGCTGATTGCTTTATAGATCCGCTTGCCGATGAGCCAGTCGCTGAGCGTGATGAAGGCGAGGATGAGCAGGAAGATACCAGAGGTCTTGTAATAGAAGAACCACGACGCAGCCATGAGGTAGATATTGCGGGCGTGGAGTCGACCGCGGTTGACTCCGGCGCGCTGCATGATGAGGGTGAAGCCGGCATAGACGATAGCGAAGAACGCCCAGAAGTAGAACTGGGTGAACAGCAACGGGTGCGCGGGATCATATGTCAGCCACTCTAACATTTACGATTTATTCATTTACCATTTATTCATTTATTGAGTCATTTGGTGATTGGACTATTGTATCAGCAAGGGCTTCGGTGAAGAAGTCGTAATCTTCGAGCAGTTGCGCGGCGAGCATCTCGCCGACTTTCTTGGCTCCGGCACGGGTGAAGTGAATCATATCATCCCCGGCGAGCCCCATATCTCGCCAACTGATCATGCTCCCTGCGCCGCCCATGAGGCGGAAGAGCGAGTAGTACGCTCCACCCTCTTCGGCAACCATCGTTGTCAACGCACTGTCCAACTGCGGCAGCAAGGGATACGTCTGCTGTTCGCCATCAACGGTAGTGATCATATCTGACGGTCCGATGAACAGCAACGAAGCGTTCGGGGCTGCAGACATCAGGAAGTGAATCTGTTGGCGCATAGCCAGCACGTACTTATCCAAGCCTGCCTTCGTGCGGATAGACGGCATCGCATTGCCGCCGAACTGCATGATGATCAGGGCAGTGTTCGTCTCGCGGAAGTAGTCAGCGAACATCTGTTTGTTCATCGTGGTGAAGTTCGTTCCCGCCGCACCGCGCATGGGGATATTATCCACCTGCACGCCTGTGGCTGTCTCCAGCGAGATACCGTAGACGTAGCCTTCGCCTTCGAAGTGGATGATTGCGCTGCGATGCGTTGCACTGTCAGTAACGAAAGTGAATCGGACACTATCCGTGCAGAGGACGCGGATGCGGTCGTAGTCGTAGGTAGGTACGCGGTCGCGGAGCAGCTCAATGTTGACATCAATCGGCTCGGTGATATATGCTACCTGTGCCATTGGTCCGTAGCGGTTGTCGTCCTTCAGACGCATGGACGACGGTCCGTACGCCACGTAACGCTTGATGGCAGAGTTGGGCACCTCGTGGCCGTTCTGCTCCAGGGTCTGTTTGGCAGTATAGGTGGGGATAGTCTGTACCATCGGCACGAGACCTATACCTCCCCCGCCAAAGCGGTCTTGCAGACGGCGGCGGATGATCATCGATATGCGGTCTTCCTCGATCTGCGAGTCGCCGTAATGCACGATGCGGACGGACTGCTCGTCTGCCTTGCCAAGTGCCGCGTAGAACTGCGGGAGGAACAAAGTCGTCTGCGGCAATGTTTCCGGCAGCTTAACGACCTTCGGTTGGTCAGGAGTGCTATCCATGGCAGGCTGCCCGACAGGTTCAGCCGACAGGGTGTCGGCAACCGCAAGGACGGTGTCAACCAACGGCTCATCGTCTGCCAACAAACTATCCGGAGTTGTGCGGGCGGGGAGATCAGGTAAGAACGATTCGATAGAAGGAACACGCACCAGCTCGCTTCTGCCTGCGCCTACGACACACACCGCCGCAAGAACGGCAAAGGTGGAGAGGATGCAGAGAAGGATCTGGTGGGGTTTCATTAACGGATTAGTGGATTAGCGGGTTAATGGATTAGCGGTCTATTTTCTCCACAGGGCGGGTGAGAAGAGCAGTATAACGGTGAAGATCTCCAGACGGCCGATGAGCATCACGAGGGTCATCACCCACTTGGCAACAACGGGGAAGTTCGCGTAGTTACCTGCGGGACCGTATTGTCCGAGGCTCTCGCCTACATTACCCATTCCGCTGACAGCCGTTGCAAACGCCTCGCTGGGCGATATGCCGCAAGCGATGAACACGAACGTAGCGAGGATGATGATCACGACATAGAAGAACAGGAACGCCATGACATTGTTCGTCACGGTCTGCGTCAGCGGTCGTCCGTTGAAGCGGATAGGAATAACCGCATTCGGGTGAATACGACGGTACATCTCGGCGTAGGCGTTCTTGGCGAAGATCGCTATACGTACCCACTTGATACCACCGGCAGTACTGCCTGAGGCACCGCCTGTGAACATCGTGAGGAACACAAACACCCAGATGATCTTCGGCCAGAGCATATAGTCCGCCGAAGCAAAACCTGTACTGGTGATCGTGGCGCAGATGGTAAAGAAGGCATTGCGGAACGCCCACTCGACATGCGTGGCATAGCCGCGGATAACATTATTGCCCACCAGCCTGGGCAACCATTCAGCCTGATTGATCCATGTGTAATAGACAAGCAATGCGATGGTCAGTATAGCCGTGCAGATAAGCACAGCGCCTACGTACCAACGCGTCTCTTCATCGTGATATAGTTTCTCGGGTTTGCCACGCATAAAGAAGATCAGTTGCGTGAAGTTGATGCCCGACAGCAACATAAACACGGCAACCGTATATTGGATAGCCGGACTGCAGAGCATAAGTGAGGTGTTCTTGGTGGAGAATCCGCCGGTGGAGATCGTAGCCATGGAGTGACAGACAGAGTCGAACATATCCATGCCGAAGAAGTTCAGCAGTAACGTTTCAAGAACGGTGAGCAACACATATGTACCCCACAGCAGTCGTGCCGTGCTGTTGATGCGCGGTGATAGTTTCTCATAGCTCACACCCGTCACCTCTGCTGCATAAAGCTGCATTCCACCCAAGCCGAACAGTGGGAGAACCGCCACACTGAGCACGATGATACCCATACCTCCGAGCCATTGCATGAGCGCACGCCAGAGTAAGATAGCGTGGGACATGACTTCGACATTCTCAATAACCGTAGCGCCCATGGTCGAGAAGCCTGCCATGGTCTCAAACCACGAGTCGGTAACCGTATTCAGCGCGCCGGACAGATAGAACGGCAACAAGCCAAACACCGAGAACACGATCCAGACGAGTGCCACAATCAGGTAGCCCTCGCGCTCACCGACACGCCTCGGTGCGTCGCGGCCAATGCGCATAGCTATCCAGCCGGCAATGAGCGTGATGAACGTGCTCACCGCAAACGCACCACCATCCGGATCGCCGTACAGATACGCCACGACGGTTGGTGCTGCCATGAACAGCGCCTCGATGAGCAGCAGCGAGCCGTACGTGCGGAATACTATTTTCCAGTTGAATGTTCTTGTCATTGTTAGCTGTCAGTTATCAGCGGTCAGCAGTCAGTTTTATTTAAAGAACTTCTCAATGCGTTGAAGGTTATTGCTCTTGCAGAACACTACGACCTGGTCGCCCGGTAGGAGTTGGGTGTCGCCATTGACCAGGATACCTTCACCGGCACGTACGAGCGCGCCGATATTACACTCCTGGGGCAGACGCATATTCTTGATCACATCACGCGTGATGCGGCTGTCCTCGGTGACCACAAACTCCACGATCTCCGCATCAGCGGCTGTGAGGTGCTGTACGTTCTGCACCGAGGCTTTCATCAGCAGACGGTAGATGTAACTGGCGGCAATGGTTTTCTTGTTAAGCATCGCGCCAACCTCCAGCTGCTCTGCCAGGTTGATATAATCCATGTTCTCGATCTCGGCTATCGTCTTACGCACACCAAACCGCCGTGCAGCCAGGCAGGCGAAGATGTTCGCCTCGCTATGGTCGGTAACAGCTACAAACGCATCGGCGTCCTCTATACCCTCCTCTTTCAATACGCTCATGTCGCTACCGTCAGCGTGGATGATCATCGCGTCGCCGAGTTTCTCCGAGAGACGTTCACACAGTTCGCGGTCAGCCTCCAGCACCTTGACGGTCTTTCCTTCGGGCAAGGACATCACGGCTTTCTGTGCAATCTTGCTGCCGCCGAAGAAGATGATATTGTTGATCTCGCGCTCGCTCTTGCCGGCTTCCTTGCGGAGCACGGACATATTCTCTCGCGTGCAGACAGCGTATATCATGTCGCCGACTTCGACTGCATCCGCGCCACCCGGGATAATCGTATCTTGCCCGCGTTTGATGGCTACGATGCGGTAGTCGCTGTGCGCAAAGTATCCTGACATAAACTGCTTACCGACCATCGGTGCACCCTCGCGGATCTTCACGACGCACAGGTCGAGTTGTCCGTTGCAGAGCGTCAGGTGATAGCGCATCCAGTTCTTCTTGAGCGACTCGCAGATCTCCTGTGCCGCAAGCACCTCGGGGTAGATGAGGTGGTTGAGACCCATCTGCTCGAAGAACCGTTTGTTCTCGGGCAGCAGGTATTCGTAATTATCGATGCGTGCAAGGGTTTTCTTTGCACCTAATTGGTTGGCTATCAAGCAAGCGGTCATATTCTCCGACTCCGAGGGCGTAACTGCCACAAACAGATCGACATCACGTACGCCTATCTCTTCGAGGTCACGGATCGATGTCGGCACGCCGACCATCGTCAACATGTCATAGTCGGCATCCAAGCCATCCAAACGATCGGCTCGTTCGTCCATCAGACTGATGTCGATATCCTCACGCGACAGCAATTTCGCCAAGTGCGTACCAACCTCGCCTGCTCCAACAATTATTACTCGCATAACTTATCTATTTAACGTTTGCGCAGCAAACCATTTTAACTATTTAACTATTTAACGCTTCGCGCAGCGCAGCTGCTATGCCTTCGGCATCGAGCCCGAGTTCGTGCATCAGTTCGGCTGTGCTGCCGTGGGTAACAAACCGGTCGTTCACGCCCAGACGTTTCACTTTCACCGGCATATCTTCAACGGTCTCCAGCACGGCACTCCCCAGCCCGCCTGATGTCATCGCATCCTCAACGGTCACGATGGTGTCGTATTGCTCCGCCACAGCTTTGACGGTATCGACATCAAGGGGCTTGAGCCAACGCATATTCCAGTGCCCTACTCCCCGCAACTCCTCATGGGCATCCAAGGCTTGCTCAACCGTGTTGCCGATCGAGCCGATAGATAGGACGCAAATCTTTTTGTCTGACTGCTGATTGCTGATTGCTGATTGCTGACTTCTCAGGCAGACGGCTTTGCCGTACTCTACCGGCGGCAACTCTCTGTCTTTGCTTCTGCCACGCGGATAGCGGATAGCTATCGGCCCCTGCATATCGACCGCCATGGTCATCATCTGACGCAGGTCAGTAGCGGTCATCGGGGCAGCGATCTGCAGGTTCGGTATAGGGCGCAGGTAAGCCAGATCGAGCAGTCCGTGGTGCGTAGCACCATCATTGCCGACAATGCCTGCGCGGTCGATACAGAACACTACGTGCATCTTGCCGATAGCCACATCGTGGATGATATTGTCGTAGGCGCGCTGGAGGAACGAGGAATAGATATTACAGAACGGCACCAGCCCTTCCTTCGCCATGCCCGCACTGAATGTCACAGCGTGACCTTCGGCTATACCGACATCGAACACCCGCTCCGGCAGTTGCTTCTGCATGATCGTCATCGAGCAGCCCGACGGCATAGCGGGAGTAACACCTACTATACGCTCGTCTTTCTGCGCTAACTCCAACAGCGTCTGCCCGAACACCTCTTGCCACAGCGGCTGACTGCTGATTGCTGATTGCTGATTTCTCTCAGAAAGCCGTTCGCCGGTCTCGACATCAAACTCTCCGGGTGCATGCCACACGGTCTGGTCAGCTTCGGCAGGGGCATAGCCTTTGCCTTTCTGCGTGACGATATGCAGCACTTTCGGTCCGTGGTAGTTCTTGATCTCACTCAAGATACGCACGAGTGTTACTACATCGTGACCGTCCACAGGTCCAAAGTAACGGATATTCAGACCTTGGAAGATATTCTTCGGCTGCTTGGAGATTGTTGTCTTAAGGTTATTGCTGAATCGCAGTATCTTCGCGCGCTTGTGATCGGACATCAAGTGCAGTTTGACGAGCGCCTGATAACCCCACCAGCGGAGTTTGTTGTAACGCGGCGAGGTGGTCAGATCAACGAGATATTGCGTGAAACCGCCCTTGATGGGATCGATAGCCATGTTGTTGTCATTGAGGACGATGAGCAGGTCGTTTTTGTCCATCGAGGCGTTGTTCAGTCCCTCGAACGCCAACCCGCCTGTCATGGCTCCATCGCCGATAACGGCGACTACCTTGCGTTTTTGGCCATTAGCCATTGGCCTTTTGCTATTGGCGACATCAATGCCCAGCGCCACGGATATGCTGTTGCTGGCGTGACCGGAGACGCAGGTATCGTACTCGCTCTCTGCAGGTGTGGGGAAAGGAGCTAAACCGCCATATTGACGATTCGTGTGGAACGCATCACGGCGACCGGTGAGAATCTTATGCGCATATGCCTGATGCCCTACATCCCATATGAGACGGTCATCGGGCGTATCAAACACATAATGCAAAGCTACCGTGAGCTCTATCACTCCCAACGAAGATCCCAGGTGACCGGGATTGTGGCTCAATTCGCGCACAATGAAATCCCTGAGTTCCGCACACACTTGAGGCAAAGCCTCACGGGGCAGTTTTTTCAAATCCGCAGGGGAGTTTATGGTATTCAGATACTGATAATCCATCGTCAATCACAAAAAAGCCCACAAAGTTATAAAAAATTTCCCATATTTGCAAATTTTATGGAAAGAATTGTCAAAAATTTTGCATATTTCTATTAAATATGCATCGTTTTGTCACTATTCGTCAGGTACGTACCGTCTTTTTCCGAAAGAAAAAGAGGATGCGTCGTGCAGACACATCCTCGTTTTTTTGATTGACAAGCGTTATTTACTTCACGCGGCGCTCGGGAATACGAGCTTTCTTACCGGTGAGGTCACGCAGGTAGTAGAGTTTCGAACGACGAACCTTACCGTACTTGTTCACGGTGATCGACTCAATGAAAGGCGAATCCATCGGGAAGATACGCTCTACGCCTACGTTGCCCGACATCTTACGAACGGTGAAACGCTTCTTGTCCTCGCTGCCGTGAATAGCAATCACGTCGCCGCGGAACTCCTGAATACGCTCCTTGTTACCTTCCTTAATACGATACGCTACAGTGATCTGGTCACCTGCCTTGAATGCAGGGAACTCTTTCTTCTCACCTGCAAATGCTTGTTCAGCAATCTTAATCAAATCCATTGTTTTTTCTTCTTTTTGGCTGTTTGTTTACAGCCGTTGATCCGAGGTATACACTACTATTCGGTTGACCTACTCATAATTTGGCTCTTCCCTATCTTATCGCCAGAGACCTCTTCGGATTAGCGTGCAAAGGTACAATATTATTTTCATTTATGCAAGGCTTTTGCCAAAAATTACAATTCCGGATGGCTTTTTTGTGCATTTTGTAACCTCAAGTCATCTATTCCGGCTGCTACTTACACTTTGCAAACAAAAGCGACGCTTTTTATGACAAAATGTAACCGTTCAGATACCTTCGCTGTCCATTTGCAAACAGCAGTTTTCAAAATCACCGAATTTTATGCTATAAAACATGTTTTTTTGCAAAATATTTGCATATATGGATAAATTGTAGTACTTTTGCATCGTGTTTTTCATGGTATTAGATTTAAGGTTAATGAAGATTGGGTTG
>CACZRD010000055.1 GCA_902783545.1 uncultured Bacteroidales bacterium
CGGCGTAGGTTTCCTGTTGTTTGTTTGAATTGTAAGGCAATGCGAAGGCCTCTGTTGATGAATAAGCAACATGAGGTCTACGCTTTTAGTGTGTATTGCTGACTTATTACATTGAAAGTAACAGCACAAACAATTCAAATATCGAAAAGCCAATCCCCGAAGGCGTTAGAGGGGGCGTTAAACAGAATTATTATGGAAGAAATCAAAGACACATCAGAACAGAAGGTGGAGCCCCCAAAGGTTGATCATTATTGGGTGACACTCACTTATCAGGCTCATTTTGACGAGTTGAAAATTAAATCCGGTCAAGTTTCAGAGGATGATACAAAAACAGGTCTCTATTATCCCAAGACAGAAGAAGGGAAAAAGGCAGCAGAAAGAATGGTTAGAGTAATTAAACAAGCCATCTACAAATGCTACAAAGAAGAGCAAATTAAGGAATTTCCTCAAGAATGTATCACAGATGATTGGTTGAATAAATAATATAGTGTTCATTTAGGGTGAACAATTTATATCATATTAACATTTTAAATTTCTTTTGTATGAAAAAGCATATATTTTTCCTCCTGTTTGCCATAGTGGCAAGCATAGAAACAATGTCCCCATCAGTTAAAATTGGCGACTTGTATTACATGCTAAACGAGACCCAGTTGACAGCAGAGGTAACATCTGGGAATTACTCTGGTTTAACTACCGTTAACATCCCATCCTCTGTGATATATGAGAATAAGACATATAGCGTCACAAGCGTTGGGGATAAAGCCTTATTTGAATGCGTCAGTTTAACATCTGCTAATATCCCTAACAGCGTCACAAACATTGGTAAAAAAGCTTTTCATGGATGCATCAGTTTGCTTTCAATTACAATTCCAAATAGTGTCACAAGCATTGGAGATGAAGCTTTCTATAATGTGCCAAACGTAGTATATTCTGGTACAGCCGAAGGTAAGCCATGGCAGGCAAGAAGTATAAACGGCTTTGTCGATGGATGGCTGGTATATAGTGATGTGTCTAAAACAAAATTACTAGCATGTTCTGCCGTCGCGACAGGAAATATTATCATACCTAATAGCGTCACATATATACGCTCACAGGCTTTCTTTAAATGCAGTGGCTTAACCTCAGTAACTATCGGTAATAGTGTCACAGGCATTAACGTCAATACATTCTATGAATGCACCGGTTTAACATCGATAACAATCCCAAGCGGTGTCACAATCATTGAATGGGGGGCTTTCGACAATTGCAGCGGTTTGACATCAATCACAATCCCCAATAGTGTCACAAGTATTGGACATGGGGCTTTCTCTGGTTGCAGCGGTTTGACCTCCGTTATTATTCCCAATAGCGTCACAAGCATTGGGTTCAATGCTTTCGCGGAGTGTAGCAGTTTGGAATCTGTTACAATATCTGACGGCGTTACAAAAATTGAGTCTGCTACATTTGCCGAATGTGTAAAATTGAAAAATGTCGTGCTTGGAGCAAACTTGAAAGAAATAGAGAAGAATGCTTTTGAGAAATGCTCAAACATCAGAACGATTACGTGCTACAGCATGCGACCTCCAACGGTTGTTACAGGAAAGAATGCATCTTTTTATGAATACCTTCATCAATACTGCACCCTCTATGTTCCTGCTGATTATCTTACCTACTATGTGATGCATGATTTCTGGGGATTATTTGACGTGCGTTCGCTCGGAACCGCGGTTGAGAATGTCCGTGGTAATAATCATACGCAACAGAACAAGATTATCCGCAACGGTCAACTCTTCATCCTCCGCGGGGATAAGACCTACACCGTGCAAGGGCAAGAAATGAAGTGAGGCGCGTGTAAGGTAATGCAATAGGTAAACCCTATAACATTAGCAGGAGACTTTCGCGAGTCTCCTGCTAATGTTTTATGCATAGGCTTGTGATTGGCTTGTGGGTGGCTTTTGATAGGTCAATGGTCTAGGATAACCTCGTTAAAACCCTGTTAAAACCTCGTTCAAACCTCGTTATAGACGTACGTTTTGGCGATTTGCAGAAATCAGCATAATGACCTCAGTATATCGGCACGATGGTGCGGGGGATGCGGGTGCGCATCTGCTGGCGGGTGAGAGGTTGGACATCGCGTGTGCGGAGCGTGGTGACGCGCTGCGTGGCGCGGATGGTGAACGGGATCGTGTCCGGCGTAGTGATTGTGCCGCGACCGGAGGGCTTGCGGTCTTTGCGCTTGCCGATGATCGTGGCGTCGGAGTGCATGTTCTTCTCCAAGGTGTAGAGGTGTCCGTCACGCTCCTGATAGATCGTGTTCAGGCTGATATCCGCGTGCATCTTACGGATGCGGTAATTCTCGATCTTGCGCTCGTCCATGTTCAGCAGGTTAAGCATCTGCATCTCGTGGGGTTTGACCTTATAGCCAAAGGGAATATTGAATTCCAGATGTGCGCGTTCGGCAAAGCGGAGCACGTGCAGGTCGTCGGATGCGAGGATATAATGGCGCTTCATCCGATAGACGAAGATCCCGAGGATGTTCTGCTTCTCGGTGTAGGTGAGCACGGTCTCACCTTCGTTCTCGTTGCCGACCTGCCAATGGTTGACATCCTTCATTGTGTTTGCGAAGTCATAGACGATGTTCCCCATGCTCCACAGCGTGCGGTGGACGACCACTCCGGAGTCGATAGCCGTGGTCGCCTTACGCATGTCGGGGTGCATCTGTTCGAGATCGTTGCCAGCGAGTATCGTATCCGCCAGACTACGTTTGGCGGCATCGAAGAACCGCTTGCAGTGCTCGCCGCTGAACTGGATGGAGTCGGTGGGGACAACGCCGCGCTTGCCGGTGCGCATGTCTTTGGCTATATGTCCCTGTTGCGGCAGGACGACGACCTGCGCGATCATCTGCTCCATGCCCCAGGGCGTGTCCTCGGCATCCATGCGCACGTCGCTGACGATATGGTAGGCGGTGGCGGTCATGGGGAAGTCCGCCTGCATCTGCTGATAGACGGCATCGAGCAGCTCTTGCATCCGGCGGCGTTTGTTCTTCTGCTTCTGCGGCTTGGCAGCTATGACGACCTCCTCGAGGTGGATAGGTTGCTCCCGGAGAACGATGGTCGTCGTATCGTCATGCAGCTCGCTGAGCAGCAGCGTCTGTTTCTCGTAGCCGATGAACGAGACGATCAGCTCGCTGAAGATCGGCAGGTCGGTCTGCAAGCGGAATAGTCCGTTGCTGCCCGTAGCCGTACCGACGACAGGATCATCCGCCATATAGACCGTGGCGTAACTGACCGGCGCACCGTGCTCATCTACCACGCGACCGATGTACTCTGTAGCAGTTAATAGTGAACAATTAACAGTTAACATGATGCCAACTGCTATCACCATAATATATATTCTACTGATCTTCACTAAAAATATTACTTGTTAATTATTAATTATTGCTATCTGAAGTAATGGTTGAATCCGATGGATAGCAGCTCCTTGAACTGCAGGTGTTGCGGTTCATCGGACTTGACGGTGGAGTCGAATCGCGGATGGAGCGTGAGGTGCGTGGACAGGAACCGGTTGATGATAAAGTCCGCCTCTATCTGCCAGTCGAACTCCACCTGCCGGTAGTTGGTATAGAAGTAGAGCAGGGTATATAACTCCAGCTCGCGCAGAGGTTTGTATTTGGCTTCCACGCGCACGGAGCTGCCGAACTCCGATAGGGTCTTCTTGCCCTCGTCGATACCGTACGCCGTGACATCCACGCGTTCGGGATCGTTGACGGTGGCGTGCACGAGTTTGTAGGTGGCGGGTGAGAAGTTGATCGTCACCCAGTCCACGGGTTTGTAGTCCAGACCGAGACTCATGTTATAGCGTATAGGCGTGAGGAAGGTCGATTTGACCTGCGTGCTGTTCTGCTTCCATGAGGGCAGGAACGTCGTCTGCAGCTCAATAGATGCGGAAACTAACAACTGGTTCTTATAGACCAGATAACCCGCCTTGGAGTAGAGTTTGAACAGGTCATCGGTGACGTTGACCTTATGGATGCTGTCCGCCTTGCCGGTGGTAGACAGACCCATTCGCCACTCGCCGGTGTTCTCCCAGACGAACTTGTCTTTCTTGTAGTTGATCTGCCCCTTGAGCAAGGAGAGCAGCGCGAGGCTGGAGTTACCGCCTTTGTACCAGTTCGGGGAGATATAGTTCTGGGTGAACTGCACGAGCGTTCGCGCCTCCTTGTACCAGGGGGAGTACTGCTGTTTGATAGCGCGGATGATATCCTGGCGGTCTTGCTCCTCGTCGCGGAAGATATGCTTCTCGATGCGAATGTCATGCACCTCGGTCTGCAAGCCTATCTCCTCAATCATATGCTGTGCTTCGATGCGTATGGAGTCGATGCGCAGCGAGTCGCGGTAGAGCGAGTCTGCCAGACGGCGACTCTGCTCCTCCACCAGCGCGAGCAGCGTGGAGTCGTCCAACAGCGCGAACTCATCGACCAGCAGGGAGTCCATCGGCAGATCGACGGTCTGCCGTGTGTCTTGCAGGCGGAGCGTGTCAGCGTGCTGATGAACGGTGACAATCGTATCGTCGGCAACTGCCCGCAGGCAGCAACCGATAAGCATAACTCCTATGAGCAGATACTTACGCATCAACAGCGGTATCCGGATTCATCGGGCGGCGGTAGGCGCGCACCACGAGCCATGCAGCAAGGATGATAAACGGAATACTGAGCAACTGTCCCATGTTCAGCAGATGCCCTGCTTCGAACGCTTCCTGATCGTTCTTGATGAACTCCAACAGGAACCGCGTGACGAACACGATCAGCAGGAACGTGCCGAGTAGCAGTCCCTCACGGCGGTAGGCTTTGCCGTAGCGGTACATGCACTTGGTGACGATCAGCGCCACGATGCAGTACAGCATCTCGTAGATCTGCGTGGGGTGGCAAGGCTCGGTCTGACCGTCCCGCACGAAGATGAATCCCCAGGGTAGGTCGGTCACGCCGCCGTAGATCTCGGAGTTCATCAGGTTACCCAGACGGATGAGCGTGGCTGTCACGCCGACGCCGATGCACAGACGGTCGAGGATCCAGAGCATCGAGGTGTGGAACTTAGGCTGCTTGCTGAAATGCTTGCGGTTGAGCAGCCAGGCTGCGATGAACAGACCTATCGCTCCGCCGTGCGATGACAAGCCGCCTTCCCAGATCTTCAACAGATAGAACGGGTGCTCGATGTACGGATTGCGATAGACGAATGTCCAGCCGAAGATCTGTATGGGCTCGGTGCTGATGTTCATAGCACGGCAGTACGAAGCCATCCACGGCAGGGTGACGTCGTGCCACTCGTAGAACCAGCAGTGACCGATACGTGCGCCGATGATAACGCCCAGTGACATCCACAGGAAGATCTTGTCTGCCCAATCCTCGGGGCAGCGCTCGTGTTTGTAGAGTTTGGCTTGTATCAGGTAGCACAGGTACAACCCGATAGCCCACAGCAGTCCGTACCAACGGACTTCCAGATTACCCAAGTGCAACAGCACCGGGTCAACGTTCCAGGTTATGTAGAGTAAGTTCATCATATCATTTACCATTTGGTCATTGGGCATTTATCGCAAGCCCGGAGGGGGTCCCGGAGGCATGCCACCGCGCGGCGGTGTGCCGGGTTGCTGACCGTTCTCCATCATCTCTTGCATATGTCCGGCGAAGCCTTTCGCCTTGAGATTACCCATTCGGTTGATCTTGTAAGTGAAGGTGAGCATGGCGTAGGTGCCAAGGGTGTTGTACGCCTTGTACTGCACGTAGTTCTCGCCCACGACCTGCACGATGTTCTTCTTCTGGTTGAGTAGGTCGAAAGCCTTGAGTGTGAGCGTAGCGCCCGACCAGCTCTTGGATATAGCGGCGTTAAGCAGAATCTCGTTGGGGTTGTCAAACCCGTAGCCGTAGCGTGCGGTGTAACCGCAGTCGGCGCTGATCGTCCAGGACTTAGGCAGGTTGAAGTTCACATCGCCTGTCACCGTCCAGTTCAGCACGTTCGTCTGTGCCTGGGTGCTGAGGTTGTTCTGCGTGTAGCTGTAGTTGAACGCACCGGTTAGACCTATATCGACAATCTCGTGCGTGAAACGCAGGGTCAGATTCTCGCCCACCTGCACGTTGCCTGTCACCGATCGGTCACCGAGGGCGAGGCTGTTCGAGGCGATCATCTCGGCTATCTCCGCCGCCGTGTAGCCGTAAGAGATATATCCCACGCGCTGGTTATAGCTGACCACGGTGCGGGTGTTGAACTGCATCATCTTGTTCGCAAACGGTGTGTTGAACATCAGGTCGGCACGTACGTCAAACGGTACGTCTTGTGCGTTGACGGTCTGCTGGTACTGCTTGCCTGTCTCGTCGTAGAGCGAGTTGCCCACGAGCGCGTCTTTGGTCACATTGCCGTGCAGACCGGTCATCAGGCTCCAAAACTTCTCCTGGTCGAACTTCGAGTACATCATATGCAGGCTGTGCTTGAACGCAGGGTTCAGACCGAGGTTTCCAACAGTCTCGTACATCGCGTCGGAGTTATTGCGCACGGGCTCGAGCTGCGTGATCGTAGGCTGCTGCGTCGTGCCGTTGTAGCGGATGCGGGCGAACTCCTTCTTGCCGAACTTGTAGCGGAAGTTGATGTTCGGCGCGAAGTTAAACACATTACGTAAGGTATCGCGCATGAGCGCGCCCCCGTAATACGTGCGCGAGTGCGTCTGCGAGAACAGCCCCTTCATACCGGCTGTGAGGTTGAACTTCTCGTGCTGCCACTGGTAGTTTACTTCGAGCTGCTCGGTGTAGAAGTCGTTCATGAGGTTGTTGCTGTACTCGTAGTTGTAGCTGGTGTCAGCTATACCTATATCATATTGATCTTTGTGCGAGCGTCGGTTGTTACCGCTGGCGAGGAGTGCTACTTCGAGCAAGTGCTCCTTGGCTTTCAGCGGCTCGATGTACGATGCGCGCAGGCTGTAGCCGACAGCCGTGTTGCCGCTGTTCGTGAACTGGTTGACGAGTATGCTGTCGCCGAGGTTGTCGTAGGCGTAGGTGTCGGTGTGCCCGGTGGTGTTGCTGATGTTGCCGTTGCCGGTGAGCGTGAACTTACGCCCTGGTTTGCTGAACGAGTGGGTGTAGATGACCTGCAACTTGCCGCCGATGTCCTGGCTCAGACTGTTCTTCGTCTGCTTGCCATCGCTGATGAGCGTGGTGTCCGTGCCGTCGCTGTACTGTGCGTTGGAGTAGGTGTTTGTGGCGTCCGTGCGGTTATGCGCATAACTGAACTGCGGCTGGATGAGCACTTTGTTTGCCGAGTCAATCTCGTACTCCAGCTCCAGACGGACGTTGATGTCCCAGGTGTTCGACAGCGATTTCGAACTGTCCTTCTGAAGGTAGTTCGCTCCGCTGGCATAACTCTCCTTGCGCGTGTCGGCACGTGTGTCGTTGGAGGCGTGGGCAAATTGTCCGTCACCGCCTAACAGCAGCCCGGGCACGTTGGCACTGACGTCGATGTTCGTGTTCACGCCGATGTTTTCCGCCCATGTGATACCTTGATTCTGTTGTCCCCAACCGCCACGACCGCGTCTCATGCGGATCTCGTTGGTGTTGTTAGCGTTGCCGATGACCGTGGTCTGACTGTTGCCCGAGAGGATGTTCATGAACGCTCCCGCCGTGTAGCGGAAGTCATTCTCGAAGAAGTGCTTCGCCCTGTCAGCAGCTGTTGCACCAAACGCCGGGTTGCCGTAGTTGAACCACTTGCCGTCGTCCGTCACGAGGTCGGCGCCCAGACCGCCGTTGAAGTTGCCGAATATGCCTTGCTTGCGGTCGGCTTTCAGGGTGAGGTTGATCACGCGCGAAGTCTCATCGTCCTCAAACCCCGTCATCTTCGATGTCTCGCTCTTCTCGTCGAGCACCTGGATCTTCTCGATCATGTCGGCGGGGATATTCTTCGTGGCGGTCTGCACATCATCGCCGAAGAACTTCTTGCCATCGACGCGCACGGCTTTGATTGTCTCGCCGTTGACGGTCACGTTGCCTTCCTTATCGACCGTCACGCCGGACATCTTCTTCAGTAGGTCTTCGACCACAGCGGTTTCCTCCATCCTGTAGGCGGCGGTGTTGTATTCGATCGTGTCGCCCTTGACGGTCATCTCGGCGGCTTTGCCTTTGACATCAATCTCCGCGAGCGCTTGTACGTCTTCGACGAGGGGCAACTTGCCGAGTTCGTGAATCATTTTGTCAGGCGTTAACTCAACGGGAATAATGCGCGTGTTGTAACCTAACGAACTAAGAACGAGCTTGTACTTGCCGGGCTTGAGCTTCATGAAGTAGAAGAATCCCTCCATGTCGGTCTGCGCGCCGCCGACCATCGTGGAGTCGCCGTCCGCGTAGGCGAACAGTTGCACGGCAACCATCTCCAGTATCTGCCCGGACTGACTGTCGGTGACCGTACCCTGGATGCTGCCTGTCTGCTGTGCGAACAGCGTAAGGCTGCTCAGCAGTAGTGTGATTAGTAGTGCTCGTTTCATAGTGGTGTGGGTTATGTCAGTTATTGATGGCTGACGGCATTATAAGTTGATGCGCCAGTCTTTGGGATACTTGACGGTGTAGGTGAGTACGAGTTGCTTGCTCTCGCCCGGTGCGAGTGTGAGCTCGTAGGTGAGTATGCCGGACTGTTTGTCCTCGGTGGTGGCGGGCGTGTTCTTGTCACCTACGCTGACCTGTATCTCCTTGGCAGTGCTGACGGGATAACGGTCTTTGAGCGTGAGCCGAATAGCCTCGCTCTTGTCATTGCGGACGGTCGTGGTGTAGGTGTAGCTGACCTGCTTGCTGCTGCCGCTTGTCTTGCTGCTGTGCGCGGTCTTCTCACGTTTGATCTTGATCTGCTTGTCATCGCCGAGTGTCAGACGCACACGTGCCTCGTCGTTGTTCGTGGCAAGCATCGTCTCGCCGAAGTATGTGCCGTTGTACGTGAGGTTAGCACGGCCGTCAGGCAGCTGCTGCTGTTGCCAGCCGTTGATGTACGCCACGAGATACGCGCTCTCGTCCATTGCAGGGGCAGCGAAGTAGTTGTACGCCACGTCGCTCAGTTGACGCTCTTGCAGGGAGATGATCTGCTCCTTGCCGTTGCCCTGGATAGTGTAGGGTAGGTTGATGGCATATTCGACGGACAGCGCCTGCTCGTTCTGCTCGACGTACTTCTGGACAGTGTTCTGGGGCGCCAAGCCTGTGTTGTACACCTCGACCTTTTCCTCTGCAACGGCATCTGCCATGACTGCCATAGCAGTGTTCTTTGTAGCATACACGCCGCGTGCACGCACCGCCTGCTGTTGCTGCAACCACCAGGTTGTCAGCTCGGGCGCTTGGTTGCTGCTGGACGGACGACCGGTGGAGAGCGTGAGCTTGACGTTCTTCCATTCGAGGCCTGTGTATTGCGACACGTGCGCCTTCATCACCAAGCCGATGGGCGAGTGCAGGTCGCTGATGTTCAGGTCGTAGGTGGCAATCCACGCAGCGGACTCGGTGTAATACTTGATGCCCGCCGTGATGGTCTGTTTCTTCGGGGAGTTCAGCTCGAGGGTGACGATACCGCTCTTGCTGATGTTCTTGCCGCGCACCTCTTTGATCTGCTGTTTCAGGACTTTGATACGCTGCTCGAGGTTAGCCCTTTCGGCTTTGGTGGCATCAAGCTGCTTGGCGAGATCGAGCGCGTTGGTGCGGAAGTACTGCAGGTTCTTGTCAATGACGGCAGTGGTGACGCCCGTGTTGGCAGTCAGGCTGCTGTTGACGCCGGCTTGCAGCAGCGTCTGCATCTGTGTGAGCGTGGCAATACGGCGCTCGCTGTCGGCGAGTGCGTCTTGCGCCTGCTTGAGGCTGTCTTCCAAAGCCGCGGTGTTCATCTTCAGCTTGTCAGCATTGAGGTAATCAAGGCTGAACGCGTACTGCCTGACGATCACTCCGCCGCCAAGGGCGATCTGCAGACTCTCCTCGTTGATGTTCGGGGCGATGTTCTCGATGACCACGGTGTTGTCGCCGGCTTGCAGGGGCAGCGACACGCGCTGCTGCAGTTCGGCTCCGTAGGTGAAGACCGTCACATGTTCGATACTTGCTGCGTACGGCGCAGCCCACAGACAGATGCTACTCAGCATCGTTATACAAAGAATGCTCAATCGTTTCATAATCGTGCAATTTTATTGTTTACACCAACCGTTGCAATAACCGTGCCACTATTTGCGCAGGTACTCGGCGTAGGTGTAGGGGTAGGGGTTCTTGTCGTCCGCTTCGTGGTGCTCGGCGGCAGTCTGCTGCCACGTGCCGGGCTCGATGACGGGGAAGAATGTGTCGGCGTCCTCCCACGTGTGGTGAATATGCGTGATGTAGAGTTTGTCGGCTATCGTCATGAACTGCCGATAGACCATTCCTCCGCCGATGATGAATGCCTCTTCGTCTTTGGCAACGTGCTCCATCGCTTCGGGGATAGAACGCACGACAACCGCTGCGGGATCATTGAAGGCGGGGTTGTCGCTGATGACGATGTTCGTGCGGTTAGGCAGCGGGTGCTTGGGCAGCGACAGGTACGTGCGTTCGCCCATGATGACTGTGTGCCCTTGCGTCACTTGCTTGAAGTGCTGCAGGTCTGCCGGCATGTGGCACAACAGTCCGCCTTGCTTGCCGATGGCGTAATTCTCTGCTATGGCTACAATTATTGATATCATACGGCTACTACGCCCGCGATGTGCGGGTGCGGGTTATAATCGGTTAATGTAAAGTCCTCATATTGGAAGTCAAAGATCGACTTCACGTCGGGGTTGATCAGCATCTTCGGCAGCGGACGCGGCTCGCGCGTCAGTTGCAGCTTGACTTGCTCGAGGTGGTTCAGATAGATATGCGCGTCGCCGAAGGTGTGTACGAAGTCGCCGCACTCATAGCCCGTGACCTGCGCCATCATCTGCAGCAGCAGCGCGTATGAGGCGATGTTAAACGGCACGCCGAGGAAGATATCCGCACTGCGCTGATAGAGTTGCAGCGAGAGTTTGTTGTCCGCCACGTAGAACTGAAACAGCGTGTGACAAGGCGGCAGCGCCATTGTATCCACCTCTGCCACGTTCCATGCGCTGACGAGCAGCCGGCGGGAGTCGGGAGTGCGCTTGATCATCTCCACGAGGTTGCTGATCTGGTCAATCGTGCCGCCTTTGTAGTCCGGCCACGAGCGCCACTGATGTCCATATACTGGCCCGAGGTCGCCGTTCTCGTCTGCCCACTCGTTCCAGATACGCACGCCGTGCTCTTGCAGGTACTTGACGTTCGTGTCGCCCTGCAGAAACCACAGCAGCTCGTAGATGATCGACTTGAGGTGCAGTTTCTTTGTGGTCAGCAGCGGGAAGCCGTCTGCCATGTTAAACCGCATCTGATGTCCGAACACGCTGATCGTGCCCGTGCCGGTGCGGTCAGTCTTCTGTACTCCTTCCTCGAGTACGCGGCGGCATAAGTCTAAATATTGCTTCATGTGATGGTTGTTAATCCGCCATTGATGGCGGATGCATTAGTATAGTTTATATGTAGTACGTAGCACCTTGAACTCCGTGCGTCGGTTGATCTGGTTGCAGATCTCTTGTTGGTCGCTGCTGAGGGTAGTGATGAACTCCTCGGTCAGTTCCTGGTCAACAGGGATGAACTTGTACTTCTGGTGCATAGCGGCATCGGCTATCACAGGTTTTTCTTCACCGTAGCCGACCGGCGTCAGTCGTTCGCGTTCGATGCCGTGCTGCACGAGGTAGTTCACTACGCTCTGCGCACGTTTGGCGGAGAGCTCTTTGTTCGCAGCGTCATTGCCTACGTAGTCGGTGTGTGCCGAGAGTTCGATGGTGATGTTCGGGTTGTCGCTCAGCAGTTTGACGAGCGATGACAGCCCGGACTCCGAGGCAGGCGTGAGCTCCCACTTGCCGAACTCGTAGAAGATGTTGTCCATCGTCACGGGTTTGCTGATCGGCGAGAGGGTGAAGTCCTGTATGTAGGTCTTGCTGTCGTTCAGATCGTAGGTGTTCAGCTCTTGCTTCTGGTTCAGGTAGCCGCGTGCGGTACCGAGCATGACGTACTTTGTGTCTTTCTGCAGTTTGATCTTGTACGTACCGTCGCGGCGCACTTGGAGCTTGGTGTTCGTGCCGTTGTTACCCACCAGACGGATGGCCGCGTCGGCTATCGGTGCGCCGTTGTTGTCCTGTACGAGACCTTCGACGATAAACTCCATCTCCGGCAGAATGAAACTGTAGATCAGGTCTATACCTTTCTTTTGTCCTCTGTTCGATGAGAAGAATCCCTGCTCGCCTTCCGAAGCGAAGGTTATGCCGAAGTCGTCGCCGTTGGTGTTGAACGGTGCGCCCATGTTATACACCGCCCAGCCTAAGCCTGTTATGCTGTCGATGGCTGTAGTGTCGCGTTCGGCTTTGAAGATGTCCAAGCCGCCGTAGCCCGGGTGACCCGTTGATGCGAAGTACAGCGTGCCGTTGCTGCGGATCGTGGGGTAGAGCTCCTCGCCGCTGGTGTTGATCTTCGCGCCGAGGTTCACGGGCATCGACCATTGCGTGCCGTCGTACTCGGCGAACCATATATCCTTGCCGCCAAATCCTCCCGGGGCGTCGGAGACGAAGTACAGGGTGTCACCTGTAGCGTTCAGCGCCGGATGCCCGACGGTGATGCTGCTGTCCTTGAACAGGACGAGCTCCTGTGGCTCGCTCCACTCGCCTGAGGCGCGTGTGGAGGTGTAGATCCGTGCACCGAGATCCTGGCCGTTGACCGGACGCGAGTACGTGAAGTACATCGTCTTGCCGTCCTTGCTGAAGCAACAAACGCCCATCTCGGCAGGCAGTGCCTTGCCGCTGCTCGTGCTGTCGTTCTCGGCTTTGTCGGACTCCGCCGATTCGCCGTACAGGCCGTCAGCGAGTTCGATGTCCTCCCACTTGCCAGAAGCGTTCTTACGCGCCGAGTAGAGTTTGAACAGCTGCTGCCCGGTCACGGGACTCGGGCGGACGGTCTTCTTCTGCTTGCCTTTCGTGCGCTCCTGGCGGTTGGAGGTGAACATCAGCGCGTCGTCGTTGTCGCCGATGAAACACGGCGCGAATGTTGATGAGCGTTTGGCTTGGAAGTCCCTGGCTATCTGTACCTTGTAGCGGCTCGGGATCTTCTTCCACTCGCCAACTTGCCCGCAGGCATAGACACCCGCTTGCGCATGGTAGTCATCGGGATGCGACTCCAGATAGGTGTTGAATGACTTCTCTGCCTCCTTGTACTTACCTTGATACATCAGTGCCTCGGCGTGACGCAGATAGACGATGCTGTCGGCGTACTTGAACTTGATTGCCGAAGCATAGGCGCTGACTGCCTTGCCGTCGTTCAGGATACGGCAGCACTCGCCCTGACGGAAACTGACATGCGCCTTCAGCTCGCGCTGTTTCTTGGCGTTGATGCGTTTGTTGCACTGCTTGTAGATCTGTGCCGCATCGTAGTACTCGCCGATGGCGAACTTCTTGTCGGCTTTCTTTACCCGCTTCTCAATGCTGCATCCCGACAGAACAAAGAGTAGGGCGCAAAGAGCAAGGATTGATATGTGTGAAATGTTAGTTTTCAAATCTTAGGTGTTTGGATTTATTTAATTGTTTGGATATATTAGATGTATATAATTATTCAGAGAATTCATATAGCCAATGGTAGTAACCGACTTTATATCCGTAGTCTTTAATAGTATCAGTCAGAATCCATTCGCTGTCATCAATAACGTCCATTTTGTAAAGGGTATCATTATCTAATGACATTATAACCATTTGTTCGAGCACACGACTTGGCGTTAAACGCGGATCACCACCATATAATGTAACAAATATATTGGTTTCTTTTGATGCGACTATTACAGTATCAGTTTTTCCGGCATTCCAGCCTCCTAAATCAGTTGAAAACTTATATGCGAGTTGAATGTCTGTTTGTGTCATATTTTTTAACGCAAATGTGTTTCGTCCTTCAATAGGATCCTTTGTAATACAATTTGTGAAGGCGAATGTAAACAAAAGTACTAAAGATTGAATCTTTTTCATATATCACAATTTTAATGATACAAATATTGGATATACTGAATATCACTTGCGCTTAGATGGTCGCGATTAGCGTAAAATACACTTCCATCTTTCTTTTTCATAGTTGGCGTGATTCCACCATCAAATGAAAAGGCCTGACTACCATACATCATTATGGATTCAAAATCAAAATCGCCATACATATTGACTGAAATACACCATTCTTTTTCAAAATTGTGCTCATATCCACTTTTGATACTATTCCAATCAATATTTATATAACAGTCACGATCAGGACGACAGTGCTCATGGTGTAATCCTAATGTGTGACCTAATTCATGTAAACATGAACCATCATCAGCATTGATACTAAGTTGGATCATAGCCCACGGAACGCATCCGATTGACGAATTGCCTGCAACATTAGGATCACCGGTATTAGATAAACACACATGATAGTTACATCCAATGCCCCACGAAAACCTATTCCAGCCATTATCGTTAATTTCTCTAAAGTGAATAGCATAATTAGAAGCAGTTTCCCATACTGCCATGGCTGATCTTAACTCGGTCATGTGAGGGCATTGGTTTTTATAATTTCTATATCGAATATCATCTAACCATAGCATCCGTAATGAATTACGATTAAGGCGATGAGGCTGAGCCTGATTGCGTGATGGACTATAGGTGGGATTGCAATCACATTCGCATATTTCGGATGCGATAGCCTCATCTTCATCAAAAGCTTCGTGTGGCATTAAATAACGATTCTCGTAAAAGTATAAAACATCTAATTTGCTGTATATCTTATCACCAAATGAAATCATCATGTCAGAATAATCAACGTCAGTGCTATCAATACCTGATATTTCTATACTTTCTGCAATTCTGCTTTGGATAATTGGAAAAGAATTCAGCTCTACAATAAGACTGTCGTATAGCGTGTTAAAGAAACCATCGAATGTAGTATAACATAATGTTTCGTCTTCTAATATTGAATTGTTAGAAGCGTAATTATCTATTATGGATTGCTTCAAACTTATAGCCATTGTAGGGTATGTGTTATCCCAACCATATATGTATTCGAGTGCGAGATCTAAATACTTGTTCATCAAATAGGTATAGGGGGTGTTAACTCGCATAGAATCCTGTTGAACATAGTATATATACGCGGCCATCGAAGAAATGGATTCTTCAATAGCGGGTGCTCCAGGATCCTCTGGCGCCATCCTTTTGGCGGATTTTTGTGAGCATCCGATAAGGATTATGCAGCATAGAGAAAAAAATACCGCGATATAAAAATGTGTTTTCTGTTTCATAATAAGATGACTTTATAGTTCATGAATGACTAATCCACTTCTAAGTTTCGGTTCAAACCACGTTGTCTTTGGCGGCATTATCTGCCCGCTGTCGGCGATGTTGATGATCTGCTGCATCGTCACGGGGTAGAGCGCCAGCGCCATAGCCATCTCGCCGCTGTCCACGCGGTCTTGCAGGGCTTGCAGACCACGGATACCGCCCACGAAGTCGATGCGTTTGTCCGAACGCAGGTCTTTGATGCCGAGCAGTTTGTCGAGGATGAGATTACTCGAAACCGTCACATCCAACACGCCTATCGGGTCGTCGGTGTACGTGCCATGCTTGGCAGTGAGTTTGTACCAGTGTTTGCCGAGATACAGGGCGAAGGTGTGTAGCGCTTCGGGGCGATAGATGGAAGTGCCTTTGTCCTCGACGATGAAGTCTTCCTCCAGCTTGCGCAAGAACTCCTCTTCTGTCAGCCCGTTCAGATCCTTTACTACGCGGTTGTAGTCCATTACAAACAACTGGTTATCGGGGAAGCAGACCGCTAAAAAATACTCGTACTCCGGCGTTTCGGCTTTTGGCTCTTGGCTCTTGGCTTTTAGCTCTTTCAATTCCTGACACACCCTTGCTGCGGCTGCGCTGCGGTGGTGACCGTCAGCGATGTACATCGCGGGTATGTCGCCCACGATGCGCGTGATGGTGGCGATGGTTGCTGCATCGTTGATCACCCACAGCGTGTGGCGGAAGCCGTCCGGCTCGCTTGTGAAGTCGTACTCCGGTTCCTGACTCGTTACGCGGGCAACGATAGCATCCAGATCGCTGCGGTGCGGGTAGGCGAAGAACACAGGCTCGATGTTCGCGTTGTTCACACGCACATGACGCATGCGGTCGTCCTCTTTGTCACGGCGTGTGAGTTCGTGTTTCTTGATGCGCCCCTGCATGTAGTCATCGACCCACGCAGCCACCACCAGACCGTACTGTGTACGCCCTTTGCCGTTGATAGCCAAGGGGTGACCGTCAGGGATCGATTGGGCATAGACGTAGTATTTCTCGGTCTGATCTTGTACCAGCCAGCCTTTCTCGCGGAAGAGTTTGAACTGCTCCGCTGCGCAGGGGTAGACGCGCTCGTCGTGCTCGTCAATCATCGGCTCGAAGTTGATCTCCGGCTTGATGATGTGATACAGCGACATCGGGTTTCCCTCTGCCTCACGGCGTGCCTCATCGCTGCTGAGCACGTCATATGGGCGACTGCTCACCTGTTTGGCAAGCTCCCTTGGAGGACGAATCCCCCTGAATGGTTTGATTCGCATACAATTATTTTTTAGGTGCGGGATTGGCTGCTGCTGTCGGCATTTGGCATGAGCCGTTGAACTGTGCGTTCGGCTCAACGATCAGCGTCTGCGTCTGTACCTCGCCTTTGATCTTGCCTGTCGAGCGGAGTGCCAGCGTCTGGCTGTTGATGATCTTGCCGTCCAGCGATCCCATGATCTCGGAGTTCTGGCAGGTCACGGTGCCTTTTATCAGACCTTTCTCACCGATCACCACTTTGCCTGCGCACTGCATCTCGCCTTCCACGGTACCGTCAATGCGGATGTCGCCATCGGCGATGATCGTGCCGATGATCTTACTGCCGGCAGTGATTGCATTGTACATCGTGCCGGATTGTTGACTTTGATTTGCCATATTTTTACTGAATAGATTAAACATAATTTCCCGCGCGCATTTGTACGCGCATAATTTCACGCCACAAAGTTACGAAAAATATTTTACATTTGCAAATAATCGGAGAGAAAAATCGTTTTTGCCATGCAAATAGCGATATTTACTAGTGTTTGAACGCGAAAAATCGAACAAAAAGTATATAATATTATATATTATATAGTATAAGGTGAAAAATCGAAAAATAGGGGCGTTATCCTATGGTTATCTTATGGATATCTTGTGGTTATCATGTGGTGAGGGTAGGTAAATGGCTCGTAAATGGCTCGTGAATGGCACAAACGAGCGCGCTGGAACTAAAAAATGCAGTAAACTGCAATTTTTCTTCGTAAAAATTTGCAAATGCGCATTTTTTTTCGTAACTTTGTGGTCGAAATTTAAATTTCAACGAATATGCTCATAGAAGCTAATCCTTACAAGGTTTTTGCGGGTAGTCAGGGACAGGCTATCGCGCAGCGTGTGTGCGAACATCTGAACTGCCAGTTAGGGCACGTGAAGATCGAGCGTTTCTCCGACGGCGAGTACGCCGCCACGTTTGAGGATTCGGTGCGCGGACAATCAGTCTATCTGATCCAGTCCACGAACCCGACAGCGGATAACCTGATGGAGCTGTTGCTGATGATCGATGCGGCTAAACGTGCGAGTGCGTACAAGGTGATTGCCGTGATTCCGTACTTCGGCTGGGCACGACAGGACAGAAAAGACAAGCCGCGCGTCAGCATCGGTGCAAAGCTGGTGGCGAACATCCTACAGGTGGCAGGTGCCGACCGAGTGATCGTGGTCGATCTGCATGCCGAGCAGATTCAGGGATTCTTCGATATACCCGTCGATCACCTGTACGGCAGCAATGTGCTGGCGCCGTACGTGGAGAGCCTGGATATGGAGAATCTGATCATCGCCTCGCCGGACGTCGGCGGCTCGAAGCGCGCTGCGGGATTCTGCAAGAAACTGCATCTGCAGACGGGCAAGGAAGTGCCGATGGTGATCTGCTACAAACACCGTCCGGAAGCGAACCAGATTGGCGAGATGCGCGTGTTAGGCGATGTGGCGGGTAAGGATGTAGTAATCCTCGACGACATCGTCGATACCGCAGGAACACTCTGCAAGGCTGCCAAGGTGATGAAAGAAGCCGGAGCGAAGAGCGTACGTGCAGTGATATCGCACGGTATCATGTCCGGCAACGCTTGCGAGCGCGTGATGGAGAGCGAGCTGGATGAGTTGGTGATAACAGACTCTATACCGTTTGACACGAGCCGCTGCCCGAAGGTGAAAGTGGTGAGCATGGCGCTTCCGATAGCGAAAACGATCCTTGCGATTCAAGAGCACAGAAGTATATCCGAACAAAACTTCTAATTATTTTTGCTTTGTATTGTAAGGTGTTGACATATATACTTGCGCCTCTCCTAATAATAGGATGTAGTTCTGCGCCGAAGACGAATACTCAGGCTAAGCCTGATGTGGCGTTTGACGGGGATAGCGCGTACGCGTTTGTTGCCGGACAAGTGGCGTTTGGGCCACGCGTGCCGGGCAGCGATGCGCATCACGACTGCGTGCAGTATATAGGTCGTACGCTGGAGCGGCTGGGAGCGAAGGTCGAGATACAGACCGGCGAGGTGCAGCGCTACGACGGCGAATGGCAACACATAGCGAACATCTGTGCCCATCTGGAAGCAGACTCCGCTTACCGAAACGAGAAAGCCGTGCTGCTCTGCGCCCATTACGACAGTCGCCCGTGGGCAGATCAGGAGGAGGACTACGACCTGCGGATGAATCCTATACCCGGTGCCAACGATGGCGCGAGCGGAGTAGGCGTGCTGATGGAGGTTGCACGGCAATGGCCGATGCTGAGTGAGCGCCGGCGACCGGTGGAGATCGTGTTGTTCGACTGCGAGGATATGGGCACTCCGGCTTTCTACACAGGGCAGCAGCGTAACCACACATGGTGCCTGGGAGCGCAACTATGGGCGAGGATGTATAGCAATAAGCGATCAGCGGTCAGCGGTCAGCAATCAGCGATAGCCTTCGGCATATTGCTGGATATGGTCGGTGACCCGAATGCCAGTTTTCCGAGGGATTACTACAGCGAGCAATATGCCAAGAAATATGTTGATAAGATATGGAAGACAGCCGAGCTGATGGGTTACAGTCACCGCTTCACGAGCGGGCAGGCGTACCCGATAACCGACGACCACTATTACGTGAATGCGATAGCGAAGATTCCGTGCGTGGATATCATCCATTACGTGCCTTCGGAAACAGGCTTTGCGTGGTGGTGGCACACACAGAAAGACGACATGAGCAACGTCAGCCCGAACACCCTTCAGGAAGTGGGCAAAGTGATTATGACGGTAATAGTTGACAATTGATAGTTGACAGTTGATTATTGATAGAATGTTAGATATAAAGAACTTACACGCCTCGATAGCAGGCAAAGAAATACTCAAGGGCATTAACCTGCACATCAATGCAGGCGAGACGCACGCGATCATGGGACCTAACGGCGCCGGCAAATCGACGCTGAGCGCCGTGCTGGCAGGTAATCCGGCTTACACGGTGACCGAAGGCGAGGTGACGTTCAACGGCAAAGACCTGTTGAAGATGGCACCCGAGGTGCGGGCACGGGAAGGGTTGTTCCTGTCGTTTCAGTACCCTGTAGAGATCCCGGGCGTGAGCATGACGAACTTCATGCGTGCAGCGGTTAACGCCAAGCGCGAGCATCAAGGACTGCCTGCACTCAACGCCGGCGAGTTCCTCAAACTGATGCGCGCCAAGCGGGCACTCGTCGAACTGGACAACAAACTTGCAGGGCGCAGCGTGAACGAAGGGTTCTCCGGCGGCGAGAAGAAACGCAACGAGATATTTCAGATGGCAATGTTAGAGCCGTGTCTGTCGATCCTTGACGAGACAGATTCAGGCCTGGACATCGACGCGCTGCGGATCGTAGCCGAGGGCGTGAACAAGCTGCACACGGCAGAGAACGCCACGATAGTGATTACGCACTATCAGCGACTGCTGGATTATATCGTGCCGGACTATGTGCATATCCTCGCCGACGGGCAGATCGTTCGCACGGGCGGCAAGGAGTTGGCGTTGGAATTGGAAAAAAGCGGTTATGCAGGACTTACAGCTAATAAGGGGTGAGCATAAGCACTTGGTTATCGCCCATGTGTCGGACGAAACGGCGCAGTGGCGGATAACGCAAGAGGCAGACAGCGTGCTGACGATCCATCTGCTGTGCTTGGACAAAGGCGACGACACGGCTTGTAATGTGCTGCTGGACATCGATCAGGTGGGCGAACATGCTGAGACCTATATCTACGGTGCGGGGATCCTGAGCGGCAAGCAACATATCAATGTACGCACGCACGTGCGCCACAGCGTGCCGAACGGCAAATCCGAGCAGCTGCTGAAGTTCGCGGTGAAAGACGAGGCACGCGGGGAGTTCATAGGCGAACTGATCGTTGCCCCTAATGCGCAACATACCGACGCACGGCAGACGAATAGAAACGTGTTGCTGTCACCGACAGCGACGATGCACACGCAGCCGCAACTCGAGATCTATGCCGATGACGTGAAGTGCTCGCACGGCGCGACAACCGGACAGATCGACGAGAGTGCACTGTTCTACATGCAGCAGCGGGGCATAGCTCCCGACGTGGCGCGACAACTGTTGCTCACAGCGTTCTTCCACGACGTGGTAAGCACATTGGGCGAACCGGAAGTCGAAGAACGGATACAACACAGAATAGCAGAAAAACTACAATAATATTAACAAATTAAATCCAATTATCATGAACGAAGAACTGAAGAAAGTTATGGAGACGGCCGAGGTGTGGACTCGCGAGCCGTTTGACGCGGAGACCCGCGCACAAGTGAAAGCAATGATGGAGGCAGAGGACAAAACCGAACTCATCGACGCTTTCTATCGCACCTTGGAGTTCGGCACCGGCGGTCTGCGCGGTGTTATGGGACCGGGTACGAACCGAATGAACAAGTACATCGTTGCCCAAGCAACACAAGGTTACGCCAACTACCTGCTGAAAGTACAGCGTGAGGGCGGTTTCCAGAACGTACAGAACGGCCAAGTGGCTGTAGCTGTTGGTCATGACTGTCGTAACAACGGTCGTCTGTTCGCCGAGACGGTTGCCAACATCTTCTCTGCCAACGGAATCAAGGTTTATCTGTTCGAGAGTCTGCGTCCGACGCCGGAGGTCAGCTTCGCTATCCGTCGCCTCAAGTGCCAGGGTGGTGTGAACGTAACCGCTTCGCACAACCCGAAAGAGTACAACGGCTACAAGGCTTACTGGGAGGATGGTTCGCAGGTACTCCAGCCGCACGATCAGGGTATCATCGACGAGGTGAACAAAGTGACGATGGCTGATGTGAAGTGGGACGCCAACAAAGACCTGATTGAGATCATCGGTGGCGAGATGGACTACGACTACATGATGGCTGTTAAGTCTGTGATGATTGATCAGGAGACGATCCTTCGTCAGAAAGACCTGAACATCGTTTATACGCCGATGCACGGTGCCGGTCGTCAGATCGTGCCTATGTGCTTGCGCAGCTGGGGCTTCGAGAACATCCACGTAGTGCCCGAGCAGATGGTTATCGACGGCAACTTCCCGACCGTAGTAAGCCCGAACCCCGAGAACGCCGAGGCTATGACGATGGGTATGAACCTTGGCACCAAGCTGGGTGCTGACCTCGTGATCGCCAGTGACCCTGATGCTGACCGTATCGCTATCGTTTGCCGCAACGACAAGGGCGAGTGGGTGATCATCAACGGTAACCAGACGAACATCATGTACCACTACTACATCATCAACAACATGAAGCGTCTGGGCAAGCTCCGCGACGATATGTTCGTTGTGAAGACCATCGTGACCTCCGAGCTGATTCGTAAGATCGCCGACAATCTCGGCGTTACGCTGACCGACGAGTACACCGGTTTCAAGTGGATCGCTAACCGTATCCGCATGTGGGAAGGCAAACGCAAATATATCGGCGGTGGTGAGGAGAGCTTCGGCTTCCTGCCGTACGACGCTGTTCGCGACAAATGTTCGCCGTCGTCTATCTGCCTGATCTGCGAGATTGCAGCCTTCGCTAAGGACAACGGAATGACTCTGTACGATTACCTGCTCAAGATCTATGAGGATTACGGCTTCCAGCGTGAGACGACGATCAACGTTGTTCGCCCGGGCAAGACCGGTGCCGAGGAGATTGCACAGATGATGGTTAACTACCGCGCTAACGCTCCGAAGGAGATTGCCGGCGAGAAGGTCATCAAGATCAAAGACTTCAAGCTGCTCAAGCAACAGGAGCTCAAGGACGGCAAGTGGGTAGAGAGCCCGATCGAGATGCCGCTGAACGCTACCTCGAATGTGCTGCAGTACTTCACCGAGGGCGGTCTGAAAGTCAGTGTTCGTCCGTCGGGTACCGAGCCGAAGATCAAGTTCTACTTCGAGATTCCTGTTAAGTCCGGCAAACCGTTCACCGGTGCTGACTACGAGCGTTGCACCGCCGAGGCGGAAGCACGCGTTCCGGCTATCAAAGCTTCGCTGGGAATCTAAGCCCGAAATACCGATATATCGAAATATCGAGAAATCGAATACATGAAAAAAGCGGCTCAACTAAGCCGCTTTTTTCGTCTCTAAACTGTCGTTAAGATCCTTTCGGAAGAACAGGATGATCGCAAACACCGCTACCGTGATGTAGGAGTCGGCGAGGTTGAACACCGGTCGGAAGAACAGCGTCTCGCCGGCGGCATTGTGGATGAGCGGGAAGTACAACATATCCACCACCTTGCCGTAGAACCACGTCTCGTAGCCGAACAGCTTGCCGTAACACACGCAATCGATGATGTTGCCCAGTGCACCGGCGGTGATGAGTGTGATCATCGTCAGGTACGAGGCGCGTGCGCCACGCTTGAGCAGCATGTTGATATACCAGCCGAGTACGCCAACCATGATGATGCGGAAGGCAGTCAGGCACCACTTGGGCAGCCATTGTATCCCGAAAGCCATCCCGTTATTCTCCACAAAGCATAGTTGGAAGAACGGCAGAATCTCGTGCACCTCGCCGAGTGCATAATGTGTGCGGATATACAGTTTGAGTGCCTGATCCAATGCCAGCAGCACTATTACCGCTGCGGCTATTATCCAAGACTGACGTACTATATTTTTCTCGCTCATGA
>CACZRD010000056.1 GCA_902783545.1 uncultured Bacteroidales bacterium
CTAACGGCTAAAAGCGGTAGTAGAATGAGTAGTGTTTTTCGCATATCGAGTGAAATGGTGAAAATACGGTGCAAAGTTACGTAAATTCATTTACATTTGCAAATCCATTCACCCGATAGTGAAATATTGTGAAAGTGTTTTTGATGAAAATTATGCGTTTGACGTAATTTTTGTGAGGTAGTCTTTGAGGTTTGCTTGGGCATCCAAGTCCATCTTACAGCGCATTCTGTAGCGCATCATCTCCACACCGCGAGTACTCAGACCGAGCATAGGAGCCATCTCCTTGGTGAGCATTCCCATACGGATATAGATGCATAGTTTGCGTTCCTGTTTGTTCATCCACGGGTACATTTCCGTCAAGCGTTTGCAGAACCCGGCATTCACTTCGTCGAAGTTTTCCTCGAACCGCTGCCAGTCGATGCTATCGTCACGGTAATCCTGTTCTAACCGCTGACGCAGGGCTTGCAGACGTTCGTCGGCTTTCTTCATATTATGAGTTTGCAACTCGCGGATAGCTTTGTCCAGTTCTTCGGACACGAACACGAACTCCTCCTGTCTGCTTGCCTCGTCGTGCAATATCCGCGACAGTTCCTGGCTCTTGGCCTGCAGGCGTGTCTGCGTCTTATCGTTCTCCAATTGCAAGATACGCAACTGCTGCTCATGCAGTGTCTTGCGCCTCGAGCGTTCCGCCAACATATACAACACATATCCTATTCCCAGCAGCCAGAAGGCTATTATCAGTCCGAGCAGGGCGCGTGCCCACCATGTTCTGTACCATGGCGGCAAGATAGTGAATGACCAGGATTGTGCGACTTCGGCAGGCAAGGCATCCTCGGTCGTGGTGCGGCATACGATCTCCAAGGTATATCGCCCCTCCTCCAGCATTGAGCATTCGTAATACGCTCGGCTGTCAAATGCCGTGAACTCTTTGTCACGCGGCGAAAGACGGTACGCATATTGCGTGTTTGCAGCAGGCACATGATTGATGGCACAACTGAACCTGAGCGAGTGTTCGGCGTACGGAAGGACAAATAGTTCACCTTCAACTTTGCCGCTGTTCAGCGATTCGCCATATACGACTTCCCCCTCTGCATTCATCAGACTTACCTCGCGCAGGTATATCCTCGGTCTGATGGCTGATGGCTGATCACTGACTGCTGAGTTCTGCAAGAGGCAATATCCCTGCAGCGTACCGATGATATATCCGTCATCCGTCTCATACACATTCTCAAATCCGCCTATGAAATCCGTTGCACCATTGTATAACGGCTGCGCGGGACGGTAATTATTCTCCTCCCGCATGCGTATATATAATGTACCATCGCGAACATAGAGGATATTTCCCTTTTTGTCCTTGTATGTCAAGGCGTAATATGACTCACCGCCTAATTGTGCATAGACGTCATCATCCTTTCGCAGTACACCATTCGTCCCCACCACACGGCAATAGTCACGACAGCTGATCAGAATATCGTCCCCTAACCTACTGATATTGAACCAGTCATGTGCCCCGTTGTATGGTTGCACAGATTGTGCGCCAAGTGTCATCTGCTCTACCCACTCCAGCCGCACTACACCCGAAGTAGCCACAGCCCAAATCGCACCCGTGGCATCCACCTGCCAGCGGAAGGCGGTATCATCAAAGCCCTTGACTTTGGTAATCAGCCACTTACCGTTCGCCTTGTCAAGCCCCCAGAACCCCGAATAACTACCGGCAATCATTCTGCCATCGGGCAGTTGTTGCATTTTCCAGAACCCTTCATCCGTACAGAGCGGTTTGACGCGTGTTCCCTCCACGACAAACAATCCTCTGTTATGGCAGCAAAACACAGTGCCGCTGAGTTCATTCAAGCTCCACACTTGCCCCATGCTCCCTTCGACAAGCCGCAGGGGATCGGAAGTGCTCGTTCGCACATACAGACCTTGGTTCGTACCATAATAATAACGCGTCTGCCTGCCATCATCCACACATAGTGCTGCGTATCCCGCACCTATATTCGTCTGCTCATCGCTGAAATACTGTTTGTTGGAAGCCAGCTGTACGTAATCAATACCTTGATCCAGACCGACCCATAGGTTATCGTTGCGGTCAAAGGTCATGGACAGAATGGTATTGTTCTGCAGTCCCTCTTTCCGAGATATGTATCTGCACTCCTTGCCGTCGGTATTCACCACCACTATGCCTTGCAGCACCGTGCCTAAAGCTATTTGGTCACCTCTCACTGCAAAAGTATAGAGTTGGTTTTTCCTGATAAACGCATCAGCATCCGTTCGGAACGACGCTATACGTGCGCCGTCATAGACGAATAGTCCACCCAGATCGGTAGCGATCAGCAATCGCTCGGCATCCAATGCCTGAATGCATCGCACCTCGTAACCACGCAGTATATCTGAGCCGTGGATGCGGTTCATTCGTGTTCCCGTTAGCAGATACAATCCGTTATCCGTGCCTACATAGATTGCTCCACCAACTTCCTCTGCGCAGAACACGCGGCTCTCCACCTTAACGACTTGCACATCCGTCAGCCACACACTATCCGCTGACTGCTGACTGCCTATTGTCGCTGTAATGATCTTGTGCCTGGCAAAGAAATAGACTTGACTGCCTATAATCTCAATGTCCCATATCTCGCCGTAGTTCGGTTCAAGATCTTGAGGCATCAGTGACGTATAGCGCAAACCTCCTTTTGTTGTAGGTGTGAAAACACCGAAGTCGTTTGTTGCTCCGATGAAGATTGCCCGGTTATCCAACTTGGCTATACTGCGAGGAAGGTTGCCATAGTACATGCCATACACACGCCATTGAGAGCCGTCGTACTCCAGCAAACCGTAGTTGTTAGCGGCATAGAGCCAGCCGTTATCGGTTGTTACGAGTTGCCAGTTTTGCGTACCGGCTGCGTAATCCGCAACGGCATAGTTCGCCACAGGTACATTCCAACCGGCATAGGCAACAGGACTCATCAATAGCAGACAAAGGAAGAATACAGAGTGTAATCGTTTCATGGCATATAGTGTAATTGATTTCTGATAAATAGTGAAATGCTGTAGTGCATATTCAGGCTGCAAAGATACAAAAATATTCAGACATTTGCAAATTTTCCGCTCAATATTTGCAAAATTGAATATTTTTTTGTACTTTTGTACCCGGATTAAGGAGTGAAAGAGTGAAAGAATTAACGCAAAGATGAATAGTTTCGGTGATAATTTTGTTTTTACATCGTTCGGCGAGTCGCACTCCGCTGCCATCGGCGGTGTGTTGGACGGCGTGCCGGCAGGGCTGCATATTGACCTTACGATGATCCGCGAAGCCCTTGATCGCAGAGCGGGACGATGTCAGCAATCAGCCTGCGGTGTTTCCGCACGTGCGGTGCGCGAGGCGGATGAGGTCGAGTGGCTGAGCGGCGTGTTGGACGGCGTGACGCTCGGTACGCCGATAGCGTTCCTCATCCGCAACCGCGATGCACGTGCGGAGGCCTATGAAGCGTTCAAACACTCCCTGCGTCATGCACACGCCGACAGCACCTACGAGGCGAAATACGGCATCCGCGACTGGCGTGGAGGAGGCAGAGCCTCAGCACGCGAGACAGCGGCACGGGTCGTGGCAGGGAACATCGCCGCGCAACTGTTGGCGAAAAAAGGCATACAGATCACGGCAAAACTGGTACAGGTAGGCGATGAGACACGTCCCGAGCATTTCGACGAGGTGATCAACCGTTACCGCGCCGAGGGTGACAGTATAGGCGGTATCATCGCCTGTGAAGTCACAGGACTGCCGGCAGGCTTAGGTGAACCGATCTTCGACAAGGTGCAGGCGCACCTCGCCTACGCCATGCTGAGCATCAATGCCTGCAAGGGTTTCGACTACGGCAGCGGGTTTGACGGTGTCGGTCAACCGGGCTCTATCGCCAACCAACACAGCGGCGGGATGCTCGGAGGCATAACAGACGGCACACCCCTCACCTTCCGTTGCGTATTCAAGCCCACGCCATCCACTCCGAAAGCCGGCGTGAAAGGACGTCATGACAGTTGCGTTGCCGTGCGTGCCGTACCTGTAGTGGAAGCCATGACAGCTCTTGTGCTGGCGAACTTTGCGGATGAAAGGGTGAAAGGATGAAAGGATGAAAGAGTGAAAGGATGATACGCCTGTTGATCATATTGAACGTGTTCTTTGTCAGCTTTGCCGACAAGCCTGCGAAAGTCACGCCGGCACTCTCGCCGCGTGCCATCGAGCAACGGCAGAAGTGGCAGATAGACATCGACGAACTCGACTACCCTGTCCACACCGCTTACCTCGACAGTCTGCACAAGTACGGCGCGACGATCCATCACACTTCGCGCTGGATGAACGGCGCGACATGCACGATGACCGACGAGTTGGCGGAGCTGGTTGCCAAATGGCCGTTCGTCACCGGTGTAGAGTGCACCCGCGATGAGAGTGCGCCTATCTACGCTCCGAAGCGGGCACTATCAAGCACAGCCTCGCCATTGGATGCACCGCCCCCGACGAAGGTCACCGACCTCCAACTCGCCCTCTACGACCTGCTGAACCTGCATGATATGGGGTATCGCGGACAGGGGATCGTGATGACAATCTGCGATGGCGGATTCACTAAAGCGAACACACTCAGTTGTTTCCGTCAGGAGCAAGAGCTCGGGCACTTCGACTTCACCGACGACGCCGATCCGTTCTACGGCACAACAGGCAGGCACGGTACACAGTGCCTGAGTACGATCTCCGGCAGCATGGACAACTACACCGGCGCTGCCACCGAGGCGGACTATTACCTGATGCGCTCTGAAGAGAGCGGTACCGAGTCGCCCAAGGAGATGGATAACCTCGTAGCCGCCCTTGAGAAAGCCGACTCGCTGGGCACGAACGTATTCAGTGTATCATTAGGTTACGCGTACTTCGACCACTTGGACTGGTCACTCGACTATAGCATGCTGGACGGCAAGACACTACGCGTCAGCCGCGCAGCAACGATTGCTGCAAGGAAAGGGATGCTCGTGTGCGTAGCGGCAGGCAATGCGGGAAACAAAGACTGGCACTGGATCTCCGCTCCGGCGGATGCCGACTCTATACTGACCGTTGGGGCTGTGGACGTCTATGGACAGATAGGCGCGTTCTCCAGTTTCGGTCCTTCAGCCGACGGAAGGATCAAGCCCGACGTGTGCGCAGTAGGAGTAAGCACAGCGCTCATCACGCCTGAGGAACAGGTGTCACACAACAACGGCACGAGTTTCGCCACGCCGCTGATAGCAGGTTTGGCTGCTACGCTCTGGTCGGCACTGCCCGACGAGAACGCCATGCAGATACGCGAGCGGATCATCCGTTCGGCGGATCGCTACACTCACCCCGACGCCAACCAGTACGGTTACGGGATCCCTGACGCCCTCGCCGCCTACTTCGGGCAAACAGCTGCAACCATCGCTCCGACAGTCAACACACGCGCAAGGAAATATATACAAGGAAACGAACTGCTGATTGAACACGACGGTAGAACCTACAATGTGCTGGGAGCACCCAGATAATATAGAAGCTCTAGAAGTTCCAGAATATCTAGAATTTCTAGAAAATCCAGAACTGCCGAACACAAAAAAGGGAAGCGATCTACATCGCACCGCTACAACCTCGTACCCTTGCTTCGGTCAAGACCTGGGGGAGTTCGGAGGGAGCTGGTCGTGTAGGACTTCCCTATTGCGAGTGCAAAAATACTACAAATAATTGACATTTCCAAATTATAGTGCTCGAAAACTTCATTTCACATAGAATTTTTAGCAATCTGCGAACTCAAAAGTACAACGAGGCAGGTGAACCGATACCTTTTGTGCCCAACGAGGGACAAAAACAGCTAATCGGGAAACTCGGCACGTTCCTATTGGACAGCACCGAAGGCAAGTTGTTTATCTTGCGGGGTTATGCGGGTACGGGTAAGACCTCTGTGGTCAGTGCGCTGGTACGCACATTGCGCTCCCTCAACCAGAAGTGTATCCTACTCGCCCCTACCGGCCGTGCGGCAAAGGTGCTCAGCCGCTACGCCTCGACCGAGGAGCGCGTGCCGGCATACACCATCCACAAGTATATCTACCGCCAGCAGTCCCTCGGCAAAGAGTCGTTCAGTCTGGGCGACAACCTGTTTCACCACGCACTGTTCATCGTCGATGAGGCGTCCATGCTCACCGACACACGCGAGTATAACTCACCCTTCGGCAGCGGTTGTCTGCTGGACGATCTGATGCGGTTCGTGTACAACGGTCAAGGCTGTTCGCTGCTGCTGGTGGGCGACACAGCGCAGTTGCCGCCTGTAGGCCGCAGCGAATCGCCGGCACTCAGTGACGACAGGATGGCGCAATACAGCATCCCGAACCTGCATATCACCTCCCACACCCTCACCGAGGTTGCCCGGCAAGCAGAGACTTCCGCCATCCTCAAGAACGCCACAGCGATCCGCGAACACATAAGCGAACTGGCAGCAAGCCTCACTCCCGCCACAGGCGAACACGTAACCATACAAACGGCACCGGACATTGTGCTGCTGAGCGGCGCAGACCTGCAGCAGACGCTGGAGAAGTCGTACAACGAGTGTACAATGGCACAGACGCTGATCGTCACACGCTCGAACAGACGTACGAACCTCTACAACCAGGGCGTACGCGCATACATATTATGGAAAGAGGATCAGCTCTCCACCGGCGACCGCGTGATGGTCAACAAAAACAACTACTTCTGGGGCAAGGATTACGAGGACATAGAGTTTCTGGCAAACGGCGACATCTTCGAGGTGACACGCATCAGGAACTTCCGCGAGCTGTACGGATTCCATTTTGCCGATGCCACCCTGCAGAACCTTGATTACGAAGCAGAACGCGAGATTGAAGCCATCGTGTGGCTGGATATCTTGCAGGCCGAGAGCGAGGAGCAGATGAGCGAGATGCAGAAAGACCTGTTCTACCGCGTGGCGGAGGATTTCCCCGAGATCCATAACAAACGCGAACTGATCAAGGCCGTCTATGACTCGCCGTACTACAACGCCCTGCACATCCGCTACGCCTACGCCGTGACCTGCCACAAGGCGCAGGGCGGGCAATGGCAGCACGTGTATATCGACCAAGGTCCCGTGCCTGACGAGCAACGCGACATAACCTACCTGCGCTGGCTGTACACCGCGCTCACCCGCGCCACCGAACAGGTGTATTTAGTCAACTACGAATAGACGATTTGCATAAAAAATGCACAATTTTTATCATTCAGATAAAAAAATAGAGAAATTGTTTGGATTATTCAAAAAAAAATCGTACCTTTGTAGCCCCAACACAACGTCACTAACACGCAGTCATTAACACAACGTCACTAACATAAAATCCAAAAATAATGAAACGAAACATTTTACTACTTGCGCTTGCCGTGCTGATGGCTATGCCGTCGTTTGCCGGCGCAAAAAAGAAAGCGGAGAAAGACACCGAGCATTTCCGCTATGAGATTGAGTGTGCAGGCAACGGCACACAAGGTACGTATCTGGTGAAGGTCTGGAGTTACTCCAAGCGCGCGAAGGTGGCTGCCGAGCAGTGCATGAAGAATGCCGTTCACGGAGTGATCTTCAAGGGCTACACCGGCGGCAACGGCTGCGTGGCACAGAAGCCTCTGGCTAACCGCCCGGGCGTAGAGATGGAGTATGAGGAGTTCTTCAAGTTGTTCTTCTCGGACAACGGCGAGTACTACAAGTACGTATCGCTCACCGGCGCTACGCAAGATGTAGTGAAGGTCGGCAAGGAATACAAGGTCGGCATCATCGTCAGCGTGCAGAAAGACGAGCTGCGCAAAGCCCTTGAGCAAGCCGGCGTGATCCGCGGTCTGGGATCGGGATTCTAACTATTTGAAAGTTGAAAGTTTAAAGTTGAAAGATATGAAAATCAAACAATCGCTTGGATTGTTGGCATTGGTTGCCGTGATTGCCGTGCTGGCTGGTTGCGGAGTAAAGAAATCCCAAGCCAACTACGATTTCAAGAGCAAGGTGCTCTCCAGTAACTATGACGGCACGTTCGTCATCCGCACCCAGGTACGTGCACGTAATGCCGCTATCGCCTTCACCGATGCACAGCGCAAGGTGGTGCAAGAGGTGATCTTCGACGGCGTGGACGCAGGTTCGAACGGTGTAGAACCGCTCAAACCGATTCTGTTCGACATGAACGCGCGCCGCACGTACGAGGATTACTTCGCTACGTTCTTCCGCGACGGAGGCGAGTGGACGAAGTACGCTAACCTGAGTGACAAACGTACCGGTACGACCACCTACAAACGTAACGGCGTGCAGTCCATCGAGACCGTGACCGTGACCGTGGATCGCAAATCGCTGCGCGAGAAGCTGATAGCTGATGGTATATTAGAAAAATAATCCCTTACGAATATGAAGAAGTACTTATTTATTGCGGCAATGCTGACGATGTCGCTTGCCGTATTCTCACAAGCCAAGAAACCGACTCTGATGGTTATGCCGAGCGATGCCTGGTGCTATCAGAACGGATATATGAAAATCATCCCTGACGGTGAGGGACATGAGGCGCAGATTCCCGACTACGAGGAAGCACTGCGCACGAGCATGGATCTCAAGCTCGCCATCGCCAAGATCAACGATCTGATGGCGGAACGCGGATTCCCGCTCAAGGATCTGGAGCAACAGGTCAAACTCATCCGTCAGCAGACTGCCGAGCAGAATCTGGTAACCAGCAAGTCCGGCAACGAGATGGCGGAGTCGCCTGTTGACAATCTGCTGCGCGTAGCCAAGGCGGACATCATAATCGAGCTCACGTGGGACATCAAGGAGCAGGGACCGAAACGTACGCTCAGTTATATCCTCGAGGGCAAGGACAGCTACACCGGCAAGAGCATCGGCGGCAGCAACGGTACAAGCAGCCCGTCGTTCTCGGCTGACGTGAGCGTACTGCTCGAGGAAGCCGTAGTTGCACACATCGACAACTTCAACAGCCGTCTGCAGGCATACTTCGACGACCTGTTCGCCAACGGCCGTGAGGTATCGCTGGAGATCCGCGTGTTTGCTGACAACGCCGCCGGCATCGACCTCGAGAGCGAGGTGGGTACGGATGGCGAGGAACTGGCTGAGGTGATTGACGGCTGGATGGCTACGAACACCGTGGAAGGCCGATTCACCAAACTCGGCTCGTCGGAGAACTACATCGCCTACGAGCAGGTGCGCATTCCGCTGTACAGCAACAGCGGCGTAGCTATGGATACCGAGGCGTTTGCACGCAAACTGCGTAACTACCTGCGCAAAGAGCCGTTCAATATCCCCGTCAAGATCATGAACCGCGGTCTGGGCAAGTGCATACTCGTGCTCGGAGAGAAATAACCACAAGCATCGACCATACATGGTCGATCATACTAACACTTATAACAGAACCAACATGAAAAAGTCATTGATTATAGCATTGCTTGCAAGCTTCACGCTGAGCATGCAGGCACAGAAGCAAGTAGCACCGGAGAACACCCTGGCGATGCGCGTACTCGTTGAGGAACCCATTGAGCCCGCTCCGCCTGCTTCCAAACAACTCATTGAGAACAAACTGAACGCACTGCTCACGCAGAACGGCGTAGCCTCGATGGATTACCTCGGGCAGTTCTTCATCACCGCCCGCGCGCTGCCGCTGAGCAAGGATATTATCGCTGGTCCTCCGACGAAGATCAGCGAGACGATGGAGGTCACGTTCTACATCGCCGACTACTACAACCAAGTCGTTTTCTCCACCACCAGCGCTACCGTCAAGGGTATAGGCGAGACGGAGTCGAAGTGCTACCTGAACGCACTCAAGCAACTCAAGCTCAACACCCCGCAGATGCAGCAGTTCGTGGATGAAGGCAAGAAGAAGATCATCGCCTACTACAACAGCCAGGCTGACAAGCTGATTGCCCAGGCACAGACGCTGAGCAAGATGAAGAACTACGAGCAGGCGCTGTGGATCATCTCCACGATCCCCGCAGAGTGCGACAAGTACAATGAGGCACTGAAGGTCGGTATCGACATCTACCAGGAGTACATCGACCACACCTGCAACGTCAATCTCGCGCAGGCCCGCACGGCGTGGGCAAGTGACCAGAACGCTCTCGGTGCAGCGGCTGCCGGTGAGTACCTGAGTCAGATCCTGCCCGACGCCAAGTGCTACGGCGACGCGATGGAGCTCTACAAGGAGATCAAGGGCAAGGTGCTCGACGACTGGAAGTTCGAGATGAAAGTCTATCAGGACGGCGTGGACACCGAGCGTGAGCGCATTCATGCAATACGCGACGTCGGCGTGGCATTCGGCAAAGGACAGCAGCCTGTCACCACCAACCTGATGAACTTCATTCGCTAAACGATACAAACCAAACAACAATGATACAATCCAAAACCGCAACTATGTGCATTATACTCCTACTGGCTTCAGTGGGAGTATTTGCACAGACCAACGAGGAACTCACCTACCGCCGCAACGCACTGGCTGAGGCAATGATCTACCACTCCGAAGACACCTTCGGACGGAACATCCAAGAGGCGTTTGAAGCGATCCCGATCAGTGACAAGTACGACGACCACTCTATTGGCATCCGCATCATCGACAACGATTATATACCGAACGTGCGCAAGAAGTCGCACGGCTTGGTGAAAGCCCAGTTCGGCAAGTCGCTGAACAAGGAAGACGTGCGCCTGAACGGAGAGATGCTCGAACGCATCCTTAACAACGCCGACTGCGCCAAGTGGATGGTTGCACGCTGGTTCGGTTGGGACAGAGCGTACATCGAATCGCTGCAAGCTGACACGCAGATGCCGGAAGACATCAAGGACTCCCTCCTGCTCGATGCCATGACGATGAATATGCGCCTGATCCAACAGCGCGGACAGTATAACGCCAGCGATCTGGATGTCATGCTCGCCGGACACACCGCACGAGGCATTGCAGCGCTATCCGATGCCGGCGAGGAGCTCATCGGTAACACGTTCATGCTCATCAACGACATTACGTACGTCACGACCGAGGAACGTGCTGCCGTAGCCAAGCTGACAATGAACATCATCGGCGGCGTGCTCGATGCCTTCACCGGTGGGCAGGGTGGCAGGGATATGGCTAAGACTGGCGGGCAGATCGCCGACAGCTTCACGGGATTCACCGTGCGTACGCACTCCTACCTCTACCAACTGGACTGGAACGACTCCATCGCCGCGATCTTCTACGACCGCTACTACACCGCTACGCCGAACAGAGAGAAAGCTTTGGCGTTCCTCGAGGACTCCACATCGTTCCGCGTGAAGTATGTTGCTCACGAATATGAGTACGACGGCAAAGCCGAACTCAAGGGTAAGTACGACCGCCGCGAACTCGTCAAGACGATCTGCGCGCGTTCGATCGATAAGAACATCGCTGCCCTGCAACTCGCTTACGAAGACTTCAAGGTCAAGACGCCTGTTTACGAGATCGTCACCAATGACAAAGGCAAGGTGCTCGGTTACTCAGCCAAGATTGGCTTGAAAGAAGGTATCACCGAACAGTCGAAGTTCCAGGTCATTGAGCGCGTCATCGACCCTGTTACGCAGACTTCAACCTACAAACATATTGCCGACCTCAAGCCTGTGAAAGGCCAGATCTGGGATAACCGCTACAACGCTGTTATTGAAGACGCCAAGGACGCCAACCTCAACGCTACCCTGTTCAAGAAAACCGGCGGCGGCGAGATCCTCCCCGGCATGCTCATCATCGAAGGTAAATACAAGAAGGTGACACAGTAAACAAGCCACCCTCAAGCCAATCAAACACAAAAAATAGCCCGAGCAAATGCCCGGGCTATCTTATTGACTTGTAAAGTCGGGTTAGTGATTATTGAGCAATTTTCTCAACCTTAACCTCACCCTTAGGACCGTTGGTCGAAGTAAAGGTGTAACGAACCTTGTCACCCTCAGCGAATGCATCGCCTTCATACGGATACCATGACTCAACGATTTCCTCACCGTCAACGAAACCGATGTTGCAACCGAAGTTGTCACCGTTGTCAAGTTTAATGGTCAACTCATAGGTGAATACCCCATTACCCTTAGCTTCCATGTCAGCCCACTGCCAGCCATCATATTTGTCTTCTTCTTCATTGTAAACAGTGATGTTAGCAGCTTTGATCTTAGCAGCAGTAGCTACACCATAGTTAGCGCACGGCTTGTTCTGCCAGCCACCAATGGTCAGATAAACAACTGCACCAACTGCGTCAGCTGTGAACTCAGCAGCCTGTTGGCCCTGGTCATCTACCAACGAAACAGCAGCAGCACTTGCCTCATCAATTTCTACCTTGCTGGAATTCCACTGCGAGCTCCAGTCACTCGGAATGTTACCATTCTCATCGGAAAGCAACATCTTGCAGTGTCCCATGTACTCAGCGATATCCTCGGTTCCTTCAGGAATAGCGATAACTGCTTTGTACCAGTTAGCAAAGTCAGCAATCTCAGCGAACTTGGTAGCGGTAGCCGGATCTATGCTCCAACCTTCATAACCACCTTCCATATAAACATCCTTGCAGATGCCATCAGGAATGTAAGCAACTACTGTGATAGCGCCATCAGTAGCTTCAACGTCAGGCTTCTCTGCACTCGGAGTCGGGGTCGGAGTCGGAGTCGGAGTCGGAGTCGGCGTCGGTTCATCTTTCTTGCAACCTACCATAGCGATGGTAGCAACGGCCAAAACGGCCATAAACAACTTTTTCATACAATTTTAGAATTTAAAAAGTTAATAATTTTGTTTATTATGAAGTGTTTTAACACTTTTTCGTTATTAATATCCGTTAGCATCGTTAATGCCGGCAAGATTCGGGTTAGCGATTACGTCCGAATTAGGAATCGGGAAGATATTGTACTTCTTATCCATGTTCTTCGGAGCATCGCCTGACTTAGCATTGCCACGACCTTCCCAGTTGCGCGTAACACCAGGACCTGCAAACTGACCAAAACGAACGAGGTCAATACGACGGCGGCCTTCAAGCCAGAACTCACGTGACCACTCATCCAACAGGAAATCCTCTGTAACCGTAAACGGTGCAGTATTGTTTGCACGGTCACGCAGTACCTTGATTGCATTAGCAGCTGCAGTAACGTCACCTTTGCGGAACGAAGCCTCTGCATAAGTCAGGTAAGCCTCAGCAACGCGGAAGAACGGGATATCCGTATCAGGCCATGCAGGGTCTTGACCTTCATATGTCTCGGGTTTAACGGCGGTAGAATAAACACCTGTCCACTTGCACTCGCCCCAGCAGTCATACATCTCTGACGATTTAGTACCTTTGAGATCCCACTCGTGCGCATTGGATACTTCAACCGAGTCATTCAACTCTTTGTCCCACTCCTTATGCGTAGTACCATTATCATAATACGAGCATAAGATTGCACGGTCATCACCAAGGAGTGCCGGCATATTGTACTCGTGATCCTTGATCGAAGCCGCTGTAGTGAGATCTACAAAGTGCTCAACCATCTCCGGCGATGAGCGGAAGCATGACCATGTATCAGTCGATCCGGCCGGCATCCAGTTTGCATCACGGAAACTGCTCACCAAGAAACGTGCGCCACCCCAGGCTTGGCAGAAGTTACCATCTTGATAAATCAAAAGGATAGCCTCATCTTGAGCGCCATTGGTGCAATTGTCACCCATGAACAACTTCTGATATGCACTATACTTATAGCCACCTTCACCGGTATGATCCGTAGGCGTAGTATAAATCTTGTATTGAGATTTCATAACCAAGTCTGCATATTTAATAGCATCGTCCCAACGCGCTGTTCCGGTGTAAACCTCAGCGTTCAAGTACAAACGAGCCAACAGCAACTCGGCAGCAACTTTATCAACACGGTAAATTGACAAACGCGTAGCGGGCAACTTGGCTTCCAAATCCAGAAGTTCTTCTTCAAGCCATGCAAACAGTTCTGCACGAGTCTTAGCTTTTGGAGCTTCTGCCGTTACATGCAACGAGAACGGAACCTGGCCATACATATCCAAAAGATAGTAGTAGTTCACCGCGCGCACGAAACGCACCTCTGCACGTTGGGTGAGAGTCTTCTCGTCGGTTTGGTCTTCCGTCTTGTCCAAGAAGTGGTTGCACAACGTTACATCAATGAACAGACGATAGTACAAACCTTTAACCAAAGCGTTTTCTGAATCCCAGTTCATGATACGCAGGTCGGCAACGCCCGGGTCACCCCATACCCACCAACCTTCTTCGGTCGGGAATTCATTCAGCTCCCATAACATACGATAGAATGCCGATGTACCGCCATCGATACCCTCGATGTCGCTATCACCGTCAGGACCGGTCTGTCCCGGCATAGCAAATGTTGCGTATACTTTTGAGAAGACTGCATCCTGATCGAACTCCATGTATATGCTGGGATCGTCCGGAGTGCGGTCTAACGAGCAGGCTGTCATTAAGAGAGCTGCTACAGCGCAACTAAGAACGGATAAAATATTCTTTTTCATAATGGCAATAATTTTTTAGAATTGAATGCTGCAACCCAGGGTTGTAGTCAAACAACGCGGGTAAATGTTATTGTCGATACCGCCGAAGATTTCCGGGTCAAGTCCCTTGTATCCGGTAATCACGAAAGGATTCGATACTGTGCAGTAGATACGTGCATGGAGTTTATTGTTCGTAACTTTCTGATCGAAAGTGTAACCGAGCGTAATGTTGTCAACGCGCAGGAACGATGCATTCTCCACGAAGTAGTCAGACATAAACCAGTCAGAGAATGTTGTCAGACTTGTTGTGCCATCTGCATTATATACCATTCCGTACAGGTTGTTGCTTTGGAAGCCGGTCTTCCAATACAGATCATATGCCTTACTCAATACGCTGTGATAGCCACCGTTTTGGCTCTGGAATACCTTGTTGGGCTCTACCCACTGCAGACCACTTGCCAAAACATCGTTGTATACATAGTTTCCTATGGAAGCACGCATTGTGATACCCAAGTCAACGCCATAGAACTGCCACTTGCTCTGCAAGCCAAGAGTTACTTTGGCATCCGGCGACTGATACATATATTTATCATCCGGAGTAATCTTGCCATCAGGGATATCCTTACCATTTGCATCCTTCGCACCGGCACGGTCCATAACGTAGAAAATCGGATTGCCGTCAGCATCGACACCTTTCTTCGTTTCATATACCAGGAAGGACGATGCAGCATAGCCAACCTTGTGAGCCTGTACAGTGTTACCTGTACCGGAAGATATACCACCTGTGGAAATATAATAATCTTCGCTTGCATCACCGATGAGTGAGGTAATCTTATTATCGTTCCATGTAGCGTTCAGACCAAGATCCCATTTGAAGTTCTTGCGGTCGAATACAACAGCATTGAATGCGAACTCAACACCTTGGTTGCGCAACGAACCTACGTTGGTAACCACAGAGTTGCGGAAGTTTGTACCCACAGGAACATTGACCGTTGAAATCAGGTCACGCGTATCACGATAGTAGTAATCCAAGTTCATGCTCAAACGGTTGTTGAGGAACGCGATGTCGATACCAGCATTGTACGTAGTCGTCTTCTCCCATGTCAGATCCTGGTTGTATGCACCCGGACGGAAGCTGTAATATACGGGGTTACCATTTACATCCACAGCAGCTGTACCGGTACCATCATATATCGGATTACCATTCGCATCATACTTCAATGCGTTGGATTCGCCACCGACAGGATAGTAGTTGTGGAATTCCGAGATAGTATAAGTCGGCATATAATAGTAATCATAACCGATATCTTGCTGACCTGTAATACCGTAACCAAGACGGAGTTTGAAGTCAGAGATAGCGTTCACATCCTTGAGGAAAGTCTCTTTGATCTTCCAACCAAGAGCAACAGATGGGAACAGACCCCAGCGGGCATTTTCGCCATTTACAGTCTTGCGGGCGAAACGCGACGAACCGTCAGCACGGAACGTTGCGGTCAAGAGTACTTGGTTCCAACCATTCCAGTTCAAACGTCCGAAGTACGATTGCAGCGCATTGTCTGTCATGCTCTCTTTGGTATATGAGTTAGTGAAGCGCTTGCCACGCAGAGCGGGATCTTTGTGCGTGTTACGATAGTAACCGGATCCGTCTGTGAAGGAATGTTGATAGAAATACTGACTCTCGTAACCAATCATGATATCGAAGTGTTGGGTCTCTGAGAAATCCTTATAATACTGAGCATATGCCGAGAATTGGAGGTTATATTTCGATTTCTCGGAGAAACCTTCCCAACCATAATAGTGGTTTGTATAAGAATACTCGCTCACGCTGGTGTTTTGCTTACCATAGGAATAGTCAGCACCGAAGTTAGCGTGCAAGCGCAGATCCTCGAATCCATGAATTTTGTAATCAACCTCCAAATTGCCTACAAACGAACCGGCATTGGCTTGATCGTTCTTCAGATCCAAAGCAGCCACAGGGTTACCTGTCGATTGAGCATTTGTGGTGTAAGGCCATTCGGGGTCACCATAGGCACCCTTCTTAACACGCTGGTAGTAACCGCCGAACCACTTATCAATGATCTCTTGTGTGGACAAGTCAGCAGGGTTTGAGTTCGTAGTACCGCCGCGTACCGGCATCGTCGGATCCATAGAAAGAGATCCACCTACCACACCACCGTCTGCATAACGGTTGTAGATGTACATACCTTTTGCATTGAGGTTGAATGCCAAGTGCTTGTCAAGGAACGTCGGGCTAAGGTTCATGCTCGCCGTTACACGTTGCATTTGCGAAGTCTTGATGATACCATTCTGGAGCGTATAACCAATCGAGAAACGGTAAGGCATATTTGCTGTACCACCTTGAATAGAGAGGTTATGGTCGGTTGACGGAGCAACGCGGTAAATCTCAGACTGCCAATCGGTATTGTTCGTACCGAGGAACATCGTTTTCTTTTCTGCATGATTGCACAACGGACCGGTAGCATACTCACGCAACTGATCGCCGGTCAACACCTCCATGCGGTTGGTGAGAGCACCCATCGAAACGTTACCTTCATAAGAGAATTTCGGTTTCTGGTTGGCATTACCTTTCTTGGTTGTGATGATGATGACACCATTGGATGCACGGCTACCATAGATAGCTGTTGCAGAAGCGTCCTTCAGTACAGTGAACGACTCAATATCGCTCGGGTTAACCATTGACAACGGGTTTGCTACACCTTGGATACCATTGTTATCCATAGCCAGACCGTCGATAACGATAAGCGGTGAGTTGGAAGCGTTCAACGAAGCACCACCACGGATACGGATTGTACCGGCGCCACCAGGCGTACCATCAGCGGATGTTACGTTCACACCGGCAATCTTACCTTGGATCATGTCTTGAGCGTTGGTCGTCAGACCTTTGTTCATTTCATCCGGTTTGATTGCTGTAACTGAACCGGTAGCATCGTTCTTCTTAACAACACCGTAACCTACTACGACCACCTCTTCCAGAAGCTCGCTGTCCTCGTGCAGACGTACGTTCATCGTCGCCGTAGCGTCCAACTCCTGAGTCTTGTAGCCCATGTACGAGATAGCAATCTTGCTGAACGACTGAACGGTCAGCGTGAAGTTACCATCAAAATCGGTGATAGTACCATTGGTGGTACCTACCTCCAGCACAGATGCGCCGATGATAGGCTCGTCGTTCCCGGCATCAATAACCGTACCGTGTACGGTCAGCTGGGCGTAAGCCATCATTCCCGTAACGAGCAGGAACGACATCAGCACGGCGCGTAATGAAAGTTGTTTGTTTTTCATTTGCTTGTGTTTGTTTAGATTAGTATGTTAATGTTAATTGGGGTTACATATTGATCGCCCATATATGGTCGATACGTTGGTTGATGCGTTAGTCCTCTTTCTCGCGGATGAGGAACACAGCCACAGCGCCGAGGAGCAAGAGTACACCTGCCACCACGAGCATACCGGCTTGTTCGTTCGCGCACGCATATTTAAGGAATAGACCTCCACAAAGGGCTGCGACAATCTGCGGCACGCAAATCGTGCAGTTGAACAGACCGAGGTAGTAGCCCATGTTTCCGCCCTTGATAGCGTTGGTAACGATGGTGAACGGCAAGGCAAGCATCGCAGCCCAAGCAGCGCCGATGAGTGCATAACTGAGCCAGAGTACATACGGATCGGTAACGAAGAATACCGATACAAAGCCTGCTGCACCTACCACCAGGGAGATAGCATACGCGCCACGGTTACCGAACCAGTGCTCGAGTTTGGGCAAGAATGCCGCCCAAAGGAGCGAACCTACAGCCTGCACGCAGAACACTACGCCAACCCAGTTACCGGCATCCTGGAATGCAGCATCCTTGGCATCCAAGCCGTCCCAGCCGAAGCAGTTACCGGCTATAGCGCCATTGGAGTACGTCCACATATACATGAATGCCGACCAGCAGAAGAACTGAACCAAACCTACTGTCCAGAACGCTGACGGAGCTTCACGAAGTAGCTCGATAAAACCTTTGTCTTCCGACTCCTCGTCTTTCTTATTCGGATCAATACCGTGGAACTTGGCATATTCCTCGGGATTGAGTTCCTTAACTGTACCAAAGGTATAGAGCGAGCACAGAATCAGGATAGCTGCACCGGCATAGAATGACCACTTGACGGAGTCAGGAATTACGCCTTCGGGAGCCGTATTGGCGATACCAATCCATGTAAAGAAGATCGGGAACAGGTAACCTACCACCGAACCGGCGTTGCACAGTGCCGACTGAATGGCGTACGCCGTACCCTTCTGCTCCTCGTTGACCATATCGCCCACCATCATCTTGAACGGCTGCATAGCGATATTGATGCTTGTATCCAAGAACATCAAGCTGAACAGACCGAACCACATGGCGGCATTCAGGCCGAGGAACGCAGACTGCGCAAACGTGAAGTTACCGGCGTTCGGAAGGAGCAACATTACCGCTACAGCGATCAGTGCGCCTACGAGCAGGTAGGGTTTGCGGCGACCAAGACGATTCCACGTCTTGTCGCTATACTTACCAACAAGCGGCTGCACAATCATCCCCATCAGCGGCGGAAGGATCCAGAAGAAACTGAGGGTGTGCGGGTCGGCGCCGAGAGTGGCGAAGATTCGGGAGATATTGGCACTTTGCAGCGCGTACGCGATCTGTACGCCAAAGAAGCCAAAGCTGAGGTTAAACAACTGCCCAAACGAGCGATTTGTATTTTCCATATATTTACAGAATATTGTGTCGTTTTTTGTGCTGTCAACAGCGGATTTCGTAACATTTCGAAATGGCATGAAAACGCTATTCCACAAAAAGCGCCACAAAGATACAAATTTATTTTCGAATTTGCAAGTCCTACATGCATTTTTTTCAAAAAAAATTCATCTTTTCACAAATTTCGCCCTAAAAAGGGTGTTAAGGCAGCCAGAAAACGCAACTATTTTGCAGGCTCAGGCACAAAAAAAAAGAAGCCATCGAAACAAAAAAAAGAAATCACCGCGAGGGTGATTTCCTGTACTCAGAGCCACCTCCCAGATTCGAACTGGGGACCCACGCATTACGAATGCGTTGCTCTACCTCTGAGCCAAGGTGGCAAAAGCGGGTGCAAAGATACAACAAAATGTGAGAATATGCAAATATTTTTGCACTTTTTTTTGCAAAACACATATTTCGGAACAGTTTTTGTATCTTGAGTATGCAAAATGGCTATGATTCGTGCATAAATTCCGATTGCTATATATCCTCATCGTCTGCGTGCTGTTGTGCGCAGGCGTCCGTGTGGCGTCCGCCGGCGAGATACGCACGCTGCGCGTACAATATATCAATGTCAGTACGGGCGAGCCGTACCAGATGCCCGAGCGGCCTATTCTGTTCAGTGATCCGCAGTCAGCAGCCGGAGAGCAGTTGTTACTCGGCGCCGAGGGCGATATGGACGGACACGTGCTGGAGATCTCGTTCGACGAGATGAGCCAGAACTTCAAGCAGTACACCTACACCGTGCGCCACTGCGATGCGTCGGGCAAGCCTGACAATCTGGCTTCCGTCGAGTACCTGGACGGATTTACCACACAGGACATAACCGACTACATGCCTTCGCTGAACACGCAGCAGATCTATACGCACTACCGGTTCCTGTTCCCGAACGACGACATGCGACTGAAGGTCAGCGGGCGTTATGAGATCAGCATCTATGAGGATGGCGACCCCGATCGGACAGTTGCGCGTGTTCCTATATACATGTGCGATACGCGCGTACGCATCAGCGGTCAGGTGCTCTCCACCACGGATATCGAGCTCAGCAGGCGGTATCAGCAGTTGGAAATAGATGTTCAGACCGACGGCCGCAGCACAAATGTCAAAGAGGACTACTTCATCATCGTTCAGCAGAACGGTCGGACGGACAACATGGTCGTTGCTCCGCAGCCGACGTTTGTGGACGGCAGGTCGCTGCGTTGGCAGCACTGCAAACCGCTGATCTTCGAGGGCGGCGATGAGTACCGGCATTTTGATGCCTACTCGACTTACTACGCCGGCACGGGTATCGACCGCATCGTCTATGAGATGGGTGACTACCACGCGCTGCTGTTCACCGACGAGCTGCGTGCCACGCAACCCTACTCCCACGAGTTCGACGTCAACGGGCAGTACCGCGTACATGCCGAACGCGTACAGGATGTGGAGACCGAGGCGGAATACATGTGGGTACACTGGGTGCTGAAAGCCGACAAGCCGTTCTTCGACGGTGCTGTGTATATCGGCGGCGACCTGTTCGGCAACACGCTGAGTCTAAAAAACCGGATGGATTATGATGCCGAGCGTAAATGCTACTACTTAGCCGCGCCTGTCAAGCAGGGAGGCTATGACTACCAGTACTGGTTTGTGCCCAAGGCAGCAGTCAGCGGTCAGCGGTCAACGGTCAGCCTGCTGCGCACCGAGGGTTCGCACTGGGAGACGCGCAACGAATATACCATCTATGTCTATTACAAACCGTTTGGCGCACGCTACGAACGCCTGGTTGGCGTAAAACGCATCAACTGATACCTGACTGCTGAATACTGATAGTTTATGAAGTGGCGGACAGAGATAGCGATTGAGAAGAGCCGGTGGCAGTTGACGCCGGAGAGTCGTGTGCTGCTTGTCGGTTCGTGTTTCACGGATTCGATCGGCGCGAAGATGCAGCAGTACGGACTGCACGCGGTGTGCAATCCCACGGGCGTGCTGTATAACCCGCTGTCGATCGTGCAGTCGCTCAACGGCGACATGAGCGTGGAGATCGTGGAGCACGACGGTTTGTACCACTCGATGTCGCACCACGGTTCGTTCTCGGGCGCGGACAGCGAGCAGGTGTTACGCCGCTGCCTGCAGTCGCAAGCAGAACTACACAAAGCGCTGGCAGAGGCGGACACGGTGTTCGTGACGTTCGGTACGGCATATGTCTATTACCGCAACGGGCAGGTGGTAGCCAACTGCCACAAACTGCCGGAACGCGAGTTCACCCGCGAGCGGCTGAGCGTGGAGCAGATCGTCGCAGCCTGGCGGCCGCTGATCCGTACGATGCCTGACAAGCACTGGGTGTTCACCGTCAGCCCTATCCGTCATCAGCGCGACGGCATGCACCAGAACCAACTGAGCAAAGCCGTGCTGCTCATGGCTATCGAGCAGCTGCAACACGAACTGCCCGAGCAAGTGAGTTACTTCCCCGCCTACGAGATCGTGCTGGACGAGTTACGCGACTACCGGTTCTACGCCGAGGATCTCGTACACCCGTCAACTGCCGCCGTGGAGTATATCTGGGAGCGGCTGTGCGAGACGTACGTCACGCCCGAGACGATGGAGACGCTGCGCGGCAAGTACAAAGAGTGGCTGCACACGCAACACAGACCCCTGCACAACTAAACCTTGATAAAACCTCGTTAAAACCTTGTTAAAACCTCGTTAAAACCTCGTTTCAGAAGTACGTTTTTTATAAAAATCCACTTAATTCACAAAAAATCTTTTATACATTTGCATATATGGGATTTTTTTTGTATCTTTGTGGCGAAAATGTATAAAGCAATGAGAAGATATATTCTTGCGGTACTGTCCGTACTGCTGTTGGCAGGTTGCCAACGCACCCAACCAATTATTATCTTGTACGAGAACGATGTGCATTGCGCCGTAGAAGGCTACGCCAAGTTGGCCGGTCAGCGCGATCTGGAGCGCCAGCAGACGCCGTACGTCAGCATTGTCAGTTGCGGCGACTTTGCGCAGGGTAACACCGTAGGCAGCCTGACCGAGGGCGAGGCTGTGGTGCGTATCATGAACGCCGTGGGCTATGACTACCTGACGGTCGGCAACCATGAGTTCGACTACACCGTGCCGCAGATGGTACACCTGAGTGAGATGCTCACGGGCAAGACGCTGTGCTGTAACTTCTCAAGGTATCAGCAGTCAGCGGACAGCGATCAGCAATCAGCAACCTGCGACGAGGAGGATCTCTTCCCCGGCTACGCGGTAAAGAAGTACGGCAGCACGAAAGTCGGATTTGTGGGTGTGGCTACGCCCTCAACATTCCGTTCGTCCACGCCGACGTACTTCATCGACGAGCAGGGTAACCTACTCTACGACTTCCACGCCAACGATACGTACGAACGCGTGCAACAGGCTGTGGATGCTGCCCGCGACGAGGGTGCAGAGATCGTGATTGTGCTTTCGCACCTGGGCGATGACCCCGAAGTCGCCTATTCGCGCGGGCTGATAGCCGCCACGCACGGCATCGACATCGTGCTGGACGGTCACGCGCACCATCTGCTGAACGAGCGTCTGGTGAACGATCGCGGCGACAGTGTGACACTCGCCTCAACGGCAACGAAGTTCGCATATATCGGTCGGCTGACCATCGACAAGGACAACCGTCTGACCAACGAGTTGTTGCCTACCTGCGACTGCCAGGCTGTGAACCAAGCCGTGCGCGACACCATCCAAGCCGTGCAACGCGAGTTGGCTGCCAAGGTCAGTGCACCGGTTGGCACGACGGCGTTCGCGCTGGCAGACCGCGATAACCAAGATAACCGCTTGGTGCGCAAGCAAGAGACGAACCTCGGCGACCTGATGGCTGACGTATCGCGCTATGCGACCGGCGCTACTATCGGTGTGTGCAACGGCGGCGGGCTGCGTGCAGGGTTATACAACGAGACGATTAGTTTTGGCGACATCGTCAGCGTCTGGCCGTTCAACAACACGATGCGCGTTGTGGAGTGCACTGGTCAGCAACTGCTTGATGCACTGGAGGTCGGCGTAGCACTCCTACCACTGGAAAACGGTGATTTTCTGCACGTGTCAGGTTTGCGCTACACAGCTGACCCACGCATCCCGAGCTCGGTGATCTGGAATGAGAACAGGATGTTCGACGGCGTTGGTGGCACACGCCGTATTGTCAAGGCGGAAGTCTTCGTGCCGGCTGAGGGCGAGCAAGACAAACTCCCCTACGAGCAGCAGGGCACATGGCAAGCCGTCAACCCCGAAGCCACCTATACGATAGGCGGGCAGAGTTATATCATCGCCTGCTCCGGCGCATCGGGAACATTCGCTAAGATGCGGCTGCTGCCTATTGACGGCGAACCGCTTAACGACGTTGAGGCTGTATGCACGTATATCCGTGCCATGGGTGGACAAGTCAACGAGGCGTATCGCCAACCACAAAAACGCATAATCATCAAATAGTAGCATAATGAACGAACAATCATTCAACACCATCCTGCCCGTGGTGCAGGGCGGCAAGAAACGACAACTGAGAGTCGGGCTCTATACCCTGCGCAGTTCGTCGGGGTTAGTGGCACAAGTGACGAACTACGGTGCGAAACTCGTCTCACTCATCACGCCGAACAAAGAAGGCGTGAAGGCGGATGTAGTACTCGGATTCAACACCTTAGGCGAATGGATGAGCAAGGAGACGTACTTCAACGCAGTCATCGGCCGTGTGGCTAACCGCATCAAGGACGGTAAGTTCACCCTTGACGGAATAGACTACCAACTGCCGCAGAATAATGGAGAGAACTGTCTGCACGGCGGCATTCACGGATTCAATGAGAAGGTCTGGGAAGTTGTCGGTCAGACGACGTACTCCGTGACCCTTCGCTACCGCGCAGTCGATGGTGAGGAAGGTTTTCCCGGCAATATGGACGTAGAAGTGACCTACGCCGTGACACGCGACAACAGTCTGAAGATCACCTACGAGGCGATAACCGACGCGCCGACACTCGTTGGTTTTACCAACCACGCATATTTCAACCTCGCCGGCGAGAATAGCGGCAGAGTGGATGAGCATGTATTGCAGGTGCTGGCTGACGAATACACTCCGTTTGACGAGACAGCTGTTCCCACAGGTGAGATCCTGCCCGTAGCCGGCACGCCGATGGATTTCCGTGAGCCGGTTCGCATAGGCGACAGGATCAACGACCCGTTCTTTGCTCCGGGCAGAGGTATAGATAACAACTGGATCTGCCGCCCCGCCACCGAAGAGGAACGTGCACAGAACAAGAAAGACCCGAGTTACAGGAAGGTGGCTGTGCTCAGCGCCGACGGACGAACGATGGAGGTCTATACCACCGCACCGGCGTTGCAGGTCTATACAGGCAATTACGTGGAGCAGAATGTAGGCAAGGGCGGCAAGCAATATGACATCCAGCATGCAGTATGCCTTGAGGCGCAGAACTGCCCCGATGCCATCAACCACGCGAACTTCCCATCACCTATTCTTAGGCCGGGACAACTATACAGGCAAGTGACAGAATATAGATTTATTTGAAAATTTGAAGATTTGAAAATTTGAAGATTGTATGCGTAAGCTTACTGAACAAGAGATTAAACAACTGACAGCACAAGGCTGCACAGCCCGTAACTGGGAGGAAATAGAAGTAGCCGAACCGTTTCATCCCGAGTATATCAAACAGGTATCGTTCTCCGGCAAGGTGAAGATTGGTCGTTTGGAGACCGAATATACATTACCCGGCGGCTTTAGTGTACACAGCGGAATATACCGCTCTACAATTCACAACTGCGAGTTTGGCGATAACGTGCACATTTACAATGTACACAACTACATGGCTAACTACCGTGTAGGCGACAACACCTGCATCGAGAATGTCAACTCGATTGTTGTGGATGGCACATCGACTTTCGGTAACGGCGTGCGCGTACCGGTGATGAACGAAGGCGGCGGTCGTGAGATACCTATCTTCGACCATCTGTCAGCGCATTTAGCATATTTTCTCACACTCTATCGTCACCGTCCGGAGATGATCAACCGATTGACGGAGATGATTGATGCCTACGCCGAGAGCCAACGCTCCGACATGGGCTTCATCGGAAGGAACGTGCGTATCATCAACTGCGGCAGCATCAAGAACGTCCGCATCGGCGACTTTGCACAAGTGACCGGCGCATCGGTACTCAAGAACGGCTCGGTGAACTCCAACGAGAGTGCTCCGGTGAAGATCGGTTCGGGCGTGAAGTGCAACGACTTCATCATCTGCTCGGGCGTAAGTATCACGGATAGTACCTTGGTCGGCAAGTGTTTTATAGGTCAAGGCTGCGAGATGGGAAAGCACTACTCTGCACTGGAGTCGCTGTTCTTCTGCAACTGCCAAGGCTTCCACGGCGAGGCAACAGCCATCTTTGCAGGCCCTTACACCGTAACGCACCACAAATCGACGTTGCTGATCGCAGGTATGTTCTCGTTCCTGAATGCCGGTTCGGGTAGTAACCAGTCGAACCACATGTACAAACTCGGACCTATCCACCAGGGGTTGGCTGAGCGCGGTGCAAAGACGACCTCTGACTCCTACCTGCTGTGGCCTGCCAAGGTCGGTGCGTTCACCCTCGTCATGGGACGTCACACCAAGCACTCAGACACTTCGGCGCTGCCGTTCTCGTACATGATAGAGAACGCCACGGAGAGTTACATTGTACCGGCAGTCAACCTGCGTTCAGTGGGTACGATCCGTGACGCACAGAAGTGGCCGAAACGTGACAACCGCAAAGACCCGCACAAACTCGATCTGATTAACTATAACCTACTCTCGCCCTATACGATTCAGAAGATGTACCACGGGCAAGAAGTATTACGCGATATCATGCACCTGTCGGGCGAGGGGACGGAGGTATATTCGTACCAGAACTGCAAGATCCGCAACAGCTCGCTGCGCAAAGGTATCGAGCTGTACAATATCGGTATCAAGAAGTTCCTCGGCAACTCACTCATCTCCCGCCTCGGTAAGACCGAGTGGCATAACCTCGCCGAGATTCGTCAAGCGCTACGTCCCGACTCAGCTGTCGGTCTTGGCGAATGGGTGGACTGCTCAGGATTGTTAGCGCCTAAATCAGAGATCACACGTCTGCTCGACGACATCCAAAGCGGCAAACTCATCTCGCTCGATGAGGCACAGAAGCGTCTCGAGGAGATGTACACGAACTACTACTCCTACGAGTGGACGTGGGCTTTGGAGAAACTCGAGCAAGTGTGGGGAAAGAAAGTGGATCAAGTGGAGATTGCCGACCTCATCCACACCATTGAGGCGTGGGAGGAAGCTGTCATCACGCTCGACAGAATGGTTTACGACGATGCCAAGAAAGAGTTCAATCTGAACGCCCGCACCGGCTTTGGTGCTGATGGCAACGACGAACAGACGAATCGCGATTTCGAGAACGTGCGCGGTAAGTTTGAGAGCAACTCGTTCGTGCTCGCCGTACTGGAGCATATCCGCAAGAAGTCCCAACTCGGCGACGATATGCTTGCCAAGCTGAGACAATCAAAGTAAAGGTAAATCCCGCTGGGGATGTGACCACCGGTCTTTCAGATTGTATGCGGACGCATGAACCCTGCCGGATCATCGGCAGGGTTTTCGTTTGTACCCTGCACCGCGAAATGCAGTTGATTACTGCCGAAGCGGTTGTTGATAGTATCCATGGCCTGCATCAGGCGTTTGTGGCGTGCGGCCTTCTGTGCTTGATCAGGAGCAAACAGATCCAACTGCACTCCATCAGCGTTCTGTAGTTCGCTTAAAATGACGCCAGCCTGCTTGTACTGATATCCATCGCGGAACAACTGATTCAAGAGATAACGAACCGCTTCGATGATCTGCATCGTATCATCGGTCGCTATACGCAAACGCAGGGTTTGAGTGTTGTTGTACTGCGGCAGATCAGTGCGGTGGCGGTTGGTGGCAAGAAACACACTCACCGCCTGGCAATGCGACCTCTGCTCACGCAATCGGCGACTGGCAGTTGTCGCGTAGTTGGTCAAGTCACGCAATAAGACGCTCTTGCTGTCCGTCATCTGCGCAAACGTTCGGCTGTACATAATCGACTGCTGGCGTTTGTTTCCTGCGATTGTGATAGCCGGTGTACCATTCAGTTCCTTCCACGTACGCACCCCCGTTACGCCGAACAGCCTGTGTACCCACGCCTCAGGTTGGCGGGCATAATCGAGCGCCGTGCGCAGCCCTTTCTGCTCAATAACCGGTATACTCCGGCGACCTATACCCCACACGTCTTTCACCGCCACTAAGGAAAGTGCCTTATCACGCTTCGCCGCAGGGATAACGCATATACCATCGTAGCGGGGATAATGTTTGGCGAACCATGTGCCGGTTTTCGCAAGCGTGTAGGTCTCGCCACCGCCGCAACTCACAGGAATCCCCGTCTCACGCGCTATCAGCTCTTTCAGTTGCTGCAAGTAACCACGCAGTTGCTCCGGATCATTCTCCGGCATCTCGCCGAAGAACTCATCCACACTGTACTGCACAAAGCCAAGCACCATCTCCGAGCGCCGTACAGCCTCCATAATACGATGCGACACCTCATGGTACAGGCGGTGATGCGCCTCAATGACAGTCACCTGATGCTCCGCTATCACATTTGACACCTGGAACAGCGGGTTGCCGCGTTTCAAGCCAACGACTTTTGCCTCTTTGTTCAGCGCAAGGATAATACCGCCATTATTGCCGTTGTCATTCGCTACAACCACCGGCGTACCGAGCAGTTGCGGACGAGACAACAGTTCGCAACTAACAAAGAAATTATTGCAGTCAATGTGAATATACATCGGTTTTTATAAGGCAAATATTATTCTTGCATACAAAAGGCGGAAGTTCGACTTCCGCCTTTTGTGGTCCCACTAGGGCTTGAACCTAGGACCCCCTGATTATGAGTCAGGTGCTACTAACCAACTGAGCTATGAGACCTGTCGCGTTCGGCAAATCGTGCTATCGGATGCCGCTAACGCGACATAAAGCGCACGATTGCCTCCGCTCTTCGAAAAACAACTGTGCAAGTTCTTTTTCGAGTGTTACGATGAACACTTTACGATGAACTTTTCAATGCTTTTTCGAGTATTTCAATGAACACTTACGATGTTCTTGCTTTTTCAATGATTATTCGCCACGGTAGCTGGCGCACATATCCTTGGCTTCCTGCTTTGTGATCGAGAGTTGGCAGGCGTTCAGACGCGGAACTTTCAGGATGCACTTCGGCATGATCAAGTTCGGGTCGGGAGCGATACTGCGGTTAGCGATCCACAGATATACCCAGCAGAACGTGTTCTTATAATACTTACGTGCCAACTGGCTGAGCGATTGACCTTCAACAACCACAGCATCGGCTTCGGCTTCCCAACCCGGATAGAGGGTGAGGTCGCAACGCCCTGCGGGCTCCGGTTGCGGTTCTTCAACAACTACAGGAGCGTCGGTCAGAACCGGTGCTGGTGCAGGTGCAGCCATATAAACCGTGTCGCGGTGGATGATAACAATCGTGTCACGATGGTAGAACAATACCGTATCAACAGCGTGGTTGCGTCTGCGGCGATGCGGGTGAGACTGATAGTACTTCTCCTCCATCACGTCAAGCGACGATACGTTGGCCATATGGTTCTTCTTCTTAGCTGCAATCTTCCAACGCAGAGCAAGCTCTACGTCGAACATACCGTCGTTGTTCTTGTTCGCCTTATCGATATAGCGGTTATCAATGTAATCTTTGAAATACGCACTATATTGGAAGCGGGCACCAATAGAAATCTGACGTGATACGTTGAACTCTGCCGATGCACCTACAGGCAGGTAGCCTATCGTCTCAAATTTGTCATGTGCATAGGCATCATCACCATCCTTGACATACTTACCTGCGTCGCTCGTCTTACCATAAACATTCAAATCGCCCGTGTCATGGAACGATATTTCGTTCTTAAACATCGTACCGCCGACACCAGCAAAGACATTCAGGCTGAAGATATCTTTCCATGCGCGCGGGAACCAAGCGTTGATCATGTCAAACGTGATGTACACTTGACCGTTGTGCATCATGCCTTTATGCACTATATCGCCAGCTTTGATGGTATAAGCACTAACTCCGTCCACATCACGGCCACTGATTTCCTTCGATGCTTTCACCATCGGCATAGAGAACGTATAGCCTATACCGATACCCCACATCGGGCTGAAGTTGTACTCCAGGTTCAAACCAGCAGAGGGATAACCGAAGTTCACAAAACGCTCCGTGGGGTAATCACCGTTAAACACATTGACACCGCCATGGAAGATAAGTGAGAATCCCGTGGTCTCCCACGCCATGTTGTGCGTATCCTTATACGGATGGACGCCCATCGCGGTCGTGTCAACAGCAGCCTTCTCCTGCGCCATGGCTACACCCACAGCACCACAAAGGGCTACAATAAGAAGTAAAGATTTTATGCGCATAGTATTGATCATTGTTCAAAATATCACAAATCGACTACAAAGATACAACATTTTTTTGAAATATGCAAGAAAAATCAAAAAAAATTTACTTTCAGAGCAAAAAAAATGCAAATTACTTGCAAATTTGCAATTTTATGTGTAACTTTGTAGTATAATTTCAAACGAAACTGAAATACTCACTTGTTCGACTACTAAAATTGAATCACTATGGACATATTAAACGCTATGTATGCGCGTGCGAAACAACATCCGCAGCGTATTGTGTTGCCTGAGGGCGACGAGCCTCGTACACTGGAGGCAGCTAACATCATTCTTGAGCAAGGTTTAGCCAAACTCACACTGATCGGCAACCCTGACACCATTCGCAAGATGGCAGCCGAGAAAGGCTATGAGCACATCGACAAAGCCACCCTGTTCGATCCCGCTACCGACCCGAAGATGCCGGAGTACGCGAACCTGCTGTTCGAACTCCGCAAAGCTAAAGGCATGAGCGAAGAAGAGGCAAAGAAGAAAGCCCAAGACCCGCTGTACTTGGGTTGTCTGATGATTAAGGCAGGTGACGCTGACGGTGAGTTGGCAGGAGCTCGCGGAACGACAGCGGACACGATCCGTCCGGCGTTCCAGATCTTGAAGACCAAACCCGGCTGTAAGATCGTTTCCGGTGCATTCCTGATGTTCACACCGGCTAAGCATCTGGGCGAGGATGGTTTCCTGCTGTTTGCCGACTGCGCGGTTAATCCTAACCCGAACGCTGAGGAGCTGGCACAGATAGCAGTATCGACAGCTGAAACGGCACGCACTATTGCAGGCATCGAACCAAGAGTGGCTATGCTGTCGTTCTCAACCAAAGGCTCTGCCAAGCACGAGAATGTGGATAAGGTGACAGCCGCATTGGCTATGGCACGCGAACTGGCACCCGACCTGGAGATTGACGGCGAACTGCAGGCCGATGCCGCACTGATTCCGTCGGTAGGCGAAAAGAAAGCCCCGGGTAGCAAGGTGGCAGGGCACGCGAATGTGCTCGTATTCCCTGACCTGCAGGCAGGCAATATAGGCTACAAACTCGTGGAGCGTTTTTCCGGCGCGGATGCTGTGGGCCCGATTCTGCAAGGTATCGCCGCTCCAGTGAATGACCTGAGCCGTGGCTGCAAGGTGCAGGATATCGTGCAGATGGTAGTTATTACGGCTAATCAAGCCATCAAGTAATTTACCATTTGGTCATTTACCATTTAATCATTTATTGTGACATTTAATCATTTAAATATTTAATAACCATGAAAATCTTAGTTTTGAATTGTGGAAGTTCGTCTATCAAGTATGCATTGTACAACATGGACGACAAGAGTGTCATGACCTCTGGCGGCGCAGAGCGCGTTGGTTTGGACGGTGCGTTCGTGAAAGTGAAACTCGCTAACGGCGAGAAGAAACAGATCATGCACGATATGCCGGAGCATACGGAAGGTGTGAAGTTTATCTTCTCGCTGCTGACCGACCCCGAGATCGGTGTCATCAAGAGTCTGAAGGAGATTGACGCAGTAGGTCACCGCATGGTGCACGGCGGCGAGAAATTCGCGCAGTCGGTAGTCATCACACCGGAAGTGATCAAGGCATTTGAGGAAGTGAGCGACCTTGCTCCGCTGCACAACCCCGCGAATCTGAAAGGTATACGTGCCGTTGAGGAGCTGATGCCGGGTCTGCCGCAGGTAGGTGTGTTCGACACCGCTTTCCACCAGACGATGCCCGCTTACAGTTACATGTACGCGCTGCCGTACGAGGTGTATGAAAAGTTCGCCGTACGCCGTTACGGTTTCCACGGCACGAGTCACCGCTATGTCAGCGCACGTGTGTGCGAGTTCCTCGGTGTAGATTACAAGAAACAGCGCATTATCACCTGCCATATCGGCAACGGCGGTTCGCTGGCAGCGGTTAAGGACGGCAAGTGCATGGACACCACGATGGGTCTGACGCCACTTGAGGGCATCATGATGGGTACGCGCAGCGGCGACGTGGACGGCGGTGCAGTAACGTTCCTGCAGAAGAAACTCGGTCTGTCGCCTGACGAGATGTCCGACCTGTTGAACAAGAAATCCGGTGTAGCCGGTGTATCGGGTGTGGGTTCGGACATGCGTGACTTGGAAGCAGCTGTAGCCGCAGGCAACGAGCGCGCCAAGCTCGCCACAGACATGTACAACTACAAGATTAAGAAATATGTCGGTGCATTCGCAGCAGCCATGGGTGGCGTGGATATCATCGTGTTCACCGCAGGTGTGGGTGAAAACCAAGCCTCGATGCGTGCTGCCGTATGCCGCGACATGGAGTTCATGGGTGTGAAGGTTGATGAGGCGCTGAATGCTACGATCCGTGGCAAGGAAGCCGTCATATCAACGCCTGATTCGAAAGTCAAAGTCGTAGTGATCCCGACCGACGAAGAATTGATGATTGCAAGTGATACAGCTGCCTTAGTTAAATAACACGTAACTATCAACACGCAGTTATAAACCTAATCACTTTGCATTCATGAGTAAAATAATAATCTATCAATGTTTTCCACGCTGGTTCACTAACTATGTGACTGCGCGCGTTCCTCGTGGCGATAAAGCCGTTAACGGCTGCGGCACATTTGCCGGCATCAACACGAAGGCATTGAAAGGCATTCAGGAGCTTGGCGCAACGCACGTCTGGTACACAGGCGTGCTACGCCACGCTACGGCGGAGCTGAACACCCCGTCAATTACCAAAGGCAAAGCCGGCAGTCCGTATGCCATCACCGACTACTACGATGTCGATCCGGATCTGGCTGTGCATACAGAGAAACGCATGGCGGAGTTCGAGGCACTCGTCAGTCGTACCCACAAGGCCGGGCTGAAGGTCATCATTGACTTCGTGCCTAACCATGTATCGCGCGAATATAAGTCGGCGTGCCGGCCGAAAGGTGTAGAAGACCTCGGTGAAAAAGACCACAGCGAATGGGCATTCTCGCCGCTGAACAACTTCTACTACATCCCCGGCGAGGCGTTCAGTCCCCAGTTTGACATAGCGGGTTACCACGAGTACCCCGCCAAGGTCACCGGCAACGACTGCTTCAGTGCCCATCCGTCGGAGAATGACTGGTACGAGACGGTTAAGCTCAACTACGGCGTGCACTACATAGGCGGAGGCGAAAAACAGTTCGACCCTATCCCCGACACATGGCGGAAGATGTGCGACATCCTCCTGTTCTGGGCGGGAAAGGGCATTGATGCCTTCCGCGTGGATATGGCGCACATGGTGCCCGTGGAGTTCTTCGACTGGGCGATTCATCGTGTGCGTGCTGTGTTCCCCGAAGTACAGTTCATTGCGGAGATTTATGATCCGAACATCTACCGCCAGTATCTGAACGCAGGCTTTGACTACCTGTACGACAAAGTCGGCATGTACGACTACTTGCGCGGCGTGACAAGTCGTGACTATAGTGCCGAAGGAATTTCCTATCAATGGCAGGCTGTGGACGATATCCGCGAACACATGTTATACTTCCTCGAGAACCACGACGAGCAACGTCTGGCATCGGGATTCTTCTGCGGAAGCGGACGAGCCGCCGAGCCGGCGATGATCGTTGCCGCCACACTCGGAACGAACCCTGTGATGATCTACAGCGGTCAGGAGCTTGGCGAGAAAGGCATGGATGTGGAAGGATTCTCCGGCATGGATGGCAGGACAACGATCTTCGACTACTGGGGCGTACGCAGCATGCAGGCTTGGACGAACAATGGCAAGTTCGACGGCGAAGGTCTCGATGACGAGCAGCGCGAACTCCGTGCGTTCTACTGCAAACTTCTGCAGATAGCCAAGACCAACCCCGCTATCACCAAAGGAAAGATGTATGACTTGGAGTACGCACAGGGAGAGGGGTTCAACCGCCATAAACAGTTTGCTTTCCTGCGCAAGCAGGAGAAGGAGACGCTACTCATCGTTGTGAACTTCGATGACCGGCAGGTTGAGGTACCTGTCACTATCCCGACCGACGCATTCAAATACATGGAGATCGACGAGAAGATCAGCGTGCATGCCGAGGATCTGCTGTCCGGCAATGTCATTGAAGCGCCACTCATGGCATCAATGCCCCTGCATGTCACTTTGCCGGCGTGGACAGGAGCAATACTTAGATTGCGCTAATGGAAAAAGTAAGAGACTATTTGATGCTCGTTCGTTGGCAGAACCTGCTGATGACGGCCATCGTTCTGTTCGTTATGGAGAAATGGGTGGCGACACCCATTCTCCGTGCGGCATATTTCGGCGAGCAACTGCCCTGGTGGCTGCTCATGTTGCTCATCCTCGCTACGGTGTTTATCGCCGCTGGAGGGTATGTGATTAACGATTACTTCGATGTGAAGATTGATGCGATCAACCGTCCCGACCGGCTCATCGTCACGCGCGGTGTGACCAAGCCGGAAGCCATGCGTCTGTTTCAGGTACTCACGGCGGCGGGTATCGTCTGCGGACTTATCACTGCTGCGTGTCTGCGCAGCTGGGTTACGGCGGTTATCTTCGTGTTTGTGCCCGGATTGTTGTGGTTCTACTCAGCATCATACAAACGCCAACTAATCATCGGCAATCTGATTGTCGCCTTTGTTGCCGCTCTTGCACCGCTGCTCACAGCTATAGCGAACGTTGCATGGCTCCGGCACTTGTACGGCGATGTCAATGGCATTGATGTGCTTAGTCTCACCACCCTGCCTCACGACATCTACGTGTGGATTGGAGGATTTGCGGCATTCGCGTTCCTCGGAACACTCATTCGCGAAGTCATCAAAGATATGCAGGATGTCATGGGCGACCGCGAACTGGAGTGCCACACGCTACCCGTCGTGCTGGGCGAACCGGCGACGAAAGGCATCGTCACCGCCCTGCTATTGCTGATGGCCGGCGCTATCGTCTGGCTCGCGTGGTGGGTTATACCCTTCCCCAATGGCTGGAACTCGCTGCACGCACGGTATGTCGTGCTGGGGCTACTCATCCCTATCGCTTGCGAACTGTGGCTGATCTGGTCGGCGCGTATATCCTCGGATTACCGCACGGCACAATCGGTTATGAAGTTCGTGCTGCTCATGGGAGTTCTGTACGCCTTTGTTATTAATCGAATGTTATGAACATCATTCTTGGCTCGCAATCTCCTCGCCGCCGTGAACTATTGACCGGCCTCGATATACCGCACACCGATGTCACCATCGATGCCGATGAATCGTATCCCGCCGACCTTGTTGGGGGCGATATACCTAAATATATATCGCGCGCGAAAGCGGAGGCGTACACGCGTATGCACGCGCTCGGAAAAGACGATCTGCTGATTACCTCCGACACTATCGTCTGGTTGGACGGCAAGGTACTCGGCAAACCGCACGATGAGCAGGAAGCCCGCGCGATGCTCCGCGACCTGAGCGGCAAGACGCACCAGGTCTATACAGCCGTGACGTTTGCGAGGAGACAGCAATCAGCGGTCAGCAGTCAGCAATCAGTTGTATTGGTGGAGACGGAAGTGGATTGTTGCGATGTGACGTTTGACGAACTCAGTGAGGCGGAGATTGACTATTATGTATCGCGCTATCGTCCTATGGATAAGGCCGGTGCGTACGGCATACAGGAGTGGATCGGATTGGCGGCAGTAAGCAGCATCCATGGCTCGTACTTCACCGTCATGGGATTTCCCACTCATCTTGTTCATCGTTATCTCAATCGTCATTCACTCGAATGATTCGTACAAACTACACAACACAATCAACCCCACTCGGATGAGCGGGGTTGATTTGTTTTACGTACGTTTGTACGCGAGCCTTAATTATTTGAAGAACTCTTGTACTTTCTCGTTCTCTACGATTTCCTCCTGGAAGATGTAAGCACCAGTCTTCGGGCTTTTAACCATCTTGATGCACTTCGTGTGGTTACGTCCGGCGTTGCCGGTGTGAAGTGTTGCAACCGCTTTCTTTGCCATTGTTTAATCTCCTTTAGTTTAGTTCATCAACATGGATTACTTAATCTCCTTGTGGATGGTGTAACGTTTCAGATAAGGGTTATACTTCTTCAGCTCGAGGCGGTCAGGAGTGTTCTTACGGTTCTTGGTAGTGATGTAACGGCTCATGCCGGGTACACCGCTGTTTTTCTGCTCAGTGCATTCAAGGATAACTTGGACGCGGGCTTCTTTCGTTTTCTTTGCCATAACTGTAATCCTCCTAATTTACTCGTAAAGGTAACCCTTTTCGGCTGCTTGCTTAAGTGCAGCATCCAAACCGATCTTGTTAATAGTACGCAGACCCGCTGCACTCACGTTCAGCTGGATCCAGCAATCCTGTTCTACCCAGTAGAACTTTCTGTGGAAGAGGTTCACATCGAAAGTGCGCTTTGTGTGGCGCTTCGAGTGAGACACATTGCATCCACCCATGGCTTTCTTGCCGGTAATTTGACAAATCTTTGACATTGTATTATAAATTTTATATTTTTCCGTAACCAAGCCACTCGCTATTCACGAGAGGCTAAAATCCCATAAAATCAACCTATTTGCGCAGTTTGCGCGAAAAATCGGACAAAGATACAAAAAAAAAATCAATTATGCAAATATTTTTGCTCTTTTTTTTAAAAAAAGTTCTTTTTCTGTAATAAGTGCTTTGCAATTGTTAAATTATGGGCAGTTTTATTGCAATTATCAAAAAAATTTTGTAACTTTGCGCGTTTTTTGGCGTCATAGCCATAAGCATGGCAGATTAAATGAATAGAATAGAACAGAATGGATAAGAACACTTGGATTGGATTTTTGCTGATAGCGGCGATTATTGTGGGATTCTCAATGATCAACCGTCCGTCGAAGGAGGAGATGGCTGAGCGTCAGCGCATCAATGACAGCATAGCGCTGGTTCGTCAGATGGAATGGGAGGCTCAACAGCTGTCGGAAGCGATCAATGAGCAGCAGTCAGCGGTCAGTGATCAGCAATCAGCAGTCAGCGAGCAGCAGTCGGCAGAGGAGTTGGCAGACCGTCTGCAAGTTGCGTACGGCGATTTTGCTGTTTCGGCACAGGGCAATGAGGACTTCACGACATTGGAGAACGAGCGTGTACGCCTGACGTTTACCACAAAAGGCGGTCGTCTGTACCGTGCAGAGCTAAAGGAATACAAAGCCTACGGCGATACGGTGAACGATCTGCACCTGTTCACAGGTGATGAGTCGAACCTCGCGTTCACACTCATCACGGCAAACAACCGCATCATCTCGACGCAGAACCTGTACTACGAGCCGATTAAGAAAGATAGCGTATTGACGATGCGACTGAAGACAGCGCAGGAAGATGCGTATCTGGATTTTGTATATACCTTGCCGAGCAACGAGTACATGTGGCATTTTGATATCGTGCCGCATAACATGGAACGCGTGCTGGCGCAGAACGTGAGCACGGTGGAGATGCAATGGAAGCAGAAAGTGCCGCAGCAGGAGAAAGGAAGGAAGTTCGAAGAGCGCTACTCGCAGTTGCAGTATATGGACATCAGCGGCGATGTAGATAACCTGTCGGAGCAGAAATCCTCGAGGAAGAAAGAAGCCGGCAGACTGCGTTGGATAGCTTACAAAGACCAGTTCTTCTCGACCGTACTGATCAGCGAGAATGGTTTCAACTCGTCGGAGTTGGAGTCCGAGCCGCAGAACAAATATTCGGGCTACATCAAGGAGTACAACACCACGACAGCGCTGGACTTCGATATGCGCGAGCCTATACGGCTGCGTTACTATACGGGTCCGAACCACTATAACACCTTGAAAGCGTACGATGAGGGGCTGGAGAGCAACCAGAAGCTGAAACTCAAATCGCTCGTACCGCTGGGCTGGAAGATCGTAGCGTGGGTAAACGTAATATTAGTGATCCCGATGTTCGATCTGTTCACGTCGTGGGGACTGAGTATAGGATTGATTATTCTGCTGATGACGATCGTCATCAAATTAATCATATTACCATTTGTATTCAAGAGCTATCAGTCCACCGCCAAGATGCGCGTACTCAAACCGCAGATTGACGAGATCAATGCCAAGTTCCCGCCGGAGAAGATGCAGGAGCGCCAGCAGGCTACGATGGCCTTGTACCAGAAAGCCGGTGTGAGCCCGATGAGCGGCTGTCTGCCGATGCTACTGCAGATGCCGGTGGTGATGGCTATGTTCTGGTTCTTCCCGACAGCTATCGAACTACGTGGCAAATCGTTCCTGTGGGCAGACGACCTGTCAACCTACGACTCGGTCATCTCGTGGAGCACGCCGATATGGGGTATTGGCGACCACCTGTCGCTGTTCTGTATATTGTTCACCATCGTGAACGTAGCCTATACATATATTACCATGCAGACGCAGGCTACGGGTAATGACCCGTCGCAAAAGATGATGAAGTGGATGATGTACCTGATGCCGGTGATGTTCTTCTTCATCTTCAACGACTATGCAGCGGGATTGAGTTATTACTACCTGTTGGCATTGTTCTTCTCGATTCTGCAGACGATGATCTTCCGTTGGACGACAGATGACCAGAAGATCCTTGCGGAGATGGAGGCTAACGCCAAGAAGAAAGCCAGCGCCAAGCCGCAGTCGGGATTGGCAGCACGATTGCAGAAGATGCAGCAAGAGCAACTTCGTCAAGCACGTGAACAAGCAAAACAACAGGCAAAACGCAGATAGTTGAGTGTTGAGAGTTTAGTGTTTAGAGATGGAGGATCAGAAACTCATATTGAGGTCATTTGGTAGCGGAAGTAGCGGCAACTGCTACTACTTCGGTACGCAAGAACAAGGCATCTTGATTGATGCCGGTATCTCGGCGCGTACCATACACAAGTACCTCAAGGAGATGGGGCTGGACTTCAAGAACATCATGGGCGTGCTTGTGACACACGATCACGCTGACCACATCCGTGCGGTAGGTACGCTCGGTGAGCGCGTTCACCTGCCGATCTATGCTACGCCACTCATCCATGAAGGAATAGACCGCAACTACGGTGTGACACAGAAACTGCGCCAAGGTAGGAAGTTCTTTACCAAAGGCGAACCATGGCAGCTCGGCGATATGACGATTAACACTTTCGGTATCTCACACGACTCGACGGAGTGTGTGGGTTATGTGATTGACTTCATGCACCAGCGGTTCATGATCGCCACGGACTGCGGCGAGCCGAACGCCGAGTTAGAAGAGTACCTGCGCACGGCAAACCATATCATCATCGAGGCGAACCACGATGAGCAACTACTGCTCAACGGTCCCTACCCTACGTACTTGAAACAACGTATTCTCTCACCACGCGGACATCAGTCGAATGATACCTGCGGCACACTGCTGGAGCGCAACTATCACTACGGTATGAAAAACATCTTCCTGTGTCACCTCAGCCAAGAGAACAACGATCCGAAAGTGGCGTACGACACGGTGAGCGATCATCTGATGGAGATAGGTGTGGTGCCGGGAAGAGACCTCAACTTAAGTGTACTCGAACGCACTACACCAAGTGCCGTGTTTGAACTAAATATGTAAGTCCTATGAAACGATTAGTTATTATACCGACGTACAACGAGAAAGAGAACATCGAAGCGATCATCAAGGCGGTGTTTGCGCTGCCTGTGGAGTTTCATGTACTGGTCATAGATGACGGTTCGCCTGACGGGACGGCTGCTATTGTGAAGCGAATGATCGGCGAGCAGGCTGAGGAACGTCTGTTCATCGTGGAGCGTCAAGGCAAACTGGGTCTGGGTACTGCGTATATAGCAGGCTTCAAGTGGGCTATAGCGCACAAGTACGACTATATCTTCGAGATGGATGCCGACTTCTCGCACAACCCGAATGATCTGGTCAAGCTCTACGAAGCGTTAGCTAACGAGGGCGCGGATGTAGCTATCGGCAGCCGGTATGTGACCGGAGTGAATGTGGTGAACTGGCCTATGGGGCGCGTGCTGATGTCGTACTTCGCATCGAAATATGTGCGCACGGTGCTGGGCATTGATGTACACGACACTACTGCCGGATTTGTGGGATACAAACGCGAGGTGCTGGAGACGATTGAGCTCGACAAGATTCGTTTCAAAGGCTACGCCTTCCAGATCGAGATGAAGTTCACTGCTATCATGTGCGGATTCACGGTAAAAGAAGTACCAATCATCTTTGTCAACCGCGTGCTGGGCACGAGTAAGATGTCCGGCGGTATATTCTCCGAGGCATTGTTAGGAGTGATTCGACTGAAAGTATCATCGTGGGTGAGAAAATATCCCCGGAAGAGTTGAAAGTTTTCAAGATCATATTTTATTTTGCATTCGCGCTGTGCATGGTATCGTGCGGCGGGAGACAACAGAGCGAAGGTGAGGGCAAGAGCCTGAGCCAAGTTTTGTGTGCTCCGGAGCCTGAACCGCGGTATATGTATGGAATAGCGGTGGATGACTACCATATTGACACCTGTCGCGTACAATCCGGTGAAACATTGTCAGGTATATTGAACCGTCACGGTCTGACACAGAAACAGTGGCGCGATATGCAGCCACTACTCAAGCGAAATCCGGAGCTGGCCTCTATCTGCGAGGGCGGACAATACTACACGCTGAGCAACGATACAGCGCTCTGTTACTTTGCGTACCGAATCAACCGCCGCGAGACACGTATCGCATCGCTGCTGGACAGTTTCTACCTGTGGCACGACACGCTGCCACTGACTGTTGAGAGACGGAAAGCGGAGTTCACCATCACATCGTCATTGTGGCAGGCTATCAGCAGTCAGGATCTGCCTATCGAGTTGGCATTGGAACTATCGGAGATCTATGCGTGGACGATCAACTTCTTCGCATTGCAGCCGGGAGATAGTGTGCGTGTGCTGTACGACGAGCAGTTTGTAGAGGACTCACGCATCGGTATCGGGCGTATCTATGCCGCGCACTTCTACCACGGCAAACGCTGGCTGCCTGCATACTACCTTGATGCAGGGAAGGCAAGCGGGTACTACGATGCCGAGGGAAACAGCCTGAGGAAGACGTTCCTGAAAGCGCCGCTGAACTACAAACGTATATCGTCACACTTCACCTACGCACGCAAACACCCCGTGTATCATGTTGTTCGACCGCACACGGGTGTGGATTATGCCGCACCGGCAGGAACGCCTGTTGTGGCGTTAGGCGACGGCGTGGTGACGTTCAAGGCATACAAAGGCGGCGGAGGCAACACGATCAAGATCCGCCACAACAGCACGTACGAGACGGGATATCTGCATCTGTCGAAGTATGCGAAAGGATTACAAGTGGGTAAGTACGTCAAGCAAGGCGAGGTGATCGGTTATGTAGGTTCAACGGGCGCAAGCACAGGTCCGCACCTGGATTTCCGCGTGTGGAAGCACGGCACGCCGGTTAATCCGCTGACGCTGGATTCGCCATCAGCAGAGCCTGTACCGGCGGATATGAGGCAGGCGTACGATTCGATAGCAACGCATTACAACGAAATATTAGTCGAAAGACCGTGACTACGTCACTCAAAGATAAAAGCCAAAAGCCTAATTACAGATAACTAACAACTACACATATATGTTATTTTACGAACTCAAAGTTAATTATAGCCGCCAGACGGGTGAAGACAACCCGGGCAAGGTCAAGGAGACTTATCTGGTGGAGGGATTCACTTGCGCGGATGTTGAGGAGCGCGTGATGGAGGTAATCAAGCCGTTTGTATTCCAAGGCGACTGCGAGGTACCGAGTTGCAAGAAAGTGCAGTACTACGATTTGATCCCTGCGCCGGACGGCGAGTACTGGTACAAGGCAAGAGTGGAACTTATCACAATTGAGAACGACAAGGAGACCCGCAAAGCAGTGAGCATCCTCGTGCAGGCAGACAACATGCTTGATGCGCTGCACACACTGAAGCAACACTTGGCATCGCTGGATTGCGAGGTGATCGGATTGGCGAAATCGCCGGTGGTGGAGGTCATTCGCGCAATAGAATAATTGCGCGAATATTTGAAAATTTGAAGATTTGAAATTCGAAGATTTTTATGAAGAAGATTATATTGACAGGTGACCGGCCGACGGGGAAGTTGCATATAGGACACTATGTGGGATCGTTGCGCCGCCGCGTTGAACTGCAAAACACAGGCGAGTTCGATAAGATATACATCATGATTGCCGATGCACAGGCACTCACGGACAATGCCGATAACCCGGGAAAGATTCGTGAGAACATACTGAATGTGGCATTGGACTATCTGGCTGCGGGTCTTGATCCGGAGAAAGTGACCATCTTCATTCAGAGCGGCGTGCCGCAGTTGGCAGAGCTGGCGTTCTACTATATGAACCTGGTGAGCGTGAGCCGCGTGCAGCGTAACCCGACGGTAAAGACAGAGATCAAGATGCGTAACTTCGAGGCGAATATTCCTCTCGGATTCTTCTGCTATCCGGTGTCGCAGGCAGCGGATATCACGTTGTTCCACGGTACGGTTGTACCGGTAGGTGAAGACCAGAAGCCGATGATCGAGTTGACGAACGAGCTGGTGCGCCGATTCAACGGCGTATATGGCGAGGTGTTCGACGAGGCGCAGATCTTACTGCCGGACAATGCTGTTTGTATGCGTCTGCCGGGTACTGACGGTAAGGCGAAGATGAGCAAGAGTCTTGGCAACTGCATCTACCTGAGCGATCCGGCAGAGGTTGTGGAGCAGAAGGTCAAGAGCATGTACACCGACCCCACGCACCTGAAGGTCAGCGATCCGGGACATCTGGAGGGAAATGCGGTGTTCACGTATCTGGATGCATTCTGCAAGGATGAGCACTTTGAGAAATACCTGCCGGAGTACAAGAACTTGCAAGAGTTAAAAGACCACTACACACGCGGCGGACTGGGCGATATGAAGTGCAAGATGTTCCTGCTGAAGATCATACAAGAGATGCTGGAGCCTATTCGTCAGCGTCGTGCGGAGTGGGAGCAACGTCTGCCGGAGGTACGCGAGATTCTGCGTCGCGGCACAGAAGAGGCACGTCAAGCCGGTGAGCAGACGATGCAAGAGGTACGCAAGGCTATGCGAATCGATTACTTCGACGGGGTGTTGTAGGTCAACAACTGCCCACAACAAACAACAACTTGATGATTACTCGACGAGTTGTCCGGTGAGGTTGTAACGCCTGCCGTCACGCTCGATAAGAAGTTGACCGTTGACAATCAGTAGTCTCGACGGAGTGGAAGTCTGCAACGGGTCGGTGAAAACCGGCTCGTTACTGTTTATGATAGGTGTAGGGTCACCTTCTCCCCACTGGGCGTAGAGCCACTGGAGACGCGTGTTCAGGCGGCTAAGGAGTTCCTGTTTGCGTCCGGGCATATCGCTGTTGTCGCGGAAGTTCTGCGAACCTCGCCAGCGTTGTGCATCACGTTTGGCGGCTTGGGTGATGGTGGAAACGAAGGAGTCGATGTCATCGAGCACCTTGTTGTGCCCCTGCGTGCGGTACTGATACCATAGTTGCTGTACGCGCTGCGCGAATGTTTCGTTCTGGCAGAGTTGCTCAATCCAGACCTGCGGTCGCCAAGGCGGCTCAAAATAGACGAAGGTCTCGTCCATCCGGTCATAGGAGTTACCAAAATCCCAGACGGGTCCGTAATGCCATTTTATAGTTGAAAGTTGAGAGTTGAAAGTTGAAAGAGAGTCGCGGTCTTTGTAGAGGTAACAACTGCCGTGGTATGACTCGCGGTTGGTCATGATCTCCTGTACGAGATAGAACTTAGCGGCATCGGTGATGTCGAGGATATCCTCCAACGGCTTCGAGCCGAGGTTATAGATGGCATCGTTGAGCGTGTTGAGTTGAGATGTGAGGTAGGTGTGCTGGGCGGTGGAAAGCTCTTCCGGCGCCTGGGGCGTGACCATGATCTTGTCCTCGTAATCGTTGTGCTCATAGAGCACGATGTTGCCGTCGGTCTCATAGTTGTCAATCTCAACGAGCCAGCCGCCTGTGATGAGCTCGGATTTGGTTTCGCCGTCCTCTTGCTCATGGATGTTCACGCGATCCTTGTCAATGCGTATAGTTTCCGTGACGAAGTAGAGCCCTTTATAATCGCCGTTGAGGACGAGTTCGACAGGCACCCGCCGCGGCGTATATGGCAGACCTATACGCTCGGAGAGCGCGAAGCCCGTCGTGTTCTTGAGGAATCCGAGGTAGTCATCCGCCTCGGCGAGTAACGCCCAGTGGCGATGTTTGGGCATATTCAGGAGTTTCTGTCCCTGACCTTTAGGGAAGACGATCTTGTAGGGTTTCTTGTCAAACCCTGTCCACGTCCAGTTGCCTCGTCCGCGGATGGTGATCGGCAGCGGGTTGGCAGCAGTGCCCAGAGCAGCATACTGCCCGTGGGCGGTGACATAAAGCGTGGCATCGACCGTCTGTTCACGCGATGTGACAGGCTGCTGGTTCTTGGTGGTGATATACATCACAGGCAACGTGCCTGACGGTGAAACAGCTGCTGCAACGGTTGTGCAGACAAGCAATAATAAGGATAGGATGATTTGGCGCATAATTAAACCTCGTTAAAACCTTGTTTAAACCTCGTTAAAACCTCGTTACAGAAGTACGTTTCTATTCTCCGAGCAGATCGGGTCGCCGTTCGCGGGTGTGTTGGAGCGATTGCTCGTAAAGCCAGTCGTCGATCTTCGCCTGATGACCGGAGAGGAGGATGTCAGGAACGCGCCAGCCTTTGTACTCAGCCGGGCGGGTATAGACTCCTGCTTCGAGCAGACCGTCCTGGAAGGAGTCGGAGAGCGCGGATGTCTCGTCGCCAAGGGCTCCCGGGAGCAGACGGACGATAGCATCTGTCATGATGGCGGCAGGCATCTCACCGCCGGTGAGGACGAAGTCGCCGATGGTGTATTCCTTTGTGATTAGATGGTCGCGAACGCGCTGGTCAACGCCTTTGTAATGGCCGCAGAGGATGATCAGGTTCTGCTTGAGCGAGAGTTGGTTGGCGACCTGCTGGTTGAAACGCTCGCCGTCAGGGGCGGTGAAGATGATCTCGTCGTACTGGCGTTCGGAGGTGAGCTTGGTGATGATGCGGTCGATAGGTTCGATCTGGAGCACCATGCCTGCGCCAAAGCCAAAGGCATAGTCATCGACCTTACGATGCTTGTCGAGGGTGTAGTCACGCAGGTTATGGACATAGATCTCACAGAGACCTTTGTCTTTCGCGCGCTGAACGATGGAGTGGTTCAAGGGAGACTCCAAAAGTTCAGGGCAGCAGGTGATAATATCGATTCTCATCATTAGCGTTACAGTATAGTGATCTTAGGGTTGACCGTCGGTTGACCGTCGGTTGACTGTCGGTTTAATTTTAACATCGGACATACTATGGTACAGGATCGTAGCCTGATCCGCCCCAGGGATTGCAGCGGAGGATGCGTTTGAAGCCCAGCCATCCGCCACGGAAGATGCCGTACTTCATCACTGCCTCAATCATATACTGGCTGCATGTCGGTGTAAAGCGGCACGAAGGCGGCGTGAGGGGCGAAATGCAAGCGCGGTAGAAATAGACCGGAAGCAAGAATATGTGACGAAGGATCTGACGCATTGGGGTTGTGATCGACCATGTATGGTCGATGCATTATGAGGTGATAATCTTAGCGATGAGCTTGATCATGGCGCGCTCAATCTGAGGGTAGTCGGGCAACTGTTTGTCCATGTTGTAGATGGCGATGTGGAACGCGCGGCCTTGGGCCTGGAGTTGCTTGAGTGGTTCGCAGTGCAGGCGATAGGCTTCGCGCATCAGGCGACGGATGCGATTGCGGTCCACAGCGTGCTTATGCAGGGATTTGGGAGCCCAGACCAGAACTTGTGTTGCACCTTCGGCAGGGAGAACATGCGCGCGCAGCGGCCAGACGATGTAACGCTTGCCTTGGGAACGCGTAGCGGCGATTCGAAGATCGCCGCAGAGACGCATGGATTTGGGGAAGGAGAACATATTGGTCAAAAATCATCAGAAATTATCCAAAATGCTCGCGGACCTAACCGCGAGAGCAGAACCTATTCCGAGAGGTACTGCTCGATGGCGGAGAGGATAGACGGGCAGCCGGGTGCGGGGGCGGTGCGGTTGACGGTAAATCCGGCATCGGTGAGGGCCTGCGCGGCGGGTGCGCCGTAGCAGATGAAAGCTTTGTCGCCCTGAACGAAGTCGGGGAAGTTCTCGAGGAACGCGTGTACGCCCGAAGCGGTAAAGAAGGCTATGATGTCGTAGTCAAACGGCTTGTCTTTCGGCCAAAAGAACGTCTTCTGTCGGAACATCACCGTGGGTGTGACGAACACCTTGTGCTCCGCGAACATGTTAATCAGGTCGTCGGTATAGTTCTCGCCCACCACCATCATGTACTTCTCCTGCGGACGGCGGTTCATGGCGGGGATAATATCATCGAAGGAGTTATGCTCGCCGAAGAAGATCCGGCGCTTGCGGAACTCGATATACTTTTGCAGATAGTTGCCCACCGCCTCACTGATGCAGTAGTAGTGCATTGTTTCGGGGACAGCGACATGCAGATCCTGCGCCATGCGGAAGAAGTAGTCAGCACTGAGTTTGGAGTTCAGAATGACAGCCGTGTAGTCAAGGATATTGATGTGCTGTGCACGGAACTCCTTAGCAGACAATCCTTCCAACTGTACCAGCGGTTGGAAATCCACCCGTACGTCATGATGATGTTCGAGCAGATCGTAGGGGTTATGTTCGCCTGCGGGGCGAGGTTGTGTGATTAGAATCTTTTTTGTCATTATCTTGTATGCAAACTTATGCCAATTGTTGCAAAACCATCTGCCTGCCTGCTTCGTAGAGCATCATCATGGGCAGCAGTTCAACGGTGATTACATATATCACCACGCTTGCGACTTCGGGCAGCGATGAGCAGAACAGCTTTGCCCACTGCCAACCGAGGATGAGCAGATAGGCGCCAGCCGCTACGAGCAGGAGTGTGAGCCATACGCCCTCGGGCGAGGTATAAGCTACGAGCAGCATGAAGATGAACAGCACGTAGGAGAATACCGATCGTAGTGAGAAGTACCGCACGTACGCCAGGCTCATGCGTTTGCCGAGGCGGAACGTATAGTGTATCAGCAGGGCAATCACTGTGCGCGCCACGTCAATGAGCAGCGAAAGAAGAATCATGGATGCGAGCATCCCGGTGCCGACCATAGCCGTCTGCACGAGCAGGACATACACGATGAGCGCCGGCATTGTGATGTTGAACAGCCACTGGGCAACCTGCGAGCCGATACTGGGTACCTGTTCGGCAGTTGTGCCGGCGAATGTAGCGAAACTATTGCTCACCACAGCGCGCAAGTACTGCGGCTGCATGATACAACTCAGCCAGACGAGTAAAGCCATCATCAGGAACACCCAAGGCAGCCATGTTGCGGCGAGTGCAGCGGTTATATGTAGTCCGGCGTCGGGCATCGGGTTAGGGGGTTAGGGGATTAGCGGGTTAGGGGATTAGCGGGTGCGGGCATGGGAGCTTTCCTGTTCTCCCCATTGTGCTGCAGCCTGAATAGCGGGCAGAACGTCTTCGGGGTTGTTGACGACGGTGAACATCTTGTCGCGGTGCAAGGGCTGCATGAAGTGCTCGTCAACCATCTTGTCGAGCGCAGCGAGGATGGGGTCAAAGAATCCGTCGGTATTCACGATGACAACAGGCTTGCCGTGCAAACCGAGTTGCTTCCACGTGAGGCATTCGAAGAGTTCCTCCATCGTGCCAACTCCCCCGGGCAGAGCGACCATAGCATCGACCATTTGGACGATGGTGGCTTTGCGCTCGTGCATGGACTCGGTAACGATGGTTTGCGTGCTTCGCGGGTTGTTCCATCCCCGCTCAACCATGAATCTTGGGATAACGCCAATCACCTTGCCGCCGGCGCTAAGCGCGCCGTCAGCAAGGTGACGCATCAGCCCTATTCCTCCGTCACCATAGACGAGTTCGATATGTTCCTCGGCCATGATTTGTCCCAAACGGTGTGCCGCGTCGTTGTACGGCTGCGGCACTCCGTCGGAAGCGGAGCAATATACAGCTATTCGCTGGATATTAGCGTACGAACTTCTCACCGTTGCGGATAACTACACCCTTGTAGTCGTCGCCAACCTCTTGACCAAGCACGTTGTAGAACTTGTTGTCGTTCATGATGCGAACAATCTCAACACCCGAGCCAGCATCCTGCTTAACAACAATGGATACAGGGAGACCAAGAGCATTAATGCTGATTTCGCCTTCACGAGCCTCGGTAGTAGGCTCAACTTTGATAGTTACGAAATTTGTAAACTTGTGGGTGTAGTACGTCTCACCTTCGACTTCTTCTTCATCGTAGTCAGAAACAATCTCAACACTAATCCAGTCATCTGCATCAATTGCAATCTCTTCATCCCAAACGTTTGAAGGGATCTCCAATGTTTTCTCCGTTTCGCCTGCCTTAAATGTAATTTCTTCAGGAGCTACAAATTCAGGCATTAGACCGACAATATTCAGCATGATGTTGGACGGAGAGGTCCAAAGAGTGGTATAGTACTCTTTTCCAGTTTCGCTGTCGCGCCCGAAATAATAAGTTTGTCCAGGGAGTTGTGAATAGAAGTCACTAATGAAACCGATATTAGTCGTTCCTTTGTTAAATTCATCTAAAGCAACGATGAAACTGCCATTAACAGAAATTGGAGCGGCTGTTTCAGCTCCCGTAACTGGGTCTTTTGACAAAAAGTCGAATTGCAGCAAACCTATAAATGAATAACCAGGTGCATACTCAGTAAAGTTGTCGAGATTGGCTGTTGAACGGGCTATAGGTTTTTGCCAATCGATATTCCCCTCTTCATCAAATTGGTAGATAGACAAACGGATATGATCATCTTCACCCGGGAAGAAATCAGCAGAGGAACTGCCTGAATTATATACACCCAAAGTCATGTGGTCTATATACATTGTTCCTTTTTGTGGGAACGGAACAAAGATTGTATCAAAATATACCGTGTTTCCGCCTGTGCTCTCAAAAGGATTGGTCAGTTTGCTTCCATAAGAGTATGAGCCTAATCCTCCAGCACTAACTAATTTCCAATCGCTGCCATCCTCGTCTTGGCGAGGATCTTCGGTGTACATGGCGCACTTGGTGAATGTTACATACATTGCTGACCCGACATTAACCGCATTATAGAAAATGGGGTTTCTAGTCTTCCAATCTGCTGTAGCGAGTGCACTGACTTGATATTCAGGGTAGTAGTATCCCTCAACATCATTTGTCTTCATTACTGGCAAATCATATTCGCCAAATCCTACCGGCATCTTGTAATACACGTTTTGAGCAACTTGCTGACCTCCGACATACCAAGTGCTCGGAAGTGTGTCGTTGTTCAAGAATAAGATGGTGTCAGTAAAGGGTGAAATCAGTCCCTGCTGGTAGAATCCATATAGCAGACCATCGGATGGAACACCTACTTGATATGTTCCCAAAGCGCGATAAGGAATGTAAACTGTGTCAAGGTCCGCAGCAGTCTGTTTCTTGGCAGCAGTCTTGTCAAATTGTGCCTCTAAGTAGGTTACAGAGGGAACGTCAGACCTCATAAAGAGTTTTTTCGGAGTTCCTTGTCGTGTTGCAAACGAAGCAACTGTCGTTGCCAACGCGCATACAAAAAGAATACTTTTCTTCATACCTTAAAGATTTTAGAAGTTAGTAATTATTGTTGTTGTTTATTTCTTTCCTGTTATGTTAAACCATACCGAGGAATTAGAGTTTTCAGTCATTTTCATACCCAGCGTCGGGTTCACCGCATCACCGGCAGCAAGGGCGAACGTACCGTTCAAGGACTTGAACAAGGGCTCGAGTGACGGGAATGCAGCCAGCACTTTCTGTGCATTTTCATCCGCCGGCTCGAGATAGTTCAGGCGCACGCTGCCGCTTTGCTGTTCAAAGGAATACAGATAATCCATCTCTGTAGCCTTACTGCTGGAGGTACCAAGATAGCCCAATGTCAGAACAAAGCCATTATCTTTCTGGCTGAACGCCAGCGATTTGATTGCTGCTTTCTTGTTGGTGGAATATGCCTTTTTGAGGGCTGCATTCACTGCATCTATCGCCTGCTTGGAGATATCGTTGATATCCTCAACATTTACCACCCACGCACCAGCTGCTATCTCTGTATATTCGCCAAAGTACGCTGCCGGGCTTGCGGTAAATATGGTTGATGAGTTGTCATTAGCAAACACCGAGCCACTCAATGCATACCATGTATCCGGTGCTTCGGGCAGAGGCAATGACAATTGGATACCGCCCGTACGGATACCGAACGGATACAACTCCGGATCTTCTTCAGCCGGTTTTTCACCTACCTGAGAACGAGAGAACACGCCCGAACTTCCATTGTTCAACAAGCACTCACCGTCCGGTGTGACAGCATGGAACAAGTTTCCGTTTCCGACGAAGCGTGTACGCGTTGCTTCAATCTCAGCGAAATACGTCGCAGGCGTCTTGCCGCTTTCCATCGGATAGAGATAGCAGTAAGCGCTGTGCTTCTTGCCTTTCAACTTAACATGGTTAGCATCGGCATGCAGGATCAGGAACTCATAGTCTCCCAGCAAGCCGTCGCCATCATCACGCGGGTCAGACCAAGCGTGGAAGACCTTGTTGTAGGTGTCAAAGGTCAAGATGGGGCCGTTGTCGTTCTTGACAGCCCAAGTACTTTCATCCGTAAGGATCATGTTATTTGTAGTTGTAGCATTCTTTGCCGTAGCACTGACGCGGCCGTTGGCATCGAACTCCATAATCAAGTTATAGCCCTCGGACTCGGGGTTAGCAAAGTAAATCATCTCCCAGCCATTGGTTTCTTCCGTAAGAATGCTGAATGCATTATCCAATGCTACTTGCGCACGCTGGGCAGCGGATTTGTCAAACAAGTCCTTCTCTTCGCGACTGCAAGCGCCCAACAGGGTGACAATCGCCAAACTAATCAATACATATCTTGCTTTCATAATCATTCCGCTTTCTATTAAAATTCGAGGTTCATAATCTTATCCCAATCAAGGTGACTCTGACGTTCCTGCACTTCTGCACGCAGGGCATCGAGATCCAGATTCCACTTCTCCATCAGCCATGTACGGCAGATCTCAATCTTCCGCTCCAACTTATCCTTACCGGGTTTGCCATTCTTACCGGCTTCTGTCAGCATCTTGTTGATGTCGGCATCCGTCTTAACGATATAGTTGGCGATGATCTCCACAAAGTCCTCACGTGCCTGGCTTCCGCCATAAGGCGAAGCGAATCCCATCTGCCATGCTTCCACGTCAGAAGTATATTGCCATCCGTCGGGGTTATAATCCGCCGAGCTGATCTGCTCGAACTCCTTGGGGTAGGTCTTCTTCTGGTGGAGGATATGCGAGAACTCGTGGTGCATAGTCTTGAAGATGTACTCGTTGAGCTGTGCAATATCATTGGTACGCATCTGATTGATCTTCATCAGCGTAATCTTGATACCACCCTCAGCCTGACCGAGTTTCTCGGTTCCTTGTGCCGCATTGATCATCGCGGAGCCTATGAGCTGGATGATACGCGGACCATTCTCACGGAGGAATCCCTCAGGAGCAACCTCGTCATACACATCGTACCACAAGTACAAAGCCAAGTGTGCAATGGTGTCAGCCATACCCATGCTGACCGGTACTACGTTGTAGTTAGGATCCGTAGCGCTATCGTCCAGACGGTAGCGGAAATCCACATTGTACGGCTCGGTGTAGTGCTCCTGCAACCACTGGTCGAACTCAGAGGTATAGGTATCCGTTTCCACAACCGGATCGACGAAGATGGAGTCGGTGAACTTTTCCTTTTCACAGGATGCCAGCCCTACCATCAGCGCTCCTACAAACAGTATTTGATATATCTTTTTCATATTCGTATAGGGTTAAGTGATTAATTCTCACGTGTGATTTGTGCGCCGAGCGCTTTCGCCTCAAGCATGCTTACCTTAACAGGCTCGCTGCTGGCGGGAGCTACACCGAACGAACTATTCCCATCGACATTGTCACCGAGGTTGACACGAACGTTGGGTGCCATACCTGCATTGATAACCTCTTGCGGGAGCTGAATAGCGCGACGGTCATCGTTCCACACGAGTTTGCGCACCGGATCGGTACCCTGATAGTGCTCGATCTCTATACCATAACGCTTAAGATCGTGCCAGCGCAAACCGGTATGAATACCCTCCAGACGGCGGAAGTGCAGTGCGCAACGAATGACAGCCAGCTGGTCATTAGAGAGCACCCAACCCGGGCATATATCATTCGTATGCAGTACCGGTGCCCAATTCGGATTAACACCATCTGCGTTGTAGAAGTTCTTGATCTTAGCCAATGTGAGGTTGACATTACCATTAGCCAAGGTATCCATCTGGCCTTGTACATTATAGCTTTGCGCCCACATACGCAGGTCATTAACTGCTCCATCCAAGTCACCGAGTTGCGCCTTTGCCTCTGCACGGCAGAGGAGAGTCTCGTTGGTGGTGAACGCACGTGTCACACCGTGGATGAAACCGTAACCGTTTACCTTATCGGTATATTCAAACAGATAGAAGAACCAAGCCATCAGCGAACCGTACTCCGAGTTAGCCGACCATACAGAGAAGCCCGGGAAACGGCTCTTCCAGCACGGGCCGGAACCGGATGTAGTGAAGTTACGTGCATCGCGGTTGAACTGATAACGGCCATAGTCAGAGAACGCGGTATAACTTGCCTGCGACATTGTAGTGTAAATGAGCAGGTTAGCCGGTGAGTTTGCATCAATCCAAGCATTCAACTCTGATGTAATATCGGTGCACTCCACCTTGGCATACGTAGCATCAAACAGCACGCCGAGCGTAGCCTCGTCATTGGTAGAGAGGACGTAGTTAGCATGCGGCAGGACTTTGTCCCACTGACGGGTGTAGAGGTAGAAACGTGCAGCGAACGCATGTGCAGCCCGGATGTTGAAATGATAACGCGGTACGGTATAGTACTCGTCGTTGACCAAGGGCAGAGCAGCTTCGATATCCTCCTGTATATGTTTGTAGGTGTCATACACCGTGCCGCGGTAATAGACGGGCTTAACGGTAGTCTCAGGTACAGTCATATAGTGAATACCCGAGTCACGACGACTCTGTGCCTCATCCTTGTACGTATGGCAGAACACGGTAGCGAGCAGGAAGTGATGGTAAGCGCGGCTCATCAGAGCCTCGCCCTTCTCAGCATCCATATTGATACCTTTCTTCTCGAGTTCCTCGATAGCCAAGAGAGCCTGGTTGCAAGCTGCGATAGCCGAGTAGCAACCATCCCAGATATACTTAGGCGAATCCTGCTGCGTGCTGCTGACTACAGGACGCCATGAGAAGATCTCGTCGTACATCTTATTCAGGGGCAGCAGCGCATTGCAGTGCCCGTAGGCATCCGGCGAATTGTTGTCGATAACATTATCCGAACTGAACTCGCAGATCGCACCTGCATTGGCATTCGTGTAAGCGGATACCAGCAGCAGACGTACTTTGTCCTTCGTATCAATCGAGGCGCGCATGTCAGGGTTATGGTCGAGGAAGTGACACCCCGTCATAACAGCCATCACCAGCGTAAGCGCCGCGATATAGAATATTCTATTGTTCTTTTTCATATCTGCTTCGTATTTAGAGTTTAGAATCCTAATTTAAACGTCATCGTGAACTGGCGTGGAACAGGCGAGCTCACACCACCGCTATTGTAGTACTCGGGGTCGCGGCCGTTGAGTTTCTTGTCAGCATAAGCTAACCAGAGGTTGGTAGCGGTCAGTTTGACGCCGAATTTCGTGATGGCTTTCTGTCCTTCAAGATACTTGTTCGGCAGATCGTAGCCCAGCGAGATAGATTTCAGACGGATGAAGTCACCCTTAGCAACGCGCTCGGTCGAATAGTTGTATGCCGAGTAAGCCCAATAGAGGTTATTGATCTCGCGATATTGACGCTTGGTAGCGATGGTCGGGATCGTGGTGATCTGCTCATCACCGGGCACAACCCAACGGTTCTTCATCTCCTTCATGCTGGCAGTAAGGTCGTTGTACTGGCTGCTATATACGTAGCAGAGCGGATCCAGACGGAGTACATTGCCGAAGCTGTAGGTAAAGAACACCTCGAGCGATATACCTCTCCACGAGAATCTGTTGTTAAACGAACCCTGGATAGAAGGTTCAACCGATCCCTCATACTTTAGGTAATCCGGAACAATCTCGCCTGGTGCCACCTGGTCATCAGCAGGCCAGAATGCCTGGAAGTCCAATTCCTCGTAGTTCTGCGGGCCAGCGATACGCGTATGTTCCTTATTAATATAGAACGTAGGCAGACCTTCCTCTGTCAGTCCGGCAAACGGGAACGAGAACATAGCACCTACAGGATAATCCTGCTTACGGCTCATCACGCTACCCGAAACGAGTTCGTAAACCTGCGGACGTGAGTCGAGTTTGGTAATCACGTTCTTCGACCAGCCGAAGATAAGGTCAGTCTCCCACTTGAAGTCCTGCACCTTAAGGTTGAGTGTCGAGAGGGTGAACTCGCAACCGGTAGAACGCATCGTAGCATCGTTGGCGTATTTCGTCACCTGTCCGCCGACACCCATGGTTTGTACCAAACCGATGAGGTCGTAGTTGTTACGGCGATACCAGTCGAACTCGATGTTAATACGATCATTGACAAATCCCAAGTCAACACCGATGTTGATCTCGTGCTTCTTCTCGTACGTAAGTTCAGAGTTCTCGAGGTCATCGAGTTGGATACCCGTTTCCGAAGCATTGGTGTTCGGGCGGTAGGGGCTATAGCTCTGGAACACAGCCAGCGAGTTAGTTACCCACGACGGTCCGCGGTCAGCGGTCAGTGAGTAGCTGGCACGGACCTTGGCGTGTGTCCACCAGTTTTCGAACGTATTGCTCCACCAGCGCTCCTCATGTGCGTTCCATGCACCGGCAACGTTCCATGTAGGCAACCAGCGTGCTTTGGGGCTACGTCCGAGTTTGTTCGTACCCTCGTAACGGAGTGTTCCGGTCACGGAGTAACGTCCCTTGTATGCATAGTTGGCGTTCGCAACGAATGCAAGGTTACGGTAATAGTTGAACTCGTTACTGAAGTACTGGCTGTTCTCCTCCTGGCTCTGCTTGAACACGCGATAGTCGGAGAATGGCACGCCGCCGTTCTCGTACTGGTAGCCCCATCCACGGAACCATGTATATTGACGATCCGTGGAGTTCAGTTCGGCAGCACCGAGCAACTCGATGTTGTGGTCTTCGCCACTTGCACCGCCGAAGAAACCACTATAGTTAACTTGCGCACGGAAGTCAGTAGAGAGCAGTGAGTACTCCGTCAGGTTGTAGATACCACCCTTCGGCAACACGGTCTCGGGCAGCGCAGTATTGTCGTCCGGATCGGTGTAGAGGAAGGAGTTCGACTCACGGATAGTGTTATCCTCGGGGTCGATACCTGCGCGGTAAGCGCGTGCCTGGTTGGACTGATCGGTGATATTATGCTCCTGACGGCTCGACATATAACGCACAGCCCCCAAAGCACTGATATCCAATCCGCGAATCGGCTTGTAGTGAAGTTCGCCATGGAACAAGAGGTCGGTCACTGCGATATCGATGTAGTTGCGCTCCAACTCATCCTTGATGTTGAAGTCGCAATAGTTACGGCGATAGAACGCATTCGGATCCATTGCACGCGAAGAGTTCGTAGCGTACGAGAACGGGTTGATATCGAACTCACGGCTCACGGCACCCGATATAGGGTCAGTCATAGCGGAGATTGTTCCCGGAGCTTTCTGCTTACGGTAACTACCGGTAAACTTAGCACTCGCTGTCAGCTTCTGCTTGCTGGTGCTCGGCAGAAGTTCAAAGTCAGCATTTGCCTTGGCAGTGAACAACGTCACCTCACTGGCCTTATACCAACCGGGATCCTGCAAAGCGGACAATGAAGCATATACGCTCGCACGCTCTGTACCTGCACGGTAAGAGAGTGAATGCTTGTGCATGATCGTCTGATTGAACAGCTCCTGGAACCAGTCCGTGTTACGGAACTCGGCTTGACGCAAGTATGCATTTCTTGCCTGCGGCGTGTTAGCCAATCCCGAACCGCCTGCCTCAGCCTGGTCAATGAGCTTGTACATCAAGCCATAGACACCGCTGTTCTTCGCGCTGCTCAAGGTGCTGTACTCCAGCCAGCCTTTGCGCTCGAGCTCCTGGTAGATACCCATTTGCTCCTGCGAGTTACAGATGTTGAAGTCCGAATACGAGGGGATCATACGGTAGGTAAGCTCGCTCGTATATTGCAAGCTTGACGAGCCGGCTTTACCTTTCTTGGTCGTAACGACGATGACGCCCGCCATAGCACGCGCACCGTAGATAGAGGTAGCTGAACCGTCCTTCAGGATCTGGAAGCTCTCAATATCCTCGGAGTTGATACCTGCGATGGCGTTAGCAATAAGCGTCTTGGCATCACCTGAAGACAGGTCATCGGCATTCATCTCGACAGCATCCTCGAGCACGACGCCATCCACCACCCACAGCGGTTTGGATGCGCCATAGATAGACGTAGCACCACGCACGCGGATCTTCGGGGCAGTACCAAACGTACCACTGACGTTCTGCACGCTCACACCGGCAGCTTTACCCTCGAGCGAGCGGCTGATATCAGCCACACCGGAGAGCATTGTCTCGTCGGCATTAAGCTTGGTTGCAGCACCGGTAAACAGACGTTTGTCCTGCTTCATCATACCGGTAACCACCACTTCCTGGATCTGTTGGCTCGCAACCTCCAGCGTTACTTTCATGTTGGGCTTAGCAGGGACTGTCACAGTCTTGTAGCCCACATACGAAATCACCAGCATACTCTTGTCTGAAGGAACAGACAACTCGAACTGGCCATCAAAGTCTGTCACGGTACCGACCGTTGTGCCGTCAACTTGAACGGCTGCACCGATGGCAGCATCACCGTTCTCGTCGAGCACCGTACCGGTTACCTTCATCTGCGCCAGCAGCCATGCAGGCAGCATGCACAGGCAGACTAACAATACGTAAATTCGCTTCATTATACAATTATTTGTTGTTTTGGGAGCACAACGCTCCCGCGTTAAAATTTTCCTATATGCGTACGCACGTGCATACCTAAAATACAATGCAACACACATTCGTGCGTAGGCATGAATTTTAAGGTTATTTGCGCAATGCGCGGCGAAAATCCTGACAAAGTTACTATTTTTTTTCACAACTTGCAAGATTTTACAATAAAAAAGTGCAAATTGTGACGTTTTTTATACAGTTTTATCAACTTTTTGTTACAAAAAGCAGGATTTTGTCACCAAAACGCACGCCGATCACTCGTATTTGAGCACCACGAGCTTGTCGGGTTCGAGCACCTCTTTGGCGACCTGCTGCAGTTGCTCGGGCGTGATCTGTGCGATCTGTTCGAAGGTCTGCTGCCAAGTGGGTGCGTAACCGCGATAAAGCATGGATTTTGCCATACTTAGGGCGTTATTCTCTGCATTCTGTGCAGAGATAGCCATCTGTCCGCGCAGTTGGCGCAGCGCGGCACGGAGTTCGCGTTGCGTGAGCGGCGTGGTGACGATGCGGTTAAGTTCCTTACGGATGACAGCCATGCACTGCTCCAGTTGCTCTGCTTCGCAGGCGAAGTACGTTGACCAATAGCCGGTATCGGACAGCGGCGTGTAGATCGATTCGATGGTATAGACCAAGCCGCGTGCCTCACGCAGGGCGATGTTCAGACGGGAGTTCAGGCTGCCGCCACCGAGGATGTTATTGAGCAGATAGAGCGGAAGTTGCTGACTATGGCATAAGGGGTACGCGCGCGCGCCGAGCATGACGTGCGTCTGATGCGTGTGTTTCTGATAGGAGGCTGACTGCGGCTGGCGGTCTTCTTCTTGCGCGAAGGAGAGTTGGCGGTCTGGAGGAAGCGTGTTGGTGTAGTCGCCGAAGAGTTTCTCTGCCAGACGGATGAACCGGGAGGTAGGGATATCGCCCTGGCAGAAGACAACCATCCGCTCCGGACGATAGTGTTGCGCCATCCACGCACGCGGACGATCGGGCGAGGAGGATATATGCCGCAATGTGCGCTTCGTGCCGAGTATAGGCTGCGCGAGTGAGTGCCCGGCAAAGAGCATGTTCTCAAAGTCGTCGTAGATGAGTTCGCTGGGCGAATCGTTGTAACTCTCAATCTCGTCGTAGATCACCATCCGCTCCTTGTCGGTCTCGGCTTTCGGGAACGTGGGACAGAGCACCATCTCGGAGATCAGACGAAGCGTTTGCGGCACATGTTCGTTGAGAGTAGCGGCGTAGAACGTTGTTTCCTCCTTGGTAGTGTAGGCATTGATCTCGCCACCCACTCCCTCGATCTGTGAGATGATCTGGCGGGCAGAGTGGAACACGGTACCTTTGAAGACGCAGTGCTCGATGTAATGCGCTATGCCGTTCTCTTCGGGGCGTTCGTCGCGCGTGCCGGCACCGATCATCACACCGACGTAAGCAACCGCGGATTGCGTACGGGAGTGAACAATTTTGATATTATTCGGTAGTGTATGGTAAAATATTTGCGTATTTTCTTGCATTTCTCAAAAAAAAATAGTACTTTTGCACCCGCTCTCCAAATGGTACATGGTAAATGACCAAATGGTAAATGGTTTGCGGCATTGGCGGAATTGGTAGACGCGCCAGACTTAGGATCTGGTTCCTCACGGAGTGAAAGTTCGAGTCTTTTATGCCGCAC
>CACZRD010000057.1 GCA_902783545.1 uncultured Bacteroidales bacterium
GAGCGCGGACCGTACAACATCTGTGCCAGCGAGATAGGCTCTGACGGCAAGCTCACCAACCCCAAGCAACGCTGGGCAGGTATCATGCGCAGGCTCGACAACACCGACTTCGAGAAGTCGAACATCGAGTACATCTCGTTCTGGATCATGGATCCCAAGCTCACGAACCCCGAGGGCTATGACGGCGATCTATACATCGACCTCGGTGACATCAGCGAGGATATCCTCAAGGACGGCAAGAAGTCCTTCGAGCACGGTCTGCCTACCAACGAGATCGACGACACCGAGAAGACGATCTGGGGTCGCGTGTCGCGCACCACAAGTACCGTCGTAGCATTCAGCAACGAACCCGGCTCACGCGAGCGCCAAGACGTCGGTCTGGATGGATTGAGCACCGAGCAAGAGCTGACATTCGAGTACAACGGCGCCCGCCCCTACGCCGACTACCGCGCTGCTTTGCAGAACAAGGTAACACCCGATGTATGGAACCGCTGGCTGGATGACCCGTACTCGCCTGCCAACGACCCTGCCGGCGACAACTACCACTACTACCGTGGCAGCGATTACGATCACGCCCAAGTGAGCATCATTGACCGTTACAAGCACTATAACGGCACAGAAGGCAACTCGCCGGAAACTGACCGTAGCACCGACGGTTACGGCACGGCTTCGACCCTGCAGCCGGATATAGAGGACATCAACAACGACAACACCCTGAACGAGTACGAGAAGTTCTACGAGTACCACGTCAGCCTCCGCGAGGCGGATATGCACGTCGGACTGCAGAACATCGTGGAGAAACTCACCACGCTCGTCACCCTGCGCAACGGTCAGACGGAGAGCGTGACATGGTATCAGTTCAAGATCCCCTTGAAGGGCAGCGACACCAAGCGCGTCGGCACGATCCGAAACTTCAAGTCGATCCGCTTCGCACGTATGTACCTCACCGGCAGCGAGCGAGAGATGCACCTGCGCTTCGGTAGCCTCGACCTCGTTCGCGGCGAGTGGCGTAACTACAACCAAGGGCTCTACCGCAACGAGCGCACAAAGAACTACAACGACAACTCGCCGTCCGCTTCCGCACTATTGGATGTGCAGAACGTGAACATCGAGGAAAACGGCAACCGCCAGCCTATCAACTATGTTCTGCCTCCGGGCATCAGCCGTCAGACCGACCCGGGTCAGGCGCAACTCATCGCCCAGAACGAGCAGTCGATGGTGCTGCGCGTGCATAACCTGCCGTTCAACGACGCGCGTGCCGTATATAAGAACACCGCCTACGACATGCGTAACTACAAGCACCTGCAGATGTTCGTTCACGCCGAGAAACTTGAGGCCGAAGATGACGCACTCAAGGACGGCGACCTGACCTGCTTCATCCGCCTCGGTACAGACCTCAAGAACAACTACTACGAGTACGAGATCCCGCTGGTACTCACGCCTGCGGGCATATACAACAACAATAGCGAAGCCGACCGCCACAAAGTATGGCCGGACGAGAATATGTTCGACTTCCCGTTCACCGTGCTCACGGACGCGAAGATGGCACGTAACAAAGCCAAACGCGCCGGCACGTCGGATGTGGGTAACACGATCCCGTACGTGATGTACGACGAGGCTTCCGGCAAGCCGCAGAACCGTATCACCGTGCTCGGTAACCCGACGCTGGAGAGCGTGGAGTGCATCATGATCGGTGTACGTAACGCCAACAGCCACGAGGATCGCTGCGGCGAGATCTGGGTCAACGAGCTGCGCATGAGCGAGTTCAACGAGCAGGGCGGTGTAGCAGCCATGGCTAACGCCTCACTCGGCATCAGCGACATCGCACAGGTAAACGTCGCCGGACGACTGGAGACTGCCGGATACGGTAGCATAGAGAGCAACGTGCTGCAGCGGAACATGGACAACAACTACCAGCTCCAAGTCAGTGCCGCACTCGAAGCCGGACGACTGTTCCCCGAGCAGGCGAAACTGCAGATCCCGCTGTACGTGGCATATACCAACCAAACCATATCACCCGACTACGACCCGCTGGATACGGATATCAAGCTCAAGGATAACCTCGAGCAGTATAACACTAAGAAGGAACGTGACTCCGTCAAGCTGATGAGCAACACCGTGGTGGAGAGCACGTCGTTCAGCGTGACGAACATGAAGGTGAACATCCACTCCAAGAAAAAAGACATGTTCTACGACCCGGCTAACTTCAGCATCTCTGCCTCGTACAACAAGCAGAACGAACACTCGCCGGAGATGGAGCGTAACCAGACCACCGAACAGCGCGGACAATTCAACTACGCCTACTCGTTCAACCCCAAGCCGTGGGAGCCGTTCGCGAACACCAAGGGCGTGGACAAGGTGAAGATCGTCAAGGAGTTCAACCTGTACTACCTGCCGCAGTCATGGGCGTTCAACACATCCATGCAGCGTAACTTCTCGCAGATGAAGATGCGCGACTTCAACCAGGACGGCGCCGGGCTGAATAAGATGGACATTACCTTCTCCAAGGACTTCACCTGGAGCCGGAACTTCGACTTCAAGTACGACCTGTCCAAGAACCTGAAGTTCTCGTTCCAGACGGCGATGAACAGCACCGTGGACGAAGGTTACTATACGCCGGAGATCATCCGCGACTACGGTTTCACCAACGATTACTACGAAGCGTGGAAGGACACGATCCAGCGCAGTCTGGCCAAAGGCGGTACGCCGTACACCTACCAACAGGTGTTCACCGCAACGTGGAACGTACCGATCAACAAGATCCCGGGACTGGACTTCATCAACGCCAACGCCTCGTACAACGGCACGTACAACTGGGCACGTACCGCTACGACCTCATCGCAGAACGAGCTCGGCAACGTGATCACCGGTCAGCGCTCGTGGCAGGTCGATGGAACACTGAACTTCGAGACGCTGTATGGCAAGTCGAAGTACTGGAAGTCAATGACCCAGCACTACACCGGCCGTCAACGCGCCAAGGCGTTCAAGCCCAAGACGTACTCCGAGACCGTCGAGCTCACAGCCGGCGAGCCGAAGACCATCACGCACCGTCTGGGCTCCGAGCTCATCGAAATGGAGGCTACCGACAGCCTCGGGCGTAAGGTCAAACTGAAGATGACGACCGACGGCAACAACAAAGCCGTCCTCACCTCGCCCGTGAGCGGGAAGATCAACCTGAAGATGACATCGAAAGACCCGAACAAGCGTACGCCGGCACAGATCACCGGCGACATGTTCGCCTACGTAGGAACGATGATCCGCCGCGTGCAGGTCACCTACCGCGACAATACCTCACTCACCGTGCCGGGCTTCGCGCCGATGGCAGGGTTCATGGGACAGAGTAAGGTGGGCAACCAGTTTGCACCGGGTTATGACTTCGGCTTCGGATTCTTTGGCGACGACTGGGTGGAGAAAGCCAAGCGTAACGGCTGGCTGAGCGGCGATACGATGGTCGTACAGCCCGCAGCACAGTCGCGCACCACCGATCTGGATATCAAGATCGCCCTCGAACCGCTACCCGGACTGAAGATCCAAGTGAACGGCAAGCGTTACATGGCGCAGTCGAACTCGCTGATATACTCCTACGAGGATATGCAAGAGCACTTGACCGGATCGTTCAACATCACGCAGGTGGCTATCGGTACAGCATTCTCGCGTATGGGCAAGCAGTCGGATAACTTCGCCAGCGCCGTGTATGAGCAGTTCGTAGCGAACCGCGACATCATGCAGCAACGTATCCAGGCGGAGTATGCTAACGTCACTTACCCCGATGCCGGATTCCTGCGTAACAGCGTGTTCGCCGGCAAGGCGTACAACCCCAAGAACGGTACCGTAAGCCGCAACTCGGCAGACGTGCTCGTGCCTGCATTCCTCGCCGCCTACACCGGCCGCGACATTAACAAGATCGACCGCAGCCCGTTCCTGAAAGTTTGGCAGATACTGCCGAACTGGAGCGTGACATACGACGGTCTGGGTAAACTGCCGTGGATGCGCGATAACTTCCGCTCGGTGACCCTCACCCACGCGTACACCTGTAAGTACGCCATCGGCTCGTACTCCACCTACTCGACGTGGGTCGGCGCAGCAGGCGATGACAAGAGTATAGGTTTCGTGCGCGACGTGCAGACCGAGATCCCTGTGCCCTCTGCCGCCTACGACATCAGCAGCGTCTCGCTCACCGAGTCGTTCTCGCCGCTCATCGGTGTGAACCTCACGATGAAAAACAGCCTGAGCGTCAAAGCCGAGTACCGCAAGCAGCGTAACCTCACCCTGAACGTCAACTCCGTACAACTGATGGAAGGTCACACCAACGAGTTCGTCGTCGGTGGCGGCTACACGATCAAGAACCTGAGTTTCATCACCAAGACCCCGCGCTCGGAAAAGAAGGTCAGCAACGACCTGAAGCTCAATGTCGATCTCAGTTACAAAGATGTCAAGACCCTGCTGCGTAAGGTCGAGGAGTATATCACGCAGGCGAGTGCCGGCAACTACGTGTTCGCCGTCAAGGTCAGCGCTGACTACGTGCTGTCGCAGAAGATCAATATCCAGTTCTACTACGACCACCAGAACACGACGCCGCTCATCTCGTCCTCCTACCCGATCAGCACGGATAACGTAGGTATCAACATCAAGCTGATGCTGACGAGGTAATCAGCTATCAGCAATCAGCTATTAGATGCTACGAGTAGGAGTGATAGGACCGGAGTCAACGGGTAAGAGCACGCTGTGCAAGACGCTGAGTGAACGCTGTGGCTATATATGGATTAAGGAATACGCGCGCACGTACGTGGAGCAGTTGGACAGGCCGTACACCATCGATGACCTGGACTGCATCAGCCGGCAGCTGACAGCCGATCTGGCAGCGGACTATGGCGACCAGGTGGTGCTCTTCGACACGGAGATGATCATCATGAAAGTCTGGTACGAGCATGTGTATGGTCAGGTGCCCGAGGCGGTGAACCGCGCGCTGCGCGACTACCCGATGGATCTGTACCTGCTCCTCGCACCGGACATCGCTGCCCAACCCGATCCCGTGCGCGAGAACTTAGACAACCGCGAGTACTTCTTCCGCTGGTACGAGCGCGAGATACAGGCTACAGGCGTCCCCTACGCCGTCATCCGCGGGCAGGGAGAGATACGGACAGAGCGCTGCGCTCAAAGAATAAAGGCCGCTGCGCTCAAACAGAAAAAGTAACATGACAAAGAAAAAGATCATACTAATCACTATTGCCGCTGTGCTGCTGTTCTTGCTTTGCGCAGGGGCATATCAGGCTACACGGCACTATCGTTACCGCTACGTTAACCTCACCAGCCTTGACGGCAATGAGCACGGGTATTACATCTACCCCGACTGCTCACTGGATTCGGTGCTCGGCTTGGTGAAAGCCGACTACACCATCGCCTCTATGCACGCGTTCCGCAAGGACATCGAACGTACGCAGATCCGCGAAGCCAAGCCGGGCTACTACCTCTTCCCTGCCACGATGGGTAACCGTACGCTGTTCATACGTCTGCGTCAGGGCGAACAGACTCCCGTGAAGATTCGCTTCAACTACACCGTGCGCACCAACGAACAGCTTGCCGGCAAGCTCGCCTCGCAACTGCTCATCGACTCCGCCTCTATCGTCGCCCTGCTACAGGACGACGCGTTCCTCAGACAGTACGACATGAATACCGAGACGGCGCGCTGTCTGTTCATGCCCGATACCTACGAGGTATATTGGACGATGACCGCCGAGCAGCTCTTCGAGCGGATGCACCGCGACTACCGTCGGTTCTGGAACGAACGGCGCCGCGCCGAAGCAGAGGCACTCGGGCTTACGCCGCAACAGGTCTATACCCTCGCCAGCATCGTCACCTCCGAGACGACGAACGCACAGGAGTACCCTATCATCGCCGGCTTGTACCTCAACCGTATGCGCATCGGCATGCACCTGCAAGCATGTCCGACTGCCGTATATGCCACACGGCAGTTCAAGGCACGGCGCGTAACCAAAGCTATGACGAACTACCCGTCGCCGTATAACACGTATATCAACCCGGGACTGCCGCCCGGACCTATTCGCGTCACGCAGGCGCAGGTCATTGACTCCACGCTGCATGCTACCAAAAGCAAGTACCTGTATATGTGCGCCAACCCCGACTTCTCGGGCACGCACGTGTTCAGCGAGAACTATGCCAAGCATGCTGCCACCGCACGCCAGTACCAACGCGAACTCAACAAACGCAAAATTCGCAAATGATCCGTACCGCCCAATTCACCATATCATCCACCGACGTGCTCCGCTCACCGCAGACCGCTCTGCCGGAGTACGCGTTCATCGGCCGCAGTAATGTCGGCAAGTCCAGCCTGATCAACGCGCTCACGCGCCAGCCAAAGCTCGCCAAGACCAGCCAGAAACCCGGCAAGACGCTCCTGATCAATCACTTCACCGTCAACGCCGGCGCACCCGATGCCTGGGCACTCGTCGATCTGCCGGGCTACGGCTTTGCGCAAGCCGGCAAGGCGCAACGTGAGGCGCTACGGAAGATGATCGAACGTTACTGCCTGCTGCGTGATCAGCTGTGCTCGCTGTTCGTGCTCGTCGATGCCCGACTGCCCCTGCAGACTATCGACCGCGACTTCATGAACTGGCTGGGTGAGAACAACGTGCCCTTCGCACTCGTGTTCACTAAAGCCGACAAACTCGGCAAAGAGCGCCTCGCTGCGAACATCGAAGCCTACCGCCAGCAACTGCTCGAGTTCTGGGAAGAGCTGCCGCCCTGCTTCGTTACCTCCGCCGAAAAACGCACCGGCTGCGACGAACTGATCGACTACATCGAACAAATCAATCATGATCTGGGAAAATAACGAAGATATCGTCCTAAAGACGTGCGCCAACAGCTCGCGCGACATACAGAAGGTACTCAACGAGTGCCGCACGTTGCGCACGCCGTACGTTGTCATCACGCCTGCAATGAAAGACGTGCAGGCGCTGCACCGCATCATCGTGCCGGTCAGCCGTCTGGAGGAAGAGACCTACAAGGCGGAGATCTGCACCTACCTCGCCCGCAAGACCGGCGCACATATCATTCTACTCCAAGCCAACGACTACGGCAGTCGTGCCAAGCAGAACGTCGGACGTATCGTGACGCATATCAAAGCCGTAAGCGAACGCACGGGTACGGACATCAGCTATGAGGTCGTCATAGCTAAGAAAGACAGCAGCAAGGTCAACCGCGAGGCAGCCGAACGCCAGCGCGACTTTGTTGCCGACCTGATCATCCTAACCGCCAGCCGTGAGTACGGCTTGGACGACCTGTTCTTTGGACCACAAGAAAGGCACGTCATCCAACGTGCCCTCGTTCCCGTCATGCTCGTCAATCCCCGCGAGGATCTCTTCTCCCTTTGTGACTAAACCTTACTCCTCCAGATTGTCGTAACGCTGGAAGAGAAAATCGTTGTACGGATAGCGCTGGATGTGAATGGCTTTCACGCGCTCGTAGATGATCTCGCGCAGTTCGTCAATGTTCGTCCTGTTGCGGGCACTGATGAAGACCGCCTTTGGCTGTTGGCTATTGGCTGTTGGCTGTTGACCATTGAGTTTAGCCATCCAGGTGCGTTGGAGTTCCTCCAGCGAGATGTTCTCGCGGGTAGGTGGCAGCAGATCATCCTCGGCTTGCGGCGTGTAGGTAAAGGCGTCAATCTTATTGAATACCACGATCTCTTCCGGACGGTTGTTGGGGATGAGTTCGTTGATGGTCTGCTCCACAACCTCGTATTGCTCCTCGAAGTTCGGGTGACTGATATCCACCACGTGAATCAGCAGATCCGCTTCGCGCACCTCGTCCAGCGTCGATTTGAACGACTCCACGAGGTTATGCGGGAGTTTGCGGATGAAGCCGACGGTATCGGAAAGCAAGAACGGCAGGTTGTCAATCGTCACTTTACGCACCGTCGTATCGAGGGTAGCGAAGAGTTTGTTCTCGGCAAACACGTCGGACTTGCTCATGAGGTTCATCAGCGTCGATTTGCCGACGTTCGTATAGCCGACGAGTGCCACGCGCACCATCTTCCCACGGTTCTGGCGCTGGGTAGCCATCTGCCGGTCAATGCGCTTGAGGTCTTCGCGCAGCAGGGCTATACGGTTATTGATGATACGTTTGTCCGCCTCGATCTGCGTCTCACCCGTACCACGGTTCGTGCCACCGCCGCCACGCTGGCGGTCGAGGTGACTCCACATTCGTGTCAGACGCGGGAGCATATATTGCAGGTGAGCCATTTCAACCTGTGTCTTGGCGTAGGAGGTCTGTGCGCGCTGGAGGAAAATCTCGAGGATGAGAATTGTTCTGTCCATGACGCGTACCTGCAAGGCTTTTTCTATATTTCGCAACTGACGAGGTGACAGTTCGTCGTCAAAGATAACGAGTTCAATGGGCTCTTGCGGCTCCTCGGCATGCTTGGCGGCATCGTTATAGTTGGTGATGTAGTCGCGTATCTCCTGAAGTTTGCCTTCACCGACGTAGGTCGTGGAGTTGGGGTACTCAAGGCGTTGAACGAACCGCTTGACGGGTTCGATGTGGTTGGTGTCAGCAAGGAACGCAAGTTCGTCAAGGTACTCGCGTGTACGGTCTTCGGGTTGCTGCGGAGTGATGATGCCGACTAAAACGGCTGGAGTATATTCGGTGGTCATGTTCTGGATATTCTGGATAATCTGAAAGTTCTGGATTTTCTAGATATTCTGGTTAATGTGCTTCGAGCCAGTTGTCGCCAATGCCACACTCGGCGATGAGGGGCACGGACAGATGAACGGCGTTCTGCATGTTATCGACTACGATCCGGCGAACTTGCTCGACTTCGTCGATGGGGACGTTGAAGTTCAGTTCGTCGTGTACCTGCATGATCATCTGCGCGCGGAGGTTACGCTCCTTGAGTTCGCGGTGGATGGCGACCATAGCAATCTTGATGATATCGGCGGCGGTGCCCTGAACGGGTGCGTTCACGGCGTTGCGTTCGGCAAAGGCGCGGACGGTAGCGTTATGCGAGACGATATCCGGCAGGTAACGTTTGCGGCCGAAGAGCGTCTCTACATACAGATGTTCGCGCGCGTAGGCCTTCTGCGCCTCGATGAACGATTGGATCTTCGGGAACGCGGCAAAATAGTCGTCGATCAGCTGCTTGGCTTCGGTGCGCGAGCAGTCGAGTTGTTGCGAGAGACCGAACGCGGATATGCCGTACAGGATACCGAAGTTGGCGGTCTTGGCTTTGCGGCGTTGGTCTTTGGTGACCTGCTCGATGGGCACCCGGAAGATCTTCGCCGCCGTGGCAGCGTGGATATCCTGTCCACTACGGAAGGCGGCAAGCAGATGTTCGTCTTGCGAGAAGTGCGCCATCAGCCGCAGCTCGATCTGCGAGTAGTCGGCACTCAGTATCTTACAACCCTCATCGGCAATCACCGCGCGGCGGATGAGTTGCCCGCGCTCGGAACGAATAGGCAGGTTCTGCATGTTCGGGTTCGAGGACGAGAGTCGCCCTGTGGCGGTGACGGTCTGGTTGTAGGTCGTATGGATCTTGCCTGTCTCGGGATTGATGTACGAGGGCAGCGTGGTGATGTACGTCGATATGAGTTTCTTGAGCTCGCGGTAGTCGAGGATGTCGCCGCAGACCGGTGCAATGGGCTTAAGCGCACGCAGCACCTCCTCGGAGGTCGAGTAGTTGCCGTTCTTACTGCGCTTCGCTTTGGGGTCAAGCCGGAGTTGTCCAAAGAGAAGGTCGCCGATCTGCTTGGGGGAGTTTATATTGACATTGGCCATTGGCTCTTGGCCATTGGCTGTTAGCATGTCGTTGAGTTCGGCGATGATTTTCTGCTCCAGTTCTACAAGCTCGGCAGAGAGTTGCTGCTCGGCTTGCTTGAGGATACTGACGTCAAAGCGCACGCCGGCACGCTCCATATCGCGGAGCACATCGACGAGGGGCAGCTCGACCTCGTTGTATAGGTTCCAGAGGGCTGAGTCTGCTTTGAGTTCGTCCCACTTGGGCGGGATGTTCGGGTTGTACGCCTGCTCGGGGTTGAGCAGATAGGCGCAGAGGCGGGCGGGCATATCTTCGGTTGGCGACTGCGTGTTAGTGAGCTGTGCTGTTGGTGACTGTGTGTTGGTGAGCTCCACTGTTGGCATATCGGCGAAGAGGTCGAGTTGAGCGGTCACCGGCTGGCTTTTGGCTATTGGCTTTTGGCTCTTGGCTGTTGGCTTTAGGCTATCAGCCAGCGGCTGCTCACTACCCTCCGGCGGGAGCATCGGCTCGCCGATCTTACGTAGCAGCGAGTTGAACTCCAGGCCTCTATATAACTCTGCCAACTGCTGTTTGTCGGGTTGGCGGGCAATGAGTTCTGAGGGGGTGAAGGTCACCGGCGCATCGGTACGGATGGTGACGAGGTAACGTGAGAACTCTATCTGCTCGCGCTGGGTCTCGACCTTCGTGCGCAGGGCGCCCTTGATCTGGTCGGTGTGCGCGAGCATATTATCAATCGAGCCGAAGTCCTGTAGGAGTTTGACGGCAGTCTTCTCGCCTACTCCCATGCAGCCCGGGATATTGTCCGAGGCATCGCCCATGAGCGCCAACAGATCGATGACCTGCTTCTGGTTGTTGATGCCATACTTCTCGCAGACCTCTTTGGGTCCCATCTGCTCAAAGCCGCCGGTGTGTTTCGGGCGGTACATGTTGATGTGTTCGGTGACGAGTTGCCCGTAGTCCTTGTCGGGCGTAGCCATCAGCACCTCAAAGCCCTGCTGCTCGGCTTGGGTGGCAACGGTACCTATCACGTCATCCGCCTCAAATCCCGGACACTCCAGACGCACGATGTTCATCGCATCGAGCAGTTGCTTGATGACCGGTACTGCGCGACGGATATCCTCGGGTGTCTCCTCGCGTTGCGCCTTGTACTGCGGGTACGCCTCATGACGGAACGTGGGGCCGTGAGGGTCAAAGGCTACCGCCACGTGCGTAGGGTTGGTCTTCTTGAGCAGATCATCCAAGGTCACAGCAAACCCGAAGATAGCCGACGTGTTCTCGCCCTTCGAGTTGATACGCGGCGCGCGGATGAAGGCGTAGTAGGCGCGATAGATCATCGCATAAGCATCAATAAGCAGCAGCTTCATTATCAATTAAAAATTAATAATTAATAATTAAAATTCAAAATACTTTACACTTTTCGGGCACAAAGTTACTAAAATTTTTGCATATTTGCAAAAAAATATGTATCTTTGTAGCAAATTTTACAAATATGAAGCGATTTTTATATCTTTGTGTGTGCGTATTCACTTGTCTGAGCCTGTCAGCGGAAGTGAAATACGTGTTTTACCTCATCGGTGACGGTATGGGTATCAACCAGGTGTTAGCCGCCGAGATGTACCTCGCCGAGCTGGACAGCGCCATCGGTATCCGTCAGCTGAACATGACTACCCTGCCCTACACCGGTCAGGCTACGACGTTCAGCAAGTCCAACGGTATCACCGACTCTGCAGCTGCGGGCACTGCGCTGGCTACAGGCAGCAAGACAACCAACGGCACGCTCGGTCTCAATGCCGAGGGCGACACGCTGACCTCCATCGCCGAGCAGCTGAAAGCCAAGGGCTGGGGCGTTGGACTGATGACCACCGTAGCTATTGACCACGCGACGCCGGCTGCGTTCTATGCAAATGTCAAGAAACGCGACAACTACTATGAGGTAGGCAAACAACTGGCATATACGAACTTCGATCTGTTCTGCGGAGCAGCTCTGCATCGTCCGGCGCCTCCGGAGGGAACGTCGGACGTATATCTGTACGACCTTATCGAGGAGCAGGGCTATACCATCGCACAGGGCTTGGAGGAAGCGAAAGCCAAAACCGACGCCAGCAAGCTCATCGTCGTGCAGCCGAACGAGATCGCCGACCGCCGGAAGAAAGGCTCGGGCAACTTCCCGTATATGATTGACGGTCGTCCGGAGGAGTTACAGCTGAAGACGCTCGTGCCGTTTGCCATCGACTACCTCAAGCAGCATAACGACCGGTTCTTCCTGATGATCGAGGGCGGTATGATCGACTATGCCGGTCACGGACGCGACGGTGCAGCGAACATCGGAGAGACGCTGGATTTCGACGGTGCGGTAGGTGCAGCGTTGGAGTTCTACCGTCAGCATCCTGACGAGACGCTGATCGTCGTTACCGCCGACCACGAGACAGGCGGCATGGCGCTCGGCAACAGCGATTACACGCTTAACCTGAAGATGCTCCAACACCAACACTGCTCGTCCTGGGTGCTGAGCGACGAGATCAATGCGCTGTTCAAGAAAGGGCAAAAGAAACCCAAATGGCAGGACATTCGCGCTATCCTGGAGAAGAGACTGGATTTCTACGGCGAGGTAGAGATCACCGACAAGGACGAGGAGTACATGCAAAAGGCGTTCAAGAACGCGCTGAAGAGCCAAGGCAAGCGTTCGTTCAAGACGATGTACAAAGACCTGAATACGCTGTGCAACGCTGCCATCGGCACGCTCAACTACAAAGCTAAATTAGGCTGGACGAGTTATACGCACACCGCATCGGAAGTGCCGGTATTCGCTATCGGCAAAGGCGCGGAGCAGTTCACTGGCTGGATGGACAACACTGACATAGCGCCGAAGATTATGAAAGCTGTCAGTGATCAGTAATCAGTTATCAGCGAGATAAGAACCCTGGGAGAGTCCCGCAATTGGCACAAAAAAAGAGGCTCTTGCGAGTCTCTTTTTCGTGGTGCCAACGGGAATCGA
>CACZRD010000058.1 GCA_902783545.1 uncultured Bacteroidales bacterium
AGCAGCATCGGATAATACAGATACGGCACGATACTGAGTGCGCTGATTCCCGCCAACCCGCTGGCCATGAGCAGTTGTGCCCCGTAAGGCAACAGTCCTTGCACGGCACAACTTGTTGTATCCAGCAGGCTTGCACTGCGGCGCGGATCGATATCGAACTGCTCGGCGATACGTCGAGCCATACTGCCCACAGAGAGGATAGCGACGGTATTGTTGGCTGTACATATATTCGCGAACGCAACCAAAGCGCAAATACTCAGTTCTGCACCTCGGCGGGACTGCACGTGGCGCGTGATGCTGTTCATGATGTAATCCAAGCCGCCATTGTAACTGATCACGGCAAAGATACCCCCCGCCATCATCGATATCAGGATCAGTTCGCTCATGCCCATCACTCCCTGCAGCGTGCTCTGGATCCAAGTCATCAGATCAAAACTGCCGTCAAGCAAGCCGGTTACGCAGGTGAGGATATTGCCTATCGTCAACACAATCAGCACATTCACTCCCGCCGCGGCACAAATGATCACCGCCAAGTACGGCAGCACTTTCCACCAAGCGGCATTCTGCTCGGCAGTCTGCGCTGTGAACGAGCTGCCCAGCAGCAGATACACCACGCACACGATGACGGCTATAGGCAAAGCCATCCTCAGGTTGAAGCGGAACTTGTCACTCAACCTGCAACCTTGCGATTGCGTAGAGACGATGGTCGTATCGCTGATGAACGACAGGTTGTCACCAAAGAACGCACCGCCCACCACAGCGGCAACAACCAGCGGAACGCTCATCTGAGTGTGTTCCGCCACACCGGTAGCAATAGGCATCAGGGCAATGATCGTTCCCACACTCGTTCCCATGCACAGCGATGTCAGGCACGCCGCGATGAACAATCCCGCCAACGCAAACCGCGCCGGTAAGAACTGCAAGGTCAGATTAACCGTCGCATCCGCAGCGCCCATCTCCCGTGCACTGGCGGCAAACGCTCCGGCTAACATAAAGATCCACACCATCAGCAGCAGATCTCGGCTGCCTGCGCCCTGTGAGAAGATCGCCACGCGCTCCGTGAACTTCATGCCCCGAAGCGAGATGACGGCAACCATAGCGGTGAGCACAAAGATCATCAGCAACGGCGCGTTACTCACTCCGCCGGAGTATATCGACAACACGACAAGCAGCGCAACCATGGTTGCTATGGGACTCAATGCTATCAGACCTCGTTTCATCGTTTCGTCTTATTGTATTGTGTTGGCAAAATACCGGCAATACGGCTGCAAGCCGCACTGCGCACATTTGGGTTTGCGCGCCTGGCAGACATAGCGTCCGTGCAGCAACAGCCAGTGGTGCGCTTTCGGAATAACCGTTTCCGGAATATATTTGACCAAAGTCTTCTCTGTTTGCAGGGGAGACTTGCTTTTTGTTGTCAACCCTATCCTCTCCGCCACGCGGAAGATATGCGTATCGACCGCCATCGTCGGTTGCTGCCAGATGACTGCACATACCACGTTTGCCGTCTTGCGCCCTACGCCCGGTAGCGTTTGCAGATCATCGATATTGTCGGGCACCTCGCCGTGATATACTTCAGTGAGCCGCACGGCTGTGGCTTTCAGGTGTTCAGCCTTGGCGTTCGGGTAACTGACCGAGCGGATATATTCGTATATCTGCTCCACCGTAGCCTGCGCCATCACCTCGGGTGTCGGATACGCTGCAAACAATGCCGGAGTGACCATATTCACGCGTTTGTCGGTGCATTGCGCCGAGAGCATAACAGCCACAAGCAGTTGAAACGGGTTTGCGAAGTGCAATTCCGATTCCGCCACGGGCATATTCTGCGCAAACCACGCAAGACAAGACTCATATCGTTGCTTAGTCGTCATCGTTACTCTTCGCGCATTTCCTCCGCCTCGAGGTCGGCTTGTTTGTAATATGTTTTGCTCAAGTATTGCAGCAGACTGGTGGCTTGCTGTTGCACCTCTTGGGTCTCTGCGCTGATCGGTCGTTTCTGCAACCGGAGCATCATGATCTGATACAGCAATACAAGACACGCTTCGATGTTCGACATCGTCGGGCGGTCGGTGCGCGCCTTCAGCAGGTTCAGCGCCGGTGTGATACGGATCATCGCAGCGCGGTAGGTTGCCTCTTGCGTAAGGATATCGTCGCTGAGCATCTCCAACTCCTTGAGCGCGATCTGCGCGAGCTGGATATGCCCGCCATCCATAACATCGTCAGCGTGCATCATCCTCAGGATATCCGCCAACTCTTCATTGCCTTCCGCCATCTCGGGGAAAGCACGCAGATAGTCCTCCAACTGCCACAGGTAGAGGATATATTCTGCAATATTCTCTCGTTTGTTTTTCATCATTTCTGGAATTGTCCAACCCAACGGTACGTCAGTCGCACCAGCCAGTCAGGAGTGTGTTTCAGCAGCGGCGTACTCAGGTGGTTCAACACACCCGGCATATCGGCTTTCTTGCCTTGGAACATCCGTTTCAGCGCACGTTTGACAAGTTTCTCCGGCGGAATACTTACTGTCAGATTCACAGCTAGTTTTCGCAGGTTCGGTGCCAATCCGAACAATGCCGTATCCACTGCACCGGGAGTCATGACGGTGATGTTCACGCCCTGCGGATACAGTTCGTACCAGAGGGATTTGCTGAAGTTGTAGATGAACGCTTTCGTGGCGTTGTAGGTCTGGATGCCCGGGTACGCCATCCACGCCGACATCGACGACATATTCAGTATATACCCTTTTCGGCGCGGTTTGCCGAGCACCTTCTCTTGTTTCTGCTCATCGGTCAGTTCGCGTTTGACCATGTCTTCTGCAAACAATCGTGTGAGTTTGGCTACCGTCACCACATGCAGGTTGAGCATCAACTCAAACCGACGCATGTTTGTGTCTGTCAGCGGGTTAAAGAAGAACACACCGGCGTTGTTGATGAGTATATCCACGTCAATCTTGTTGTCCACGCAGTACTGATGCAGTTGTTCGGCTGCATCCTGTTTGCTCAGATCGGCATAGAGCGGCGTAGTTTGCACGCCGTAGGTCTGCGCCAACTGCTTGGCTACTTCGATCTGCTCTTGCTCCTGGTTGCTGACCAACAGCAGATCAATATGGTAATCGCGCGCGAGGGCGGTAGCGTATTGCAGCCCTATCCCCGATGATGCGCCTGTTACTAATGCTAACATCTTATCATTTACTATTTTATCATTTACAATTTTGTCATTTAGATTACCGCAAGGATGGCGATAGCAAGCGTCGTGAACATCAACACCGGCATTTGTTTGTCGAGGTCATGGCCGTCGTGGCGGAATATATACCACACATGCCACACGATCACCGGCAGTGCGCACAGCACCCACCATCTCCGCAGATACAGCATCAATCCAAAGCTTACAGCCAGCAGCAGCGCGTGATAGATCTTCCCGCCGGTCTTTCCCAACCGCGCAGCCATCGTCCGTTTGCCATGCTTGAGGTCGTTGTCGATGTCGCGCACATTATTCAGATTCAGCACCCCCACATTCGGCATCGCTATCGCCACGGCTGCAAGTACGGCTTCCACGGTCAGCGTCTTGGTCTGCAGGTAATAACTGCCCATGGTGCTCAGCAGCCCGAAGAACAGAAACACGCCCAGATCGCCCAGACCTTTGTAGCCGTAACTGTGTTTGCCCAAGGTATAGGTCATCGCGCCGATGATCGCTAGCGCACCCAGCCCGAGGAACACCATCGCCGGCACGCACAGAAACGTATCAAAAGCCGTCAGCACCAGCGCTCCGCCGAACACTATACTCAGGAAGATAAACACCCCTATCATCTTCTTCATCTCGTCCACAGTGATCGTTCCCGCTTGCATCCCGTAGGCTGCCCTGCCCTGCTGCTCGGTGTCTGTGCCTTTGAGTGCGTCGCCCAGCTCGTTCGACAGGTTACTCAGTATCTGCAAACTAAGCGTCGTCAGTATCGCCCAACCGAATACATACCAGTCTATCGGCCACGCTGCCGGATCGCCGCAAGTTGCACGCAGCGGAGCCAGCGACAATCCCGTGCCGAGAATGATCCCCGACACCGATAGCGGCAATGTCCTCAACCGTAATGATGGTATGTACTTGTTCATCGCAGTAATCGCAGTATTTGGTTTTCTATGCTTATATTCGGTTTTTACCGAACGCGGCGGCAAAGGTACGAAAAATATTTGACATTTGCAAGCTTTTCGCACATTTTAGCAAAAAAATCATTTTTTTCTGCATGTTTATTCAAGAAACTTTACAAATGACGGAAGAGTACAGAGTCGCATTATTTCAAATGAATAACATAGAGAATCAACACACCCGCCATAGCCAAGAGGTGAGATAGCTCAACCTTTGGGGCTATCCAAGGGTACACGACACTATATATTAGCAGGGGACTTCCGCGAGTCCCCTGCTTCGTTCTTGTCATATTCCCCCTCATGGAATCGACCATATATGGGCGATCTGGCTTTGTTTATTGTGTCGGATGGTATCCGACTGCCCTCCCACTCCCCCCCAAAAACACTCTTCTAAAACGAGCCATTCACGAGTCGCTCGGGATTTGTCACTTTGGTAAGCCGGTACATATCTATCCGCATTTTGGCGCAAATTTGCACTAAATTACGGTTAAATGTAATGCTTATTCGCATTTTGGTGCAAATTTGCACTAAATTGCGGTCTAAAAGCCACTACTCATCCTCCCCGCACCATTCGCCTACAGGGTTACGACTCTTTCACTCGTTTCGCCCATTTAAACAGGTACACGATCAAAATGATTTCCGCGATGCTGCTTGTCAAACTATACGCAACACGGATTACTGTGCTTCCGGCTGCTCCGCTTAGCATCATCAAGTGTAGCGGGGTATATAGTATGCTTAACGCAGCATAACAGACAGCTAACCACAACATTGTTTTATGCTTGTAGTACATTGCCAACACGATCACCGCCGCGCCGATCAGCACGGCTGTTGCTATCGTAAAGGTGATGTATAACGGCATCGGCACAAGGTTCCTCTGCATGAACAGTCCTATCAGCGCCAACGCTTGCCACACTAAGCCCGTTACGCCATAGCACACAAACAGAATCCCGCCGTATTGTGCCGTTTTGTTGTCTTTGTCGTTTTGCCAAACGCGAAGCCCGGACATCAACCAGGCAACTAACATCATGCTATATATCAGCACGTTGCCCACCTGGTAGCCCTTCTGAATTGTGCTGAGACCGATATTTGTAGCTTTTGCCAATGTCGGCATCGCGCTTCCGCACATAGTGTACGCAATGTACGCAAAAAATGCAACAATAATTGTCACAATCCACGGTCGTAAAGATTTTGTTTCCATAATGTAGATATTTAAGGTTATATATTTGAATCCAAAACTCCGCAAAGTTACTAAAATTAAATGATATATGCAAATTTTTGGCAAAAAAAATTAAATCCCCCGCGATTTTTTTGCCGATTTCCCTAAATTCCCCGCGATTTTCGCACTAGTGCTTGTCAGGACAGCGGCGAGAGTAAAACAGCTTGCCGCAAAGGAATCAGAAGCCCGGGGACTAATCGAAGGTCGGGTGCTCGGTGAGAAGGACGGCGCGGATGAAATTGTCCGGGCGGCCGTAAGGATGGTAATTGCCGAGTTTGTCGGGTTTGGCTATACGATCGGGGGTTCCGTTGAGTTGGGCACGAAAACGGGCTTTGACCTCATCGAGGAATGCTTGTTTCTTTTCGGGGAGAGGCGTGTTGTACTTCCACGCATCAATGAACTCCTGGGCTTGGTGTGAGTTGTTGCCAAAGGCCTGCTGGTTAGCGTGTTCGCCAGGCGTAATAGGATTAGCCACATAGTTGCGAGGGTTAGGAATATAGCCCTCCAACTTACCCACCTTAGTGAGATTGCCGTCGTAATCAAAGAAGTGCTTCTGGCGCTCAACAAGACCATCTTTGGAGTGCGCTCCTATGACTTTCTTGATGTGAGATGTGTGATAGATTGTTGCCATAATCTGATTGAACTGTGTGTTTGCCTGCTGATCGGCTCGATAATCTCGAACTTATCACGAACTAACGACGTACTTACCGCGCACTTATCACAGACTTATCACGCACTAAATTTTGTGCAAAGATACGAAAAATAATTGGTTTTTGCAAGAAAAAATGCAACTTTTTTTGCGAAAGAATACTACTATATACGTAGTATATAGTACAATTTGTTGAGGTAAAGGGACTACAAATGGAAGGATAGCGAAATATCTAAACAAAAACAGATACTACAAACGAATGGAGAGGGATATGTCTGACTCGCAGATTTGAGTGGCAAGGGCGTTGAGGTTGTGAAAACGGCTATATTGGGTGTCGGCAGGGACACCATTGACATCGCCAACATCATTCAACTGCCACGGAGCAAGGATGAGCAATTTGCCCTGTTCACAAAGCTTGTGTCGACGGATGGGGGGATTCCAGCCCCGAGTAATAGGTTCAGACTGAAGATGAATGAGAGGCAGGCCTTCGTCCAAGCAGTCGTTCAATAATTGCTGCTCTCCTTTAGATATGCCGGGAGTGACTAAGACTGCTCCGAATCGAGCGGACTGCAACCATAGTTCGCGTTCGCGAGCAAATTCAGGAGTTGTTTCATAAGGAGTGCTATAATCACGCCGCTCGCCATCCATTCGCCAGCGGTGGCAGAAGACCTGTTCTTTCCATGGGCGGCGAAGGAGGAAAAGATTGCCATAAGCCGCATAATCATGTCCGCAAATTGAAATATGCTGAACCCGCTGAAACAAATGAGGATATACGGCTCGCATAACGGCACGACGAGGGTTGTCTTTGACGTAGCGGATAATATTATCCAGTTGCCCTTTGCGATAGCAAATGGAATCATCGAAATTATCATCGAAGAGAGGGCATTTGTTGGGATGTTGGTCATAATAGGTCTCGCGTTGCTGATGAGACATGCGGGAAAGAGGTTTGTCGGGAAGGTCAGCCATGCATGGCTGACTACTCAACAAGCGATTACGAGCTTGTGTGCAGGCGATCTTGAAACAACGGATAATTTCGCCAAGGCAGATATCCATGGATTGCTTTACGAAAAGGATTCCATGGAAATGGTCGGGCATAACAACCGAGCCAAGAGCGCTAATGTCACGACCTTTTGATTGTTGGATATCAATGGTATTGAACCACTCGCGCTGTACGGCCTTACCTAAATCCGATAGTACAACATCGGGATTATGAGCATCGTTATTGAGTTCGCCAAACAAATGTTGGCGATTCTTGACGACGATAGTTATGAGATAAATGCCACGCTCCTTATAATCGTGCCACCACGCGTGCTCGCGATGAGATGAATCATCCATAAAACAAAACTCTTATATCTGTGAGGAAAAGAACAACAGACCTATTTATGGTATATATATAGGGGCACACCGATTTCGATATGCCCCTATATATTAATAAAGAATAATTATTTCTCGTCCTCGACAGCAGCCTGAGCGGCTGCGAGGCGAGCGATAGGTACGCGGAACGGTGAGCATGAAGCGTAGTTCATGCCGACGCGTGCGCAGAACTTAACAGATGAAGGCTCACCACCGTGCTCGCCACAGATACCTGTGCGGAGTGCGGGACGAACGGCACGACCCTTCTCTACTGCCATCTTGATGAGCTGGCCTACACCGTGCTGGTCAAGAACCTGGAACGGGTCAACCTTCAAGATCTTCTTCTCCAG
>CACZRD010000059.1 GCA_902783545.1 uncultured Bacteroidales bacterium
GCTTTAATGAGCGCGGAGCGGTCAGTCTGTGCGACCCGATTGACGAACGCGACTGCAAAGATACTGCTTTTTTTTGACATTTGCAAACTTTTCAGACAAAAAATGTTACCAATTTTGCACAAAATGCTATCAATTTATGTCTTTTTATTGCGTACATCAGGCAATTAACCTTCCTGACTCAGTACATGCCGCACGAAATTCGGGAATTGCTTGATCGGATTCTCGCTGTCAAGTTGTGCACGCCACGCGTTATATAGCGGCATGTACCGCGGGTGCGCAGGGTTGTTGATGATCTCCGGTGCGGAGCAACAGGTGTCACGCCACTTGCCCCGCTGCACCTTTTCAGCGGGAGTGAGTGGTGCTGTTTCGTAATTGCGATAGTGCTGAATGAACATCTCATTCGGTCCGTAGCCCACCACCTGTTTGGTCAGCGGGTCATGGAACTCCTTGTTCTTGGTGCAGGTGAAATGATCTACACCTTGTACACGTTTCTTACTTAGTGCGCCTTTCGAAAACCTGACGCTGTCGATTGTCTTAATATGAGCCATAATAAATAATGAATTTAAAGTTTGAAGGAATAAGGGAACTGCCTTGCGCGCCCTATTTACCCTCGTTACTAATTAACAAATATTCAACGAATAGGTAACGAATATATAACGAATTACTAACGTTTTTTATATTCCCGAATGCGATTCGGGGCCAATTAACGAAGAAAATTTTGCATTGGCACAGTTGACACAGTTGGCACAGTTTCCGGAAAATCCAGATGTACCAGACCGTTTCACTACTCCAGAAAAAGCTAAGTGTGCCAAGTGTGCCAAGTGTGTCATGCATTTTTTTTATATGTTCCATACTTAATTTTTTGTATAAGTCCAGCGCTTTGCCATTCATCGCTCCATCTGATGGCTGTTCGGCGACTGATTCCTTGGGATTGTGCTTCGGCGACGAGAGTCTTGGATTCGAACTCATCGGGAAGGAGGGAGAGAAGTATCTGCTTCTGGTCGAGGGGTTTGACGATGGGAGTCTCGACTTGGTGTGTGCCCCGGATGAGTTGGTAGGCCTGCGCCATGTGGAGGATGAGTTTGTTGCCGATGAGTTCGGCGGTGGCGTAGTCGGTGTCGGAGCAGTCTAATCGCCCATGTATGGTCGATGCATCATTGCTCGCGGACTTAACCGCGAGAGCTGAACCTTGACGCAGGGCGGAGAGGATCATGGCGATGCGCTCGATGTGGACAGCCATGCGGAGGATGACGGAGTGAAAGTCCTCGCCGAGCATGCGGATGAGTGTGGGGTAAGCGGTCTCGAGGTGGTTGCCAAGACGGGTGCGCTGGTCGGGTGTTAACCGGAACTCGCGCGGCTTGGCGGCAAACAGAGACTCACACAACCGGTAGAGCTGCTCAGCCGCAGCACGGATCACCTCGTCGGAGTTTTCCGAGGGCTGGACATAACGGCTGCTGAAGGCCTGATGCTCATCAACGATGAGGGTGAGCAAGCGGCTGAAGTAACCGTTCTCTATGGAGGGTACGAGCGCATGGTACTGGCTGAACGTGCCGGTGAGCACCATCGAGACCTGCGGGTTCTGGATGACCGAGGCTTCCTTGCAGCGGCTACGGGAGATCGGTTCGTGCTCGGCAGCCTTACGGAGTGCGGTGTTGTAGTTCGCCTTGGACGATCGCCAGATGTCGGTGATGACCGATCCTTCAGACTCGTGGATGTAACCCCTACCTTTTTGTTTGGCAAGGGTCTGGTAGAAAGCGGGGTATGTGGCATCGCCCGGGATGATGAGCGGCATCGCCTCGTGGATAGGTTTGACGAGTTCGAGGGCGAGGTTGGCTATACCCTTGCCGCATGCAGCAGATCCGACGATGAAGAGCTGGAGGTTCGGGTAGTAACGCTTGGCAGCTACGCCGTACTTGACATAGAGGTTAGGCATCACGCTTGAGCACGCGACGAGCGAGGATAAAAGGAGCATGTCTTTCTCGGCAGGTGTGTTAGCCAGCGAGAGGACGGATTGCAATAGTTGAGGCAGGTTGTTTACATCCATGTTTTCCACGATGTGGAGGTTAGCCTGCTCCTCCGAAACGGAATTGACGGTTTGAATCATAAAATAACAAATATTAGTTAAACAAACAGGTTTGCGGATTCCGAAAAAATCGAAATCCGCTGCAAAGATAATAAATAATTTGTCCCGTTCAAAGGACACTTTTGTCCCTTCGTGTCACGTGACGTCACATGACGCTTTTTTTGTGCATTTTTTTGCAAAAAAGTGGAATTTTTAGTAAAAAGTTTTTCTCTCTCTTGCAAATGACGAAAAATTTTAGTACCTTTGCACTCGTAATTGATTTGTCAGATGAAAGCAACGACACGTAACCGGTTATACACCATTGACCGCACGGTACGCAAGGTATTGCAGATCGTGACGGTTGTGCTGTTTGTGCTGCTTATTTTGGCAACACTCAACACGCCGTGGAAGCGCGACATTGCGTGTGTGTTCTTTGGTCTCGGAGCGTTCTGGGCGCTGCTGATTGTGTGCCGCCTGTGTCTGTCGCCATTCGTCAAGAGCGATGAAGAGGAGGAAATGGAGGAGAAGGTGGAATATATACTCAAGCAACGCCACGCAAGCGAGCTACAGGCGATGATAGAAGATTATTCGCCGCTACGCGCCCTTACTCCCGATCAAACAGAACGTGTAAAACGCCTGTTACGCGAACAACCGTCTCACGCCGACAAATCCGATCACATCAATCTTGCCAACATCGCCAAATACCTGACTGCGCTGGAGCAACTGGGGAAAGCCGATCTTAGTGACAAACGCAATCTGCGACTATGGGTCGCACAGGTAACAAGGAAGAAAGTACCCACTCCCAGCCAGTTCAACGAAGCTATCCCAGCCAAGGCAAAAGACAAGGTCGCCAAGGCACGCAACGAACTTACTCGTCTGCTTCAATAATTCGATTCTTTCGATAAAACCGTCGAACTTTTGCATAATTCGTGCAAAAGTCGTATCTTTGTAGCCTAAATCGATTGCATTATGCGACACTATTTACAGCAAGCCGTATTCGGCATAGCAGCCCTGCTGCTCTCGATCAGCGCGTACGCGCAAGATATTATTGTAACAACCGACGCTAAGAAGATTGATGCGAAGATCACCGAGGTCAGCAAATCCGAGATCCGCTACAAGGAGAAGGATTACCTCGACGGTCCGACATTCGTCATCAGCACAGATGAGATAAGCAGTATCATCTATGCCAACGGAAAAGTTGTACTGTACAGCCAGCCAAGTGCCCCCGCGCCAAAGTCCGCCCCCGAACCCGAGGTCAAACCAGAGCCCAAGCCCGAAGTCAAGCAACCGGTCATTGACGAAAGCATCGCGGAAATAGCGCTCTTGTCAGGGCAGACGATAGAGGCACGTATCGTGGAGATGAAAAGCGATCATGTGACGTACGTCGTGGGAGACGAGGAGAGCGTTCTGCCGGCATCACAGCTGGCGAAAGTCACATTCCTCCACAACGGGCAAGTGAAAGTCTATAACCAAGCCGCAGCATCCGTTGTTGCCACTCCAAAAACATCAGAGACTCGTACCAAGCAGTCCACGCCTTCCGTTGTACCCACATCTGGACGGATCTATCGTGATGGCAACGAATATATGCATAATAATAGGTATATATCTTCCAAAGAAGTAGAACGTCTCCTTGAGCGGGAAGACAAGGCGGCCTACAAGCAGTGGAAAAAGGCGAACGGCTTACTTATCGGCGGAAGTGTATGTGCCGGTATCGGTGGCGGCATGGTGATTGGAGGATTGATTTCACTTACCAGCGGCGACGCTATACCCTGTTTAGCTATGGAGTGTTGTGCGTTAGTTCCTCTTGGTATTGGTTTAGGATTATGCCTTGGAGCGAACAGCAATTTTAACAAAGCCATCGACATCTACAACTCAAAATACGATCATGCAGCAGTACAATTGCAGTGGCGCGTTGCACCTAACGAAGTCGGGCTGGCAATAGCATTTTAAATAATTATATCGTAGAATTATGATCAACGCAAAAGCAATTGGCAGCCCGCGGGCGTGGGACTTGCACCAGAAGATTATCGTTAAGACGATCTTTAACATGATGCCCGAAGTGGAAGCGAACCCCGGTTGGGATATCCTTCCGGAAGCACTGGTTACAGAAGATCCGAATGACAATTATCCGGATATCATCATCAAGGATGAGTATAAGCGGCTTGTGTTCAGCATGGAGATAACACGTAAGAAATATATCCGCTATGACATCCGCAAGTGCGAGCAACTGCAACGTCGCTTCCCTGATGCAGAGTTCTATATCTTCAACTACGAGACAGATATCCTCTACGCCTTAGGTGATGACGGTCTGTGGTACAACAGCAATGACTACTCCATCAACAGCCATCTCTTTGAGCGCCCATTGATGGAGTACATCTACCTGCCGGAGGGGTAATATATCTACGGTCTCAAGCAACCTATTTTTATTTGACATTAGCAAGCTACTCCGAAGTTTTTTGAAAATTAACTACGAATACTCCATCAACAGCCGCATGTTCGTGCGCCAGTTGATGGAGTATATCCAACTTTTTATTCAATTATGCAAGTGTATTGAACAAAAAATATACTTTTTTATTCAGTATGGCATATTTATTGAACAAAATTAAGGTCGCAAGCAGCCTATTTTTATTTGACGTCCGCATACCACTCCGAAAAAAATCGTTCGAGTTATTAAACGAGATAAGAACTTTTCTGCGTTTTTACTCCTAACTTTTGGGGGTTGCGCTCCGAAGTTTTTCGGAATCGACTGCCGAGGAGTAGTAAATCCTACTTGCTACTTTTTCTTCTGTTACATTCGCGGCAGAGCATTTGGCAGTTGGATGCTATAGTGCGACCGCCTTCTACCCACGGGGTGATATGATCAGCCTCCATGACTTCGATGTCGAAAGGCTTGCCGCAGATAGCACACTTGCCGCCCTGACGCTCATAGACCTCGCGGCGCGTATTGGCGTCAAACGCACGGATACCGAGGTGGTGAATGTCGCCGTCAAGAATGTAGGCAAAGATGCCGGATTTCTTTTGTACATCGGAGTCTGCCATGAGTTTTGCCATCTGTTCTTCGATGGCGGTTGCCGTAAGCTTGGTGTCGCTGTGCTTGTTATATAGCAATCCCCATTCCACGCCTTTCATTTCTTTCTTGTATTTGCGTCCGAAGAGTTTGTCCACCCAATGAATGACATCCTGAAAATACTGCCATAGTTCGTCGGCGTCTGTATCGTGCTGATGGTCTGCCATGTATTGGCGTAGCGACTTGTCTTGCGCGTCACCTATCCATTGGAGTGCAGTCTCGAAATAGTCTTGACGAATAGGCGAACCGGACATGAAATCCGAGGCGATACGATAGGCTACGCAGCCTGTTTTGGAGAAACGGCGCTTGGCTTGTGTTGTCCAACTGCCCGCATAGATGGCGTTAAGGATCTCTTGGTCAGTCAACTTCTCACCGGCAATGTTGATACGCTGGAACCATTTGATTTTCTCTTCGTCGGTACCCTCGCAGATATAGACTTGGAGCTTGTAGTCCAGAATACGGTTCTGCTGCTCTGGCGTCATATTATTGAAACCCAGCAAGTTACCGTCAAACTCCATCATATACTCGCCGGCAATGAACGAGCAGATAGAAATTGTGCGCTGCTGACCATCGAGGACTTCGTAGTCTATACCATCCGCGCCGTCTGTTTTTACCCAATACATGACGTTGAGCGGAAAGTTCTGCCAAACGGTATCCATGACCGCGTTACGTTTTTTCTCGTCATAGACGAAC
>CACZRD010000060.1 GCA_902783545.1 uncultured Bacteroidales bacterium
AACTCTTCGCCATTAACCATCCATTTCAACTCAAACGGCTCAACGGCATCCTCTATATATGTGAGGGTAATCAGACTCCCGCTCTTGGTGATCTCCTTCAGCGGTTTGCCACTCACGCCCTCCCATGAGTTCGTGGAGCCGTACGGCCACACGTTCTTTGTGCCATAGTCATCACCTATCTTCGTGCCCGAAGGGATAACCAAGGTGTAGTGCGGACTACCGTTTGAAGTCAGATTAGGACCGTTGCTTAACCACAGCGAGGCGTTGAAGTTCACCTTCCAGATCAGCATCCCTGATGCCGGCAGATACTCATCCCATCCGGACTTCTGGCGGTTCTCTATATAGTAGTTCATGCCGCTCTTCACAGCGCTCTCCAATGTGCCGGAAGCGTTGATCTGATAGACATTATGCTGCTGCGTCCCGTTTGGATATAGCGTCAGGTTTGCGCCATACTGACCGGGGTTCTCGGGCGTAAGCCACCCCATGAAGTATTTCTCCCACGCGCTGTAGTTAGGCGGGCAATGCCCGTTGCCGTTATACGCACCGCCATCCATCACATCCCACTCGCTGGGCGTCAGTCCCTTGGAGTAATTGCTGCCATACGAGGTGTCGTAGAAGTCCGGCAACCCGATCACGTGCCCGAACTCATGGCAGAACACACCATTGCCTGTCAACCCGCCTGTCTGACCGTTTATCTCTTGCGACATCGCATAGCTGTCCAGGTACTTGCCGTCAATCTTCGTATCGGATTCCGAATAGACGGTGTTCAAGCCCCAGTCCTTAAATTGTATAACCGTCTGAACACTGTAGTTATGCGGCCAGATCGTTGATTTGGCACCGCCATCCGCCTCGCCTCTGCCGGCGTAGATGACATATACAAAATCCACGTAACCGTCGTTATTCCAGTCGTAGTCGGCGAAATTCAGGTCGGCGTACTGCTGGTTGGCCAGGATACAAGCCTCGATGACGGCATCCGTCGCGTACTTGTCCGATGAATCGCTACCATAATATACGTTTTCTCCGTAGTAACTCTGCTTCTGGCTCAGGGTCACAGGCCCGTACACGTCAAACACCGGCTGATACAGTCCGTTTGACTGATCGCGGAAATACTGCGCAGCCGATCCGTAACCGCCATTCACTTGGCAGTTGACGGCATTGATCAGCGAATCCATCACGTCGTGCGTGTGTTCTGCCTTGAACTTCACATCCGAGAAGTTTGCTAAGATCAGCAACCCTCTCGGAGCGGGATACGGACTTACACCGACTTCCGCCTTCGCACGGCGTTGTTGTGCTGCCATGCGGCGGACACGCTGTGCATTGCGCGTTGTGTTGTCCGCAGGCACAAATATCCCCTCGGTATCCTCGCGATACACCGTTCCTTCAGCATCCTCGTACCAGTGCGCAAACTCGTCACCGGCGAGGGTCAACGTCAGAGTAGTGCCGTCAGGCTGGTGGTACGTGTGGAATCCACGACGTGCAGGCACCGCCAGCAGCGCTACGCTCATTGCCATCACGGCAAGTAATATGATTAGTCTTTTCTTCATTCGTTTATCGGATGGCTTCCGCCACTTCTTCTGCACTCAGCAGGCTCTGTTCGCCTGTGAGCATGTTCTTGAGCATCATCTTCTGCTCCTGCAGTTCGTTGCTGCCGATGATCGCCACGTACGGTATATGTTTCGCATCGGCGTACGCCATCTGGCGTTTCATCTTCACCGCTTCGGGATAGACCTCCACACGCAGCCCTCTTCTGCGCAGTTCGGTTGCGCACTGCATGGCGATCTTGAGCTCCTCATCGCCGAAGCAGGCAAACAGCAGTTGTGTCGTGGACTCCAACTCCTTCGGGTAGAGATCGAGTTCCGTCAGCACGTCATAGATACGGTCGGCACCGAAGGATATACCTACGCCCGACACGTCCGGCAGGCCGAAGATCCCCGTCAGGTTGTCATAACGCCCGCCACCGGTGATCGAGCCCATCTGCACATCCAATGCCTTGACCTCAAAGATCGCACCGGTATAGTAGTTCAGTCCGCGAGCCAGGCAGAGATCCAATTCAATTGACAGTTGACAATTGACAGTTGACAATTGATCAAAGATCACTTCGAGTTCCTCGATACCTTTCAGTCCCACTTCGCTGCCGGCAAGGATGGTACGCAGTTGTGCGAGTTTGTCGCGGTTGTCGCCGCTGAGGTTGAGGATGGGCTGCAAGGCGGCTATCGCTTCGTCACTCAATCCGCGTTCGCGCAGCTCGTCGTTGACCTTATCGACGCCGATCTTATCGAGTTTGTCGATGGCTACGGTGATGTCGATCATCTTATCCGGCGCACCGATGACCTCGGCTATGCCGGCGAGCACCTTTCGGTTGTTCAGGTGCAGACTCACGCGTATTCCCAGGCGACGATAGACCTCCTCGACGATTTGTATGAGTTCAACCTCTGCCAGCAGGCTGTTCGTACCCACCACATCCACATCGCACTGATAGAATTCGCGGTAGCGACCTTTCTGCGGACGGTCGGCACGCCACACGGGCTGGATCTGGAAACGCTTGAAGGGGAACTGTATCGTGTCACGATGCTGCACCACGTAACGTGCAAACGGGACGGTCAGGTCGTAACGCAGACCTTTCTCCGGAGCCTCAGCAGCTTTCTCGCCGGAGTTCTGGATGCGGAACAGGAGCTTGTCGCCCTCCTCACCATACTTGCCCATCAGCGTGGACATCAGCTCCATAGCCGGCGTCTCAATCTGCGCAAAGCCGTACAAGGCGAACACCTCGCGGATGGTCGAGAAGATATAATTACGGCGTGCCATCTCCAGCTGCGAGAAGTCACGCGTTCCTTTGGGTATAGCGGGTTTTTGTGCCATTATTCAAATAGTTTCTTATAGATTTTGTCTGTTGCGCCGAGTTCGGACTCAACGTAGTCACTTGCTTTCTGTCCTATCTCAACGTGGTTCATGAGCGCCTCGTCCATCGCGATGGCAAACTCCGCGTAGTTCCGTACGCTCTGGCCGCCACCGGCATCTATCAGCGCGCAGGCTTCGCGGAAGTGCTTGTAGTTCGGACCGAACAGCACCGGTATCCCGAACACAGCCGCCTCTATCGTGTTGTGTATGCCCACACCGAACCCACCGCCGATATATGCCACTTGTCCGTAGCGGTAGATGGACGACAGCATCCCTATTGTATCCACCACCAGCACACGCACGGCATCGAGGTTGTTGATCGTCGCCTCGGTGAAACGCACGTATCGTCCCTCGAACTGCTGGAAGATATGATGCATGTGCGCCTCGTGTATCTCGTGTGGCGCAAGCACCAGCTTCACGTCCGGATTCTCCGTCAGGTAACGCGCCAGCAACTCTTCGTCAGGCGGCCATGTGCTACCAGCGATGATCACCTTCTCTGCGCTCTCCACGAACCGTGCGATCTGAGGGATATCCTTCGGAGTCTGCGCTATAGCGTGTACACGGTCAAAACGCGTGTCGCCGGCTACCTCTACCCGGTCTATCTTATGTACTTGCAATAACCGTGCCGAAGCCTCGTCTTGCACGTAGATTGCCGTAAACAATTTCAAAATCTTCAAGTACGGTTTACCCCACCAGCGGAAGAACGTCTGCTGTTCACGGAAGATCGCCGAGATGCTGTAGGTCTTCACACCACGTTTGTTGAGCTCACGGATATACGCCGGCCAGAACTCGTACTTCACGAAGATCGCCATGTCCGGCTTGACCACATCCAGAAACATACGCGCGTTCCTGCGCGTAGCAAAAGGCAGGTACGTCACCGCATCAACCTTGTCGTAACCCTTGCGCAGTTCATAGCCCGAAGGCGAGAAGAATGTCAGCACAATCTCCGTATCCGGCTTCTCCGTACGCAGCCGTTCGATGACAGGACGTGCCTGCTCGAACTCGCCGACAGACGCCACATGGATCCATATTCGTTCTTGCTTGCTCGACTTGTGCGGCAACTTCAGGCGCAACGCATCCGTCGCCTGACGCTGACCGCGAAACAACAACCGCGCCTTCCTATGCCCGAACAGCGATGCAAGCCATACTAAAAATATATAAATATACATCTCTTACAATTTTGGCCATTGGCCTTTAGCCGTTAGCCATTAGCTCTCATTTTGCATTTTGCATTTTGCATTTCGCCACAAAAAGCCTACAAATATACAACTTTTTTTTGGAAATTCCAAATATTTGTCGTAAATTTGTGCGTTTTTTTGAAAAAATGTCAAATATCAAATGTCAAATGACAAATAAAATAACCATTTTATCTATCGAATCGAGTTGTGACGACACTTCGGCGGCAGTCATCCGCGACGGCTTACTGTTGAGCAATGTCACCGCCTCGCAGTCTGTGCATGAGGAGTTCGGCGGCGTGGTGCCCGAACTGGCGAGCCGTGCGCATCAGCAGAACATCGTGCCGGTAGTTGATGCCGCACTCCGGCGTGCCGGGGTGGACAAACGCGAACTTTCCGCCATCGCCTTCACCCGCGGACCGGGACTGCTCGGAAGTCTGCTCGTCGGCACATCGTTTGCCAAGGGCTTGGCGCTCAGCCTGAATATCCCCCTCATCGAGGTCAACCACTTGCAGGGGCACGTCATGGCGCATTTCGTCCATCCGGCTGACTCGATGATCGCCGCCAACCCGAAACTCCAAGGCATTGAGTTCCATCACCCTACCTTCCCCTTCCTCTGCCTGCTCGTCTCCGGCGGCAACAGCCAGATCGTCCTCGTTGAAAGCCAACAGCCAACAGCCAATAGCCAACAGCCAAAAATGACGATCATCGGTCAGACGATCGATGATGCGGCGGGCGAGGCGTTCGACAAGTGCGCCAAGGTGCTCGGACTGCCCTACCCTGGCGGTCCGTGGGTGGACAAGCTCGCGCAGCAGGGTGATCCTAAGCGTTACCCGCTCGCCAAGCCGAACATCCCGGGCTATGACTACTCGTTCTCCGGCTTGAAGACCTCGTTCCTGTACTCGTTGCGCGATCAGATGCGAGCCGAAGGCGTGGAGACCATCGACGAGCTCGCAGCCAAGGTGCCTAATCTCCGCGAGGACTACTGCGCCGCCCTGCAGACCACGGTCATCGACATCCTGATGCGTAAGTTCAAGAAAGCCGCCAACGATCTCGGCATCCGGCAGGTCGCTCTTGCCGGCGGCGTGAGTGCTAACTCGGGTCTGCGTGCCGCGATGCTCGATTACGCCAAGCGCTATCACTGGCAGGCATTCATCCCGCCGTTCTCGTTCACCACCGACAACGCCGCGATGATCGCCCAGGCCGCCTACTACAAGTTCCTCGACGGCGACTTCTGCCCGATCGACGCCGTCCCCTACGCCAAGACAACGATATAAAGGAAATCAGTATTTGAGTTTATCAATGAGTTGCGGATAGAATTCCTTATCCAACTCCACTTCTTTATGCGTCCAGTATTGGAAGCATTGTTCGCGTAGCGGATCGTTTTCCGGATACGTTTCTACGAGCGAATCCCGAATTGTCCATCGGTGATAGCGCAAAGCGGTATATTCATTTATGTAGGCCCCATAGGCCTCCATGTCTGCCGCAATCTTTCTGTCGAACGAACATGGGCGGTTAGCAAGCTCCGTCAGTTGTTCACGTTCGTAGGCTATACGCTCGTCAACGATGGCAATCATTCTTTCGTAGCGTTGCTGCTCGTCATTGCGTTTGTTTAACGAGAAATAAAAGAGAGTACTTGCGATGACAAGTATAACAACTGAGAGCACTACCGGCAGCACCTGCCGCACACGTTTACGGCGCGTAAGTTCTTGGCGTAGAGCGGCTATATTGGCAAACCTGCCATCACGGCAACGGCGAGCCAAAGAGCGCCGTTCGGGCAGAAGAGACGGCATGAGTCTGCCGAGCGACAGGATGTCGGCACGCGGGTCGTTGTCAACAGGCGAGAGCGTAGAGTCAGTGGCAGAGAGACCGAAGTCGATGAGTTTGACGTTTGCGCCGTTGCGAGTGATGAGGATATTGTCGGACTTAAGATCGTGATGAACGAGTTGCCGGTTGTGCAGATACTCCAACGCATCCAATAATTGCTCAAGTACCCGTTCGCGTGCGGCACGCGATGGCTTGCTTCCGACCCATTCGCCAAGCGTCACGCCATCAATCCACTCCTGAATAATGCAACGCCCTACTCCTTCTAATTGTTCCAAGCCGTATGTGGCGGCGATGTTCGGGTGAACGAGTTGTACGCCTAACTGAAATTCCCGCTCTTGCTGCAGGTGATAATCGGTCAGGTGGGCATATTCAGGTGCAAGCGTCTTGAGCATAAACCGCCGTCCGTAACGCGAGGCGGTATAGATAAGCGTGTGTTTGCGCTGTTGCGCCAAAGTAATGTCACGCCATTCAGTAGAGAACTCGGAGGGAGTGATAAAGCCGGAGGATGATTCAGTCATGGCAGTCATATTTTTCGCACCGTCAGCAACCCGTTTTTAGATCCGGCAACGTACGCTGTGGGCGGATTGTCACCTCGCACAAGGCGGTCGATATACATCGGTTTGCCAATGAGGAAACAGGCCGTCTCAAACCGGTCACCGACGTGCAGCTTGGCATTCTCGGCTTCTGTTACAAAGAAACGGGCGTTTCCCTCGTAGCGGAAGACGCATCGGCGGTTAGGCAGCCATGTCACTTCGATACAGTCACCGGCTTGCAGGTTGTCGATGTTCAGTCCCTCACCGGCGAATGCCTCACTCTCAACATCGGTGCGACTTGCGAGTGCGGCAAGATAGGCTTCCCAGTCGGCGTAACCGAGAAACTGCGAGAGCAGACAAAGCGTCGTGCGGCGCGTGGTGTCAGCACCTTCGATGTAGCCCCACAGGCGTTTGAGCGTAGTGGGAGATATATGTTCGTGCAAACGCTCCCACACCACTCCAGTCAGGAACTCAAAATCGTACGGCGTACGGATTCGGCGTTTCACTTCCCGCTCGATATCCATCCGCAAAGCCAATATTTCCGGTGCATTCTTGTTCATAAGCGTTTCCGATTGCAAAGATACAAAAAATATTTGATATTTGCAAATTTCTTTTTAGTTCTTTTCTTAATGTAGCAAAGAAAACAGATTTTTTATG
>CACZRD010000061.1 GCA_902783545.1 uncultured Bacteroidales bacterium
CTCCGTTCGGAGTTCGGCAAGAAAGCCGCTAAAGGCTTGCGCAAGCAGGATCTCGTTCCCTGCAACATCTATGGTGCCAACGGCAACCAGACTTTCACCGTTAACGTAGCTGACGTTCGCAAACTCATCTACACACCTGACACCCAGGTTGTAGAACTGACTATCGATGGTCAGAAGCGTATGGCTGTGGTTAAGGAGCTTCAGTTCCACCCCGTTAAGGAGACCTTGTTCCACATCGACTTCCTCGAGGTGACCGACAAGAAGCCTGTAACCGTTGAGATCCCTGTTCTTCTCTCGGGTCACGCCGAAGGTGTAAAAGCCGGTGGTAAGCTCCGTCTGAACATGCGCAAACTCAAAGTCAACGGTCTGTACACCCAACTGCCTGATCGCGTTGAGATCGACGTTACCGAGCTCGGTCTGGGTAAGAAGATCAACGTACAAGACGTTAAGTTGGCTGAAGGCCTCAAGCTGATGAACGCTCCTACCCTCTGCGTTGCCGAGGTGAAAGCTACCCGTCAGAGTGCACAGGCTGCTGCAGAATAATCCTGCTGCAATTCATTCATCAGGCCATCGACTCACAAAGTCGATGGCTTTTTTTGTGCAAGAAATATGTTCGGCACTCCGGCAAAAAAATTAAATATAACATTTTTTTTCAAAAAAAATTTGCATATATCAAAAAAATATCGTATATTTGCAGTCGCAAAACGTAAAGATTGCATAGATAACCGAAAATGACAAGACACGAACAACTGATCGCTGCACTGCAGCACAACTTCGGATTTGATACGTTCAAGGGCAACCAGGAGGCTATCATCAACAATGTGATGGATGGCAAGAACACTTTTGTGCTGATGCCTACAGGCGGAGGCAAGAGTCTCTGCTACCAGTTGCCGGCACTGATGATGGAAGGCGTAGCAATCATTATCTCGCCGCTCATCGCCCTGATGAAGAACCAGGTGGATGCGATGCGCAGTTACTATGACGAGGACAGTATCGCCCACTTCATCAACTCCTCGCTCTCACGCCCGGAGATACACGCCGTGCACGAAGATATTGCCAACGGCAAGACCAAACTGCTGTATATGGCTCCCGAGGGTTTGCAGAAACCCGAGAACGTCGAGTTGCTGCAAGGCGTGAAAGTCAGCTTCTACGCCATCGACGAGGCGCACTGTATATCCGAGTGGGGACATGACTTCCGCCCTGAGTACAGGAACATCCGCCCGCTCGTGGAGAAGATCGGCATCGCTCCGATCATCGCTCTGACCGCTACAGCTACGCCGAAAGTGCAGCAAGACATCCAGAAGAACCTCCAGATAAACGACGCTACTGTATTCAAGAGTTCATTCAACCGTCCGAACCTCTACTACGAGGTACGCCAGAAGACCAGTGAGGTGGACAAGGACCTCGTGCGCTTCATCAAGCAGATGGAGGGCAAGTCCGGTATAGTATATTGTATGGCGCGTAAGGAAGTGGAATCGCTGGCGCAGATCTTGCAGGTGAACAACATCTCTGCTCTTCCCTACCACGCCGGCATGGATAATGACGAGCGTTCGAAGAACCAGGATGCGTTCCTGATGGAGAAGTGTCAGGTCATCGTGGCAACCATCGCCTTCGGCATGGGCATTGACAAACCCGACGTGCGGTTCGTGGTGCACTATGATGTGCCGAAATCGCTGGAAGGCTACTACCAGGAGACCGGTCGAGCCGGACGTGACGGTGGTGAGGGACGGTGTATCTGTTTCTATTCACCAAGGGATATAGAGCGTCTGCGCAGTTTCCAGCAGGACAAGAGCCGTCAGGACAACAACATGCAGGAGGCGGAGATCACCAACCAACTGTTGGCGGAGACGCAGCAGTATATGGAGTCATCCACCTGCCGCCGCAGGATGCTGCTGCATTACTTCGGCGAGAAGTACCCGCACGAGAACTGCGGCTGCTGCGACAACTGTAACAAGACATTCAAGCAATACGACGCTACCGAGCTGCTCGGATTAGCTATCGAGACCGTTCAGGAGTGCAACGAGCGCTTCAAACCCGAGCATATAGTAGATATCCTCCACGGCAACAAGACTCCTGATGTGCTGAGCTTCCAGCATGACGAGATGGAGAACTTCGGCGTGGCTTCCGATGAGACGGAAGAGTTGCTGAGCGCAATCATGAAGGAAGCGATGATCCACGGTTTCCTCGAGAAGGACATGACCACCTACGGCAGCGTACATATTACGCCACTCGGTAAGAAGTTCCTCCGCCGCCCGACGAAGTTCGAGATTCCTATCGAGGTCATCGACGAGGATGCCGAGGAGAACATCGAACAGAACATGATCGGTTCGTCGGCTGCCGACACCGAACTATACAGCATTCTCAAAGACCTGCGCAAGAAAGTCGGCAAGCAACACGACGTGCCGCCATACGTGATCTTCCAAGACCCGAGCCTCGAGGCGATGGCTACGTTCTACCCCATCACGCTCGAAGAACTGCAGAACATCCCGGGCGTAGGTGCAGGCAAAGCCAAACGCTACGGC
>CACZRD010000062.1 GCA_902783545.1 uncultured Bacteroidales bacterium
GTGCAGAAGAACTGCTATCAGAAAGCCCTCGACTACCGCATCGCCAACACCCGCGAGGTGAACAGCTATGACGAGTTCAAGGAGGAGATCAAGAAAGGCGGATTCCTGCTCTGCCACTGGGACGGTACACCCGAGACCGAGGAGCAGATCAAGAACGACACGAAGGCAACCATCCGTTGCATCCCTCTGGAAGCTCTGCCGGGTTACAAACAGGAGGAAGGCAAGTGTATGGTTACCGGTAAGCCCTCCGCAGGGCGAGTAGTGTTTGCTATTGCATACTAATATGAAACTCGTTTTTGCATCGAATAATGCGCATAAGTTGCAGGAGGTACGTGCTATCCTGCCGGAGCATGAGATACTCAGCCTGGAGGACATAGCCTGCCATGCTGATATCCCCGAGACGGCAGAGACCCTGGAGGGCAACTCGCTGCTGAAGGCGCAGTACGTGTGGGAGCACTACCACCTCGACTGCTTTGCCGACGATACCGGCCTGGAGATCGAGGCGTTAGGCAACCAGCCAGGCGTGCGTACGGCTCGCTGGGCGGGAGAGCCTGCCAACCCTGCCAATAACCGCAAGAAAGCCCTTGCCGAACTTGCCGGGCAGACGAACCGTAAGGCTCGATTCCGCACGGTGGTCACCCTGATCCGCAACGGGAAGGTTGAGCAGGTAGAGGGTATCGTTCGCGGCTCGATAGCCACCGCCGAGTACGGTAACGGCGGTTTTGGTTACGACCCACTGTTCATCCCCGAGGGCTATGACAAGACCTTCGCCGAGCTCCCTGCCGAACTGAAGAATACTATCTCACATCGTGCCCGCGCACTGCAAGCACTCAAACAAATACTCTGACATGAAACGTATCACATACATCTTCGCTCTCCTTACCCTCGTGATTCCGATGCACGCAAAGTGGACTACGCACTTTGCGTATAACAGTGTTGACCGCGTGGCAGCAGGGGAAGGAATCGTGTATGGCGTTTCGTCGGGAGCATTGTTCTCAGTAGAAGCGCAGTCGGAGAAGATACATACCTACAGCACGCAGGACGGTTTGCATGGCTCGGATATAGCTTGTATCCAATGGCTCAAGGCTGTCGAGGGACTGATGATCGTATATGCCGACGGCAGGATGGATATACTATGTGACGGTCGGTTCTACTATGTCCCCGATCTGTATAAAAAATACACCACACTGAGCAAACGTTGTCACTCCGTCACGGTGTGTGACAGTATAGCCTATCTGGCGATGGATTATGGTGTGCAGACCTTCAATATCCGCAGACGCACCTTTGTCGATACGTACTTCATCGGCTCGGAAGGACAGGAGGTGCCGGTGTACAGCGTTGCGCTCACCGCGCAGGCGATATATGCAGCCGGAGACTCCGTACTGTATGCCGCCGCGCTGGACGATAATGTGGTCGATTACTCCTACTGGTCAACCGTCGAGTTGCCGGAGAAAGGCAAGATACAGGGCATCGCTCAGGCGAAGGGAGTGCTGTACCTGTTGATCAACAAACACTGCTACCGCCGCTCAGGCGACCAATGGCATGTGTATAGCGGTCATCAGTACAATGTGCTGAACGTTGTGGATGACAATATCTACCCTTCATCCTACCCGGTAGTATCGTGCGACGGTATCTGGACTGCCGCCGGCGAAAACGGACTGATCCGAACGATGATCACCGGCGAGCAGGTGACGTACCGTCTTGACGGACCGCTGGTGAACATACCTTACAGGCTTTCGTTCCAGTACGGGCAACTGTATGTCGTGCAGGGCGGACGATGGACTGAAAGGTATCAACGCCCGGGAACAGTGATGCGCTATGATGGCGTGAAGTGGCGCAACGTGACCCAGCAGGAGATAGTGGCTACCGTCGGTAATCAGTGTCTGGATTTCATGAATGTGGCTGTTGATCCGTCGGATACGAAGCATTATTTCGCTACATCCTACGGAACAGGTCTGTATGAGTTCCAGGATGACAAATGTATCAAGCGCTGGAACCCGAGCAACTCGATCATAGGCTCCGCTGCTCCCGATGTGCCCGCTTTGTACACGCGCACCGACGGAGCGATCTATGATGCGCAGGGTAACCTGTGGATGATGAACGCCGGATCAGTGGCGTACAATGTTGTCGTCTTTATGAAAGACGGCAAGCAGGTAGGCATGAACGTGGTCAATGAGGCGGGAACGCGTATCGCCCTGGAGACAGCGAGTCAGATCCTGTTTGACAACAAACGTGCCGGTTACGTGTGGGTGCTGGCAGCCCGTGGCGTAAGCGGCGCAGGCGCCTTGGCGCTCATCGACACCAAGGGAACAGTCGTCGACACAGATGACGACCGCTCGCTCATCCGCAACCAATGGCTGGATGACGAGGGAAATGCACACTCGCCAGGAGCGATCTACGCGATGCGGCAGGATGAGCAGGGTGACATCTGGCTCGCCACGAACGAAGGCGTGCTGATCGTCAAGACAGATGATTACTTCAACCAAGCCAAGTGCCGTCGCTTGCAGGTTACGGATGCCGAGGGACAACTGCTCATGGAAAATGAGGGCGTGAACGATATAGTATTCGACTATCTCGACCGTCCGTGGATAGCAGCGGAGGGTACTGGCGTGTATGTGCTGACGCCCGAGGCAGACAAGCTGGAAGCGCACTACTCGACAGACAACTCGACGATGCCGTCGAACTCCGTTATGTCGCTTGCCTGCGACATCCAGGGCAAGAGGGTGTACGTAGGGACGGCACTGGGGCTTGTGGCTTATACGGATCCCTCCAGCGATGTCAGCGCCGGAGACGATGCGGAAGCTAACTCCGAACTCATCGACTATGGTTCGATGCAGCAGTGGACTACGCACTTCTCCTATACGAAGGTGGCAAACATCCAACTATCACCGAAGCGCGTGTATGTGCTGTCAGGCGGATCGCTTTGGGCTGTAGAGCGCGATGACGAGTCGATGAACTACTACAGCAAACTCAACGGACTGAACGGCTCTTATGTCCACACGATAGGATACGACACCAAGACTAACACGCTGGTGATCTGTTATGACGACGGTCTGATAGACCTGTTGGACGATAATGGCAATATCCATGTTGTTGCAGATCTGTATAACAAACAACTCAACTTCTCCAAGCAGGCGAATGATCTGGTCTTCCGTGACGGAAAAGCGTATATGGCTATGCCGTTCGGAATAATGGTGCTGAACATCCGCAAGCAGGAGATAGCCGACACGTATTATATCGGTGAAGGCGGCGGAGAGGTGGAGGTCAAAGCGATAACGTTCGTGGAAGATAGTATCTATGCGGCAGTAGGTAACAAGATCTATTCAGCGAGCCTAAAAGACCAACTTGTGGATTACTCCAGATGGCAATCCCGTGCATTGGGTGGAAACATCACGCACCTGAAGAGCAGTGCGGGAAACAGGTATATGCTCATGGACAGCGTGATCTATTGCAATGGCGCACCGCAGGTGACCGAGGAGCGTATCACCGGCCTTATGGATCACCAGGGAGCAGTGTTAGCGCTCAGCGTAGGCAACCGTATATACGAGGTGACACCCGATGCCGTCACCGAGGTTCCCGAAGTTTCTGCTCTGGGACCGCTCTATGCTGTCAAGGAAAGCAACACCTATTGGGTAGGCACATCGTACAATATAAGGCATCTGTTCGCTAATCAATCTGTTCAGAACTTTAACCCCAGCGGGCCGATGTCTAATCTATCCTATTCGCTTACTACCTGCGGCAGGAACCTCTGGATGCTACAAGGCGGACGCTGGGCTTCGCAATATCAGCGAATAGGGTGGGTTATGCGTTCCAACGGTTCAAGGTGGACGAACATAGACCACTCGACGATCTGCCAGCGGGTAGGAGAGCCGGGAGCCTGGATTCATGATTTATGCCACACGGCGGTGGATGCCGCTGATCCGGAGCACTATTACATAGCCAGCTTCGGCTCGGGATTGTTGGAGTTCATGTCCGATGGAACAGCCAAGCGCTATACATACACCAATAGTCCTCTCGTGACGTTGGTTGCCGACAACGACCATTACTGCCGCGTAGACGGGCTCACGTATGACCCGGATGGAAACCTCTGGCTCACGAACACCGGCCCGGAGGCAACGAACATACATGTCATTGATCCGTCGCACAAGTGGCATTCGTTCAACCTCTACCAGGGTGGACGGCGTATCGTGCTCAGAGCGGTCAGCAAGTTCCTGGTGGATAACCGCAACGCGAACTATAAGTGGATCGCGAGCGCGCGCGAGGATGCGGGCATAGTCCTGCTCTATGACAACGGCACGCCGTACACCGGTGCGGATGACCGCGCTGTGATGCGTTCGTCGTTTGTTGACCAGGACGGCAAGGGCGTGTCGATCAACGCGCTATATACCATTGCGCAGGATTATAACGGCGACCTGTGGCTGGGCACGGGCGAGGGTATAGTGCTTATCAAGGCGGAGACGGATATGTTCACCTCGGATCTATGTCACCGGCTGAAGATGTCCCGTCATGACGATACCGGTCTGGCGGATTATCTGCTTGGCACGGAGCAGATCAATGCTATCGTCTTTGCGGGTGAGAACCGTATATGGATCGGTACGGAGAAGTCAGGCGTCTATCTGGTGCGTATGGTGACCAATGAAGGCATATACGAGCCTGAGATCCTCGCGCACTTCACCTCGCAGAACTCTCCGATGCCTTCCGATGGTGTGTTGTCGATAGCTGTTGACGACCGTGGCGAGGTTTATATCGGTACATCCAAAGGACTTGTCTCATACCGCGGCGATGCAACGGAGGCGAAGGAGTCGTATTCGGAGGCGTATGTCTATCCGAATCCTGTGCGCCCGAACTTCGAGGGGACGATCACGATCACCGGACTGATGGACAACACTACGGTCTATATCGCCGATGCGGCGGGGAACGTGGTCTGCCGCACGCACAGCAACGGTGGTACTGCTATCTGGGACGGCAAGACGCAGTCCGGCAAGAAAGCACATTCCGGCGTCTATACGATCTACTGCAACACGGCAGACGGCAAGAACCATACAACGCTCAAGCTTATGCTGATGCATTAATATGGCACAATAAACTCCCGCACTGACCAGTGCGGGAGTTTATTTTTTGGTCATTGGCCGTTAGCTCTTAGCTTTCTTACAGCTCTTTGAGCGTAGCCAGCAGGAAGTGATAGTACTTCTGCACCGTGGCGATGTTCACGCGCTCGTCGGGGCTGTGCGGATGCTCGATCGTCGGGCCGAAGGAGATCATATCCAAGCCCGGGTAGTTGCGACCGATGATGCCGCACTCCAGTCCGGCGTGGATAATTACGATGCGCGGCTCTTGGTTGAACTCGCGCTCGTAGATAGCCTTCATCTTGTGCATGATCGGGCTGTTGACATTCGGCTTCCAACCCGGGTAGTCACCCGAGAAATCGACATCTGCTCCGGCGATGGAGAATGCCGAGTGGATGATCTCGCGCAGTTCGCGCTTGCGGCTCTCGACCGCCGAGCGCGTCAGACATTGTACACGGATCACATCCTCCTCGCCCTCGTGGCTGAACTCGATCATCGCAAGGTTGTTGGAAGTCTCAACGATATCCGGCATCTCAGCCATCATGCGATATACGCCGTGCGGGCAGATCGTGATAGCGTGGATCAGGAAGTCCTGAACGTCTTCCGGCATCTCAACTTTCGGGCAGTCGATCTGCTCGGCGCTGAGGCTGATAGCGTCTTCTATGCCTTCGAACTCGGTGACGAACAGCGTCTCGAAGTCATCCACCAGCGCCATCACATCATCATAAGCATCAGCAGGGATCGTGATCACCGCTTCCGCCTCGCGCGGGATAGCGTTTCTGAGCGAGCCGCCCTCTACACGTGCCAGACGTGCCTCGTAGTTGCTCACAGCCTCCTTGAGGAATCGGAACAGCAGCTTGTTGGCATTAGCACGCTGCAGATGGATATCGCAACCGGAGTGTCCGCCTTTGCAGCCCGCGAGGCGTACGCGCAGGGCGATGTCGCCCTGTTCGGTCTCAACGGGGATGTAGCGGAATGTAGCCGTGGTGTCCACGCCACCGGCGCAACCCATGTAGAGCTCGCCTTCGGTTTCGGAGTCGAGGTTAAGCAGCGTCTTGCCTTGCAGCCAGCCGCCTTCCAGTGCGAACGCACCGTACATGCCTGTCTCCTCGTCCACGGTGAAGAATGCCTCCAATGGCGGGTGTACGACGCTCTTGTCAGCCAGGATCGCCATAGCCGTAGCTACACCGATACCGTTGTCTGCACCGAGCGTAGTACCGTTGGCGGTCACCCACTCACCGTTATCCTCCACGTACGCCTCGATAGGATCGTTCTCGAAGTCGAACGTCTTATCGCTGTTCTTCTGCGGCACCATGTCCATGTGCCCTTGCAGGATCACACCCGGGTGATTCTCGTAGCCCGGAGAGGCAGGTTTGCGGATGAGCACGTTGCCGATAGCGTCGGTCAGCGTCTCCAAGCCGAGGCTCTTGCCGTACGCAACGAGAAATTGCGAGATCTGTTCTTTCTTGCCCGAGGGGCGGGGAATCTGTGTCAGCTTGGCGAAGTTCTGCCAAATACCGTTGGGTTGTAGATTAGTCATAGGATATTCACTATTCATTATAACTGTTCACTGATTACGGTGCCACGCGGTTGATGTCGCGCGGGAACATCGAGCACTCCTTGACGTTGTTGATGCCCAGGAAGCACGCTGTGATACGCTCCAGACCGATAGCGAATCCTCCGTGAGGAGGCATGCCGTTCTTGAACGTATCGAGGTAGAAGCGGAAGTTATCCGGGTTCATGCCGCGCTTGATCATCTTGTCGCGGTAGTCTTGCTCCTTGTGAATACGCTGACCGCCGGAGGTGATCTCCAAGCCGCGCATCAGCAGGTCGAAGCTCAGCGTCAATGTCGGGTCTTCGGGATCATCCATCGCGTAGAACGCGCGGTGCTCGCTCGGGAAGTGGGTCACGAACACGAAGTCCGAGCCGTAGGTGTCCAGTGCATACTTGCAGATGGCGCGTTCCTCTTCCGGCGCGAGATCATCCTCGCCGCGGTGGTCGGCTTCGCACAGTTTGTTCTCCCAGAGGATCTCATGCACTTCGCTCAGTTTCCATGCAGGCACCTCGTGCGGGAGCACGGGCAGCGTAGCACCGAGCAGATTCAGCTCATGTGCGCACTTCTCGCTCACGGTCTTGATGATATGCTGCAGCAGTCGTGCCTCGAGTTGCATCACGTCCTCCTGACCTTTGATGAAGCCCATCTCGACATCCAGCGAGATATACTCGTTCAGGTGACGGCTGGTGTTATGCTTCTCGGCGCGATACGCCGGAGCAATCTCGAACACGCGCTCATAGACGCCCACGCCGATCTGCTTGTAGAACTGCGGCGATTGAGCCAGATACACCTGCTTGCCGAAGTAATCCATTTTGAATACGTTCGCGCCGCCCTCTGCACCCTCGGAAACGATCTTCGGGGTGTAGATCTGCGTGAAGCCGTTCTCGCTCAGGAAGTCCGCAAACGCCTTGGCAATCGTCGATTGTACCTTGAGGATACCCATGTCGCGCGGGTTACGCAGGGTTACCTGACGGTTGTCGAACTTATAGCGGAGCAGTGTCTCCTCGTCGCCGAACTTCAGTGCGTTCATATCCACCACCTCAGCCGTTGTCGGACGCGAGAGTACGCGTACTTCCTGTACAGCAAGCTCGATGGTGTTGTAATACACTGCGGGGTCTTTGATTTTCGCGTCGCCAACTTTGCCGGTGATGGTGATAGCCATTTCACGGCAGAGGTCTGCCATAGCGATCTGGTTGCCCTGCTCGTCAAAGAACTTCGACTCGCTGTTGTCCACAACGGTCTGGAGCAAGCCGCATGCCTTGCGAAGGATGATGAATCCGCCCCACTTCGTCACGCGGACGTTGTGGATCATACCACTGACAGTAACAACCTCGCCGGCACGGGCACCGGCGAGATTGTCTGTAGTGTTAATGTCATGTAATGAAATCATAAATTCATTTACCATTTAATCATTTACCATTTGGTCATTGATTTGACCATTTGGCTATTTAGAGCTTCGGACCAGCGGCTACAAGTGCTTTACCAGCAGCATTGCCCTCGTACTTAACGAAGTTCTTGATGAAGCGACCTGCGAGGTCTTTAGCCTTCTCCTCCCACTGAGCAGCGTCAGCATAGGTGTCGCGAGGATCGAGGATCTTCGGATCAACGCCCGGCAACTCGGTCGGAACCTCGAAGTCGAAGAACGGGATCTTCTTTGTCGGAGCGCTCTTGATAGCACCGCCGAGGATAGCGTCAATGATACCACGTGTGTCGCGGATCGAGATACGCTTGCCTGTACCGTTCCAGCCGGTGTTAACCAGATAAGCCTTGGCACCGCTCTTCTCCATACGCTTAACGAGCTCCTCAGCGTATTTGGTCGGATGGAGCTCCAAGAATGCCTGACCGAAGCAAGCCGAGAAGGTCGGCGTCGGCTCGGTGATGCCGCGCTCTGTACCGGCGAGCTTAGCGGTGAATCCGGAGAGGAAGTAATACTTCGTCTGCTCCGGAGTAAGGATCGATACAGGAGGCAGTACGCCGAAGGCGTCAGCGCTCAGGAAGATCACGTTCTCAGCAGCCGGGCCGGCACTTACAGGGCGAACGATCTTCTCAATGTGGTTGATAGGATAGCTTACGCGGGTGTTCTCGGTCACGCTCTTGTCGGCGAAGTCAATCTTACCGTTCTCATCAACAGTAACGTTCTCGAGCAGAGCATCGCGGCGGATAGCGTTGTAGATATCGGGCTCACTCTCCTTGTCGAGGTTGATAACCTTGGCATAGCAGCCACCCTCGAAGTTGAA
>CACZRD010000063.1 GCA_902783545.1 uncultured Bacteroidales bacterium
ATCCTGCGGCAACCTGTGGCGCTGACCTTTGCCGGCCGGACGGATGCCGGCGTACATGCCGAGCAGATGTTCGCGCATCTTGATCTCGATGTCGAGCCGCCTGCTCCGGAGCGCCTCAACCGGTTGCTGCCGCCGGACATAGCGGTGTACAGGATCTTCCCCGTGGCGGATGACCTGCATGCACGGTTCTCCGCCAAGAGCCGCACCTACGAGTACCGCATCAGTACCCGCAAGTCGCCTTTCGCGCGCGACACGCGCACGTACATGCCTGTTCCTTTAGATTATACCGCCATGAACGATGCTGCCCGACATCTGATAGGCACGCATGACTTTGCATCGTTCTGCAAGGTGCATACCGATGTCAAGACCACCATCTGCACCGTGACACAGGCAGAGTGGAAAACAAACGGTGACGGTGCAATCTTCACCATCACCGCTGACCGGTTCCTCAGGAATATGGTTCGTGCCGTTGTGGGCACGCTCTTTGAGGTAGGCAGAGGCAAACTGTCGCCTCTGGATTTTTCATCGGTTATCGCTTCACAATCCCGTCAGGCGGCGGGTCAATCCGCACCGCCCGAGGGACTGTTTCTCACACGCATTGTTTATTAGCGCACTGCCGTCAGGTGACGGATGTGCTCGTTGAACGCGTCCTTCTTCATCAGCTCTTCGATGCTGATGTGCATTCTGTAGTTCCAGAAGTGACGCGGGTTAGCCGGCACGTTGATACGCTCGCCGTTGGCATCGGGCAGACGCACCTCGCCGTCCACAGCCAGCCAGTCTTGCAGCGGCAGGATCACCCACATCGCGGGGCTGTACATATGCTGCTTGACGATGAAGTCGGCTATCTCCGGTGTCATCACTGCCGGTGCTTCTCCCCACCAACCCATCTGGTCGTTGTAGAACTTCTGCGTCACGGCGCGGTCTTCCTCCCACCAAGCGCGCAGCGGGTTCGTGTCGTGCGTGCCTGTGGTGCAGACGCTCAGGTACGGCGCATCGGCAGGATGCGCGAACGTGCGCTTCGGGTCTTTCGGCATACGCTGGATCTCGAGGCTGAGGATCTGCAGCTCGTGCATCACTTGCGGTACGCAGTCGGGCACCATACCCAGATCCTCGCCGCAGCAGAGCATGCCGGTTGAGTTGATCAGTGTCGGCAGCTTGCGCATAGCGCTCTGACGCCAGAACTCCGTGTGACGACGGAAGAAGTAGTCGTTGTAGATGTTCATCAGGATGCGTTTCTGGTCGTCGTACAGCTCGTTGAACGAGTGCGACTGATAGATGCTGATACGCGGATGGAGCATCTCGGGGTTACGCTGGTCGCGCACGAACAGCACCTCGCAGTGCAGGTAGAACAATCCCTCACGCAGGTTGATCGCCTGATCGCGGTTCATGAAACCTGCATTATGGAGCGTATCGTCATCCACCAGCACGGCGTCGAAGTAGTCTTGCACCTTCATCTGGGTGTCGAACTCATCCTTGAACCAGTACACATAATTGTCGTTCGTGTTCAGGAAACGCTGCTTGGCTGTTTCGGTATCGTAACCGAACACGTCGCCGAGGAAGTTACCGCGGATATAGGGTTTGGTCATACGGTCGATGTCGAGGCATACGCCCATGTTCCACAGGTCTTGCGGCGAGTACGGCATAGCGGGCGAGAAGTGTCCGCACAGTCCCCATACGTCAGTCTTGCGCATCTGCCATATACGGAAGAATCCGAGGATATGGTCGATACGGTAGGCATCGAAGTAATCCTGCATCTTCGTGAAGCGACGGCGCCACCAGTCGTAGCCGTCTTTTGCCATCTCGTCCCAGTTATATGTCGGGAATCCCCAGTTCTGTCCGCTGATCGAGAAGTCATCGGGCGGTGCGCCTGCCGAGGCGTCGAGGTTGAACAGGTTAGGCTCAACAGCGGCATCCACCGAGTCGGGGCTGATACCGATAGGTATATCGCCCTTCATCGCTACGCCGATAGAGTGAGCATACGCCACGGCGTCGCTGAGCTGCTTGTCGGCATGGAACTGCAGATAGTAGTAGAATCCCGTCGGCTTGCCGTCACGCTTGGCGAGGAACGCTGCGTAGGGCTCCAGCCAGCCTTTGTTCTTGCCGAAGAATGCCTTGAACTCCGCACTGGCGAAGCAGACATCGCAGTCGGCTTCGTACAGCGCCTCGAAGTACTTCATCTTCTCGTCATATACGCACTGGTAGTCGGCTATGGTCTTCTGGTTGAACTCCTTCTTCGTTGCCTCGTATTTCTTCTTGAGGGCGGGCGTCAGGCGTCCCATCTTCTCTATATTGATATAGATCGGGTGCAGAGCGAACACCGAAACGGCGTTGTAGGGGTAGGAGTCGCGGTTCGTGTGCGTGAGTGTCGTGTCGTTGATCGGCAGGGTCTGGATCATCTTCTGTCCGGTCAGGGCAGCCCAGTCTGCGAGCTTCTTCAGGTCTTGGAACTCACCGATGCCGAATCCTTCTTCGGTGCGCAAGCTGAATACCGGCACGGCTACGCCGGCACCGCGGAATCGCGGCAGCGTGCGGCGGAACGAGCGGTCGTTCACGCGCAGACGGGAGCCGGCCTCCGGCAATCCCCACGCGTGGCGGTTCTCACCCCATTCGATGTCGGCGATGTTACCGCTTGCCAGGTCGTAGATGACGTACTTGTATTCGAACTGCTCGATGCCCTTCACATTGATGTCGGCTTTCCATACGGGGAACTCTGCATCGCTCATCGGCAGGTACTTGGTCGTGTCCCACGCTCCGAGCTCAGGGATGCTGCCTACTATACCCACGCCCTGTGAGGGCAGTATCTGCGGCAGGTCGATGGTGAATGTCATGTTGCAGGCTTTCGGACGGCCTTTGGCTTTCGGTGCTTCAGGCGTGTGACGCGCGAACAGCGATTTCAGGAACGCTGTGGTGTAGAATGCTTTTTCATAGTCCACAGCCTGCCAGAAGTCACGCATCACGACTTTCTTGTCCGTAGCGCGGATGGTGATCTTGCGGTCGAGTCCTGCCTCGTAGATGTAGCCGCCCTCTTGCAGACGGATAGCATACTTATAGACGATCGTACCTGCAGCGTCCAGCTTGGCGGTTGTCGTCCAGAAGTCTTCACCCTGGCAGGTTAACAGCAGCGGCGATTGCTCCGTCCAGCCTGCCACGTTCGAACCGGTCTCCACGATGCACAACTCTTGACCGTACACCGTGCGATAGTTGATTTGAAATGTCAGATTCATAGGTATATTGATATTAGATTAGTCTTGTTGTTGCGGCTTGCCGCATAATTGACATCACCAGTGTCCACTATAAATTATTCCATTGTGTTGCAATTCATTAATATATTGATTGTTACATCCACAAATTGAGCGCGACGATTTGTTTTTGTCTGTTTATTGCTTTTGA
>CACZRD010000064.1 GCA_902783545.1 uncultured Bacteroidales bacterium
CACGGCGGGATTCTTGTTTGCTATCCTACTGTAATATGCTTGCCAGAGCTAAGATGTGCGGGATAGTAACAAGTTATCCCGCTTTTTATGTGCCGGTCATAGCGTAGTAATAAAACTAATGCTATGACACCTATACAACAATCTAAAGCAGCTGTTCAATTCGCAAAAGAATGGGCGAATAAAGGATACGAGAAGGGCCACACGCAGACGTTTTGGTTGGAACTGCTGCAAAAAGTCTTTGGCGTTGAGGACCCGTATGGTTACATCAACTTCGAAGATCAGGTCATGGTCGATAGTACCAATTTCATGGATGGCTATATCGCTACCACAAAGGTTCTTATCGAGCAAAAGAGCATGGATAAAGACCTTGGTAAAGGCATCCGTCAATCTAATGGAGAAATCCTCACTCCGTTCTTACAGGCACGCAAGTACATCATTGGTCTGCCGGTGGACAAACACCCTCGTTGGGTCATCACATGCAACTTCCGCGAGTTTTGGGTGTACGACATGAACAAGCCCAACGATGAGCCGCAGAAGATTTTGTTGGAGAACTTTGAGAAGGATTACGAGCGATTGTTGTTCTTGGTTGATTCCGGAAATGCACATATCAAGCACGAACAAGAGGTGTCTTTCAAGGCCGGTAAATTGGTCGGCTTAATCTATGATCTGCTGCTCAAACAATACTACGATCCCGAGAATCCGGAAACACTCCGTAGTCTGAACATCCTTTGCGTACGTTTGGTGTTCTGCCTGTACGCGGAAGATGCACACTTGTTCGGTAAACGTACCGCTTTCCACGATTATCTCGCACAATATGAAGCCAAAGACTTGCGCCGTGCACTCATAGATCTATTCGAAGTGTTGGATACACCGATTGAGCAACGCGACCGCTACTTGGACGATACGCTCAAAGCTTTCCCGTATGTAAACGGTGGATTGTTCAGCCACGATAAACGTTTGGAGATACCGCAGTTTACCGAGGAACTGAAACAAATGATTCTCGCAAAAGCTTCCGATGATTTTGACTGGAGTGAAATCAGTCCTACAATCTTTGGTGCTGTTTTCGAATCTACCCTCAACCCCGAAACACGTCGTTCCGGAGGTATGCACTACACAAGCATCGAGAACATCCACAAAGTAATAGATCCGCTCTTCTTGGATGCCCTCAAAGTAGAGTTCGAAGAGATTAAGGGCATCACACAAGAGAAGCAACAACGGCAGCGCCTTGATGCTTTCCAAGACAAACTGGCATCTCTCACATTCTTCGATCCTGCCTGCGGTAGTGGTAACTTCTTGACGGAAAGCTATGTCTCGCTCCGTCGTCTCGAAAACCAAGTCATCGCTTTGCGAAATAAAGGTCAAGCAGTTATCGGTGATTTCGCGAATCCGGTCAAGGTGGACATCCATCAATTCTACGGCATCGAGATCAACGATTTTGCCGTATCGGTTGCAACCACAGCACTATGGATTGCTGAACAGCAAATGCTTCAAGAGACAGAAAAGATAGCTTCCTTCCAAATCAAGTCTCTTCCGCTGAAAGTATACCACAATATCAAAGAAGGTAACGCACTCCGTATTGACTGGTCAGAGGTCATTGCACCGGAGAAACTCAACTATATCATGGGTAATCCACCGTTTGTAGGATATAGCCTTCAATCAAAAGATCAGAAGGATGACATGCTTTCTATCTATGTGGACGAAAAGGGCAAACCCTACAAGACTGCGGGGAAGATTGACTACGTGGCGGGTTGGTATATGAAAGCTGCGCAACTCATGCAGGCTAATCCGGATATCAAAGCGGCTCTTGTATCAACCAATTCCATCACTCAAGGAGAACAAGTCGCTTCTATCTGGCAACCCCTCTTTGAACGCTTCAATATTCATATTGACTTTGCTTTTCGTACATTCCGTTGGGACTCCGAAGCGGATATTAAGGCGCATGTACATTGTGTAATTATAGGTTTTTCTTCTGTTATAGGCGAATTGGATTCGCCGCTCAAGAGAATCTATATCTCAGACCTCCAATCCGTCACCGCTAACAATATCAACGCTTATCTCATTGACGCACCCGATACATGGATCAATAGCCGTTCCAAACCCCTCTACGATGTGCCGGATATGATTTACGGAAGTAAACCTACCGATGGTGGTTTTCTCTTTCTAAAGGAAGATGAGTACAACGAGGCTATTCAAAAAGAACCGGCTTTGCATAAATGGATAAAACCGATTTATGGCTCTGAGGAATATATCAACAACAAAAAGCGTTATTGTTTATGGTTGGTTGATATCACACCACAAGAATTACGAAGTAGTCCTTTCTTATTGGAGCGCGTGAATAAGGTGCGTGAGTTCCGATTGAGCAGCACAAAAGCGGCAACAAGAGAAAGTGCCAATACCTCATGGCTATTCCAGGAAGTGCGTTATTCGAAAAGCGATTATATCGTTGTCCCCCGTGTTAGTTCAGAGCGCAGGAGATATGTGCCGATAGGATTCTTGACTCCAGATATTTTGGTTAATGATGCTATGCAATTTATCCCCAATGCTACCCTCTATCACTTCGGCGTACTTACCTCCAATGTCCACATGGCTTGGATGCGTGTAGTCTGCGGGCGTCTCGAAATGCGTTACCGTTATTCGAAAGACATCGTCTATAACAACTTCCCGTGGCCCACACCAACAGAAGAGCAGAAGGCTCGTATCGAGCAAACAGCCCAAGCTATCCTTGATGCCCGTGCTAAATATCCAGATAGTTCTCTTGCGGCTTTGTACGATGATGTAACGATGCCCGCCGAGTTACGTAAAGCCCATCAAGACAACGACCGTGCTGTTATGCGTGCGTACGGCTTTGTTCCCGGCAAGACATCCGAATCGGAGTGCGTGGCCAAACTCTTTGAGATGTACCAAGAATTAACTAGGTAAAATTCACACATTCACATAAAGATGTGAGAAAAATGAATGAAAATCCCGCATATTTTTGCATATGTGGGATTTTTTTTGTACCTTTGCACTCTCAAATGGAAACCGATAGAATCATATTACGACCGTGGCAGGAGAGTGATGCGGAGGCGTTGTACAAATACGCTTCTGATCCGGATGTCGGACCTCGTGCCGGATGGCCTCCGCACAAGAGCGTGAAAGAGAGTCTGGAGATAATTCGGACAATCTTCCACAACGACCACACATGGGCGATTGAACTAAAACAGACCGGCGAAGCTATCGGTTGCATGGGCTACTACCTGCCGGGCGAGAGCAATATAGAGATCGGCGAACATGATGCCGAGATCGGTTACTGGATTGCCAAACCCTACTGGAACCAAGGAATATGCACGAAAGCCTTGCGTCTGATGATTGACTACTGTTTCCGTGAGCAGCAATTCAAGGTGCTGTGGTGCGACTGCTTTGTGGATAACCCAGCCTCCGAGCGTGTGATGCATAAATGCGGTTTCCGAGATACCGGTGCATTCAATCTGTGCAGCCATCTATACCGTGGAGACGACCGCCTGGTGAAGATTATGCGGTTAGACAAACTCCCCAAGATCCTATTCTTACATGGCTTTTACGCCAGCGGGCAATGTGTGCCGGCTAATGCGTTACGCGAGGCGTTCAAGGGGCGTGCGGAAGTGCTTACGCCGGATTTACCCATGCATCCTGAGGACGCGCTGCGCTTCATCCGCGAACTGATTGACCGAGAGAAGCCCGACTTGCTCGTAGGGAACAGTTGCGGTGCGTTCTATGCGCAGATGATTGCTCCGGTCGCAGGTATTCCTGCCATGCTGGGTAATCCGCATTTCCGGATGTCGGAGTTCTTAAGATCGCGTATCGGTCAGCACGAATACAAATCGCCGCGCAAGGATGGCAAGCAATCGTTCGTTATTGATGAAGCCTTGGTTGGTGAGTTTGCCGCATTAGAGGCAACTCAGTTCGCCAACTGCCACCCGCAATTCCGCGACCATGTGTGGGGATTATTCGGTGAGAAAGATACCTTAGCGCATTTCGAGCCGCTCTTCTTGGAGCATTATAACCATTCTTTCCATTTCCCCGGTGGTCACACACCCACTGCCGACGAAGTCCGCAACTGGTACGTACCATTGGCAAAAAAGATGTTAAAAAACTATGAATAGTATGAAACGAGATTATTCCAAATGGTGTAGCGTGGCGCTGATAGCCGCCATCTACGCGCTTGCAGGTGCAGCCGGCTGGCTGCTGTTTGATTGGTTAACCCTTCACCCATTCACCCCTTCACCCGTTCATCCTCTTATAGCTTTGCTATTGGCAGACGTGCTGGCTACAATCATTGTATGGGCATTCGGGTTGCTCTATGAGAACGTGTCGGTCTATGATCCCTATTGGAGTGTCTTTCCGCCGATTGCTTTTCTGCTGTGGGCGTTCTATACCGGCATATGGTCGTTGCCCGTCATTCTGCTGCTTATCGCTTCGTGGTATTGGGGCTGGCGGCTTACGCGTAATTGGGCAATTACCTTCAAGGGAATCGGTCACGAAGACTGGCGTTACACGAAGTATCGCAGCAAACATCCGTTGGTGTTCCAACTCATCAACCTCTTCGGCCTGAACATGATGCCGACGCTCGTCGTCTTTGCCGCCATGTTGCCCGGATTAAAGCTGTTTGAGACCACTAACCCACTAACCACTAATCCACTAACCCTTTGCCTGTTAATCTTCGGTTTCATCGTGTGCCTTGCGTCGGCTACTATCCAACTCATTGCTGACAAGCAGAGCCATGATTTTCGTGCCGCCCATCCCGGTCAAGTATGTAACATCGGACTATGGAAACACGGTCGCCATCCCAACTACTTCGGCGAGATACAATTCTGGTGGGGCATGTGGATCATGTACGCTTCGTTGAATGGCATTGATATGTATATCGGCGGCGCGATTGCAATGACTGCACTCTTTCTCGGTATCTCTATCCCGCTCATGGAGAAACGCCAACTCGCCAACAAACCCGACTACTCCGAGTACCGCAAACAGACAAGAATGTTGATATAATAAATCAACTGATCTAATGTACATAGATGATTAAAAAGATATGAAAAACAAATTCTTATTTAAAGTCGTAGTACTAATTCTTGCAGGCGTATTTAGCGCGTGCAAGCCAAACGAACCAATTGAGCAAAAGTACTTCACTTTGTGGAACGATTGCGAGGCATTGACGGCGTTACAATCCTATGTGCAAGACGTGACAAACCCACAGTCAAAGAACTTCATTCCCGTTAGTGACCGAATAGCCACGTTCGATATGGATGGTACGTTCGTAGGAGAACTCTATCCTACGTACTTCGAGTACAACCTGCTTGAGTACCGCGCACTGGACGATTTCACCTACCGGGATACCTGCCCGGAGGATGTCCGTCAGACCGCACTGGAGATTCGCGATTTTGTGCGCAACGGCACCAAACTGCCAGACCATTTTGATATGAAGCACGCCTACGCAGCCGCCAAAGCGTACTCGGGTATGACGCTTGCCGAGTTCGACAAGTACGTCAAAGACTATGCTAAGACACCTGCCAACGGATTCAAGTACATGACCTACGGTGAGAGTTTCTACAAGCCGATGTTAGAGGTGTTTGACTACCTTGAGGCGAACGGATTTACGTACTATGTCGTGTCGGGCAGTGACCGCTTCATCTGCCGCGCGCTGACAGAGTCCATCGGCCTAGAACCAAATCGCGTGATAGGCATGGATGTCAAACTCCACTCATCCGGGCAAGCTGCAGAAGACGGTGTGGACTACACGATGGGTAAGGAGGAGTATCTGGTACGTACAGACGAACTGATCATCAAAAACCTGAAGACCAACAAAGTGCTGCAGATCACGCAGGAGATTGGCAAGGTGCCGGTGCTCTCGTTCGGCAACAGCGGAGGTGACTGCGCCATGCATAACTACTGCTTGGGTAATAAACAATATAAGACCGCAGCGTTTATGCTCATAGCCGATGATGAAAACCGAGACCATGCTAACCCCGAGAAAGCACGCAAGCTCGGCGAGCAATGGAAGGATAATGGATACTACGTGATTTCCATGCATGACAACTTCAAAACGATCTACGGCTACAACGTCGAAAAGACAGACTTTGTGTTTGATTAATCGATTCTATGAAGCATATGGACTATAAGTTGACAGAAGACGGGCTATATGCCTACCAATATCCGCGTGCATCGGTGACCGCTGACGCGGTGCTCTTTGCTGAGAAACAAAGTCAGTTGTACGTGTTGCTTATCCAACGCGGAAACGACCCATACAAAGGTTATTGGGCATTCCCCGGTGGTTTCCTCAATATGGACGAAACAGTCGCACATTGTGCCGAGCGCGAACTGGAAGAGGAAACAGGTATTGTGTTGACCGGCATGCAACTCTCCGGTGTCTATTCCGACGTGGAACGTGATCCGCGCGGACGTGTGATTACCGCCGCCTACACCGCCATGACTACCATGCCACAGGCTACTGCTGCCGATGACGCAGCTGCAGCCAAATGGTGGCCGCTGAATGAATTACCGCCATTAGCCTTCGATCATGATAAGATATTGGCCGATGCAATGAAAGTATTAAAGATAGACTGATATGAAAATTTGGTATCCTGACTTACCATGCTCCCGATTGGATCATATTTGCAGACTTGGGATGATGTTATGAGAAGTGTAGTCTTTGATTTTGGTGGTGTGTTGATGAAGCATGACAGGGAAGGTTGCCTGAATGACCTTCAGCAATTCCTATCCGACGAGGACATAACGCATGTCCTTGGCTTCGGGAATGACAAAGAAGATACACTGCGGGCACGGTTTGAAACAGGGGCATATGATACACGCTATTTCCTAAAACAGGTGCTGGCACATTGCAAATCCGGCACAACGGAGCAACAGGTGATTGACGCCTGGAATACAATACATGCCGGCATTCCGGACGAAGCGTGGGAGACGATAAGGCAGTTGCGAGCCAAAGGCTATCGCACCTATCTCATGTCGAACACGGACGCTATTCATTGGCAACATACTTTGTCGCTCTATCGGCAGCAAATAGAAACGCTGTTTGATGGCGTGTTCCTGTCCTTTGAACTTGGACTAACGAAACCAGCAGAGAAATTCTTCCGGCATGTTGCCAACGCGATAGGCGACGGACAAACAATCTTTGTAGATGATATGGAAGCCAATCGCCTTGCCGCACAGCAGTTCGCCGACTGGCAGACCTGTGCAAGTATAGAAGAATTGAAAAATTTATTGAAATAATGGATTACCTACCGCACAACCCTGACATATTAGTATCGAGCATTAATATGCTCTTACGCGACGAGGAATTTGACTCGCTCGAATCGTTGTGTGTATATCTCTATCTTCTTGGGTATCTTTGCTTTCTCGTCCTTCTGGGGAATCGGCGAAGTGTTTCACCAGCGTGAACGCGTGCGCAAAGGATGGTTTCCGATGAGAAAATCGTGCCCTAAGGCTAAGAACCCCAAACGCAAGAATGAGTACTAATTTACGTGCAAAAACAAAAAAATCCTGTATATTCTTGCATATATGGGATTTTTTTTGTATCTTTGCAGCGGATTTTGTAATTGCATATCATGTCTTACTACAATTACATAAACCACTCATGGTTTATTATCTGTTTCTTGATTTTCAGTCTCCCTGTTCGTGCGGCGGAAAGTCAAGACAGTCTGCGGTTGGTTGATCTGCCCGAAGTGGTAGCGACAGGCACCCGTTCGGAGGCGGATCCTCGTCTGCTGCCTATGACGGTCAGCGTCATCGGTCAGGCACAGTTGGAGGAGCGCAACGAGATCAATGTGCTACCTACGCTGACCGCCGAAGTGCCGGGTCTGTTCGTTACCCAGCGCGGCGTGCTTGGCTACGGCGTAAGCACCGGAGGTTCGGGTGGCATCAAAGTGCGCGGTATCGGCGGTTCGCCCAATACGGACATGCTGGTACTTATTGACGGTCTGCCGCAGTACGCCGGTCTGTACGGTCATCCAATATCCGACAATTACCAGACGATGCTTGCTGAGCGGGTGGAGGTAATCCGTGGTCCCGCTTCGCTTTTCTACGGTTCTAACGCCTTGGGTGGTGTGGTTAATATCGTCACGCGGCAGCCGAAGAACGACACCGTGCTGACCGACATCCATGCACGGGGTGGCTCGTACTACACGGTGGATGCCGGTATCTCTAACCAGTTCCGAAAGGGTCCGTACAGCCATGCGGCAGGGTTTAACTACAGCCGTACGAAAGGTCATCGCGATCATATGGGTTTTGACGAATACAACGGTTTTGTGCGGTTGGGCTACGAGTTGACCAATCATTGGCGCATCGGAGCGACGGGGAATGTGGCATATTTCAATTCGCAGAACCCGGGTACGGTAGATGCACCGATGTTGGACAACATGATGCATATCCTGCGCGGAACGGCAGCACTCTCGGTGGAGAACCGGTACGACAAGACTTCGGGTGCCATCCGACTCTATTACAGCGGTGGGCATCATACGATCAACGATGGTTACGCTTCCGCCGGAGGCAAGCCACAGACCGCTCTTTACCATCATACAGACTTCATGGCGGGAGTATCCGTATATCAGTCCGTCGCTTTCTTCCGTGGCAATCGCACTACGTTCGGTTTTGACTACCAGCATTTCGGCGGCCACGCATGGAACGCAGCGATAGCGGATGGTGCCAAGACCGATATCATCCGCAAGGCGCAGTACGAGTTGGCAGGCTATGTGGATTTCCGGCAGGAGGTGGTGTCATGGTTCGCTCTGGATGTCGGCATCCGTTTCGACTGGCATTGCCAGAGCGGTATCGCCTATATTCCGCAAGGCGGTCTGTCTTTCCTGCTGCCACAGAACGCCGAACTCAAAGCGTTTGTCAGCCGGGGTTTCCGCAATCCGACCATTCGCGAGTTGTACATGTACAAACCTGCCAACGACTCCCTCCGTGCAGAGAACGTATGGAACTACGAACTGTCGTATCGTCAGTTTCTGTTGGACCGCCGGATCCGTATAGGTGCCAATATCTTCTATCTGCAAGCAACGAACATGATCACCACGCACATGACGAACGGCAAGCCGAAGAACGTCAATACGGGAGAGATGAAGAACTGCGGTCTGGAAGCGGAGTTCACCTATAACATTGTCAAAGGGCTGTTTCTGACCGCCAATTACAGTTTTCTGCATATGTCGAACCCGCAACTCGGAGCACCGGAACACAAACTTAATATAGCCGCCCGTTACCACCATGACCGTTTCCGTGTAGGCACCGATGTGCAGTATATCCACGGTTTGTACTTGGTCACCGGACCGCAAACGGAGAAAGAGAACTACGTGCTGTGGAACGCTCACGCGGCGGTTCGTCTCTGGCGGGGTCTGTGGGCAAATATTACCGTGGATAATATCCTCGGACAAGAATACGAGATTAACAAAGGTTTCCCGATGCCCGGCACGACCGTTCTTGCCGGACTGAAATGGACTTTCTAACTAAAAAGATATGCTTATGAGACATTACTTACTCACAGCAGTATTGTTGGTTGGAGTGCTGACAGGCTGCGTCAAACAAGGGAAGAAACCTCTGGATGCGAAGGCGCAGGAACAACAAGAGGCGATTCTGCGCGGTGCAACGCTGGAGGGATTTCAGATGCTCGACATGCTCAATGAGCAGGGGCTGAGTCTGCTGGTGTACAACAACGATTCCCTGACCACCCACGCCAACCGCGGTGTGCAAGACCTGCTGCAACTGCTCAGCGAACAGCCCGAACGCCTGAACGGCGCGGTAGTAGCCGACAAGATCATCGGCAAAGCCGCAGCGGCAATCATGGCAACCGGCGGTGTCAGAGAGGTGCACACGAATATCATCTGTACACCAGCCAAGCAACTGTTTGAACAGCAAGGAATCCTTGTTTTTGCCACCGAGGAAGTGCCGATGATACTGAATCGCGACCGCTCGTCAATGTGCCCCATCGATACACAGATTGCCGACATCGAGAGCATCGAAGAGTGCGTGGATATTTTGCAAGCCCGGCTTGCCCACTAAATGAGAAAATGGAAAATGACTAAATGGTAAATGGCTTTATGTTACGCAAGATACGAATCATACTCGCCGCTCTTTTTTACATCGCCGTGACGCTGCTGTTTCTCGGTGTGAGTTGGCGGATCAACCTTTGGTTGGGATGGGTCGCTAAGATCCAGTTCTTACCTGCTCTGATGGCACTCAATTTCGGTGTGCTGGCAGGCTTAATCATCCTCACGCTCCTTTTCGGACGACTCTATTGCAGCATCATATGCCCGCTAGGCGTGATGCAGGATATCATCAGTTGGTTCGGGCGGAAAGCAAAAAAGAACCGCTATAGTTATTCGCCGGAGAAGAAATGGGTTCGGTACTCCGTCTTGGCAGTATTCATCCTCTGCCTCATTCTCGGTTTTGCGCCGGTGACCACGCTGTTAGCTCCCTACTCTGCTTACGGCCGCATTGTCAACTCGCTTTTCCGACCGCTGTATGACTTGCTCATCAACGGCTTGGCTGCTGTAGAAAACCATTTTGATAGTTACCTTTTCTCCGAAGCGGAGATCTGGATGCGAAGTGTAACGACCTTCATCGTAGCGCTTCTGACGCTGGGTATCATCGGTGTATTGGCTTGGAAACATGGACGTACCTACTGTAATACCGTTTGTCCGGTAGGTACGATCCTAAGTTTCTTCGCGCGCTTCTCACTCTTCCGCATTCAGATCAACGAAGACAAATGTCGCAAGTGTTCGCTCTGCGCGAAGAACTGCAAAGCTGCGGCTATTGATTTTAAGAACGGCACGGTGGACTTGACGCGCTGTGTGGCTTGTGGCGACTGTATCGACAAATGCCATGACGGAGCGATTAGCTTTGCAATAGCTAAATCACCAATTACCAATCACAAATCACAAATAGAGCCGGACGGCTCTCGTCGCGCATTTTTGACTGGCGCGGCGGTTGCAGTAGGAACGGCGGCTTTCGCGCAAGCGAAGATCAAAGTAGATGGAGGTTTGGCGGAGATAGAAGATAAGGTAGCCCCGCATCGTGGGACGCCAACCACTCCTCCGGGTTCGGTGTCGGCACGGAACATGCAACGGCATTGTACGGCGTGTCAGTTATGCGTGAGTGCTTGCCCGAACAACGTCCTGCGTCCTTCGTCCGACCCGATGCGCTTCATGCAACCCGAGATGTCTTTCGAGCGCGGTTATTGCCGACCCGAGTGTACGCATTGTTCGCAGGTTTGTCCGACGGGTGCTATTCAGGCTGTCAAACAAGAAGATAAATCCTTCATTCATATAGGTCACGCCGTGTGGATCGAGCAGAACTGCATCCCCGTGACCAACGGTGACCATTGTGGCGCATGTGCCAAACATTGTCCCGAGGACGCCATTCTGATGGTGGAACACATTACGGCAGACGGACGAACGGTCCTCGTGCCGGCTATTGACAAAGAACGCTGTATCGGTTGCGGCAAATGTGAGCACTTATGTCCTGCCCGCCCGTTCAGTGCTATCTACGTAGAAGGAAATAGTACCCACATCGTAAAGTAAATGGTACATGGTAAATGACTAAATGGTAAATGGCTTTATGAACAGAAGAGATTTTATCAAACATAGTACAGCAGCCGTAGCAGGAACATCCGTTCTACTATCAGCTTGCCGCAAAGGTCTAACCTCTAACAGCGACAGCGGTCTAACGTCTAACCGCGACAGCGATCCCTCGCAGATGACCTATCGAGTGAACCCTAATTCGGGTGATAAAGTATCATTATTAGGTTTCGGAATGATGCGACTGCCGACCACGGCAACGGGTACAGCACGTGAGAATAGTGACGCACCTATCGATCAGGAAGCTGTCAACGAGTTGGTCGATTATGCGCTTGCGCATGGAGTCAATTATTTTGACACCTCGCCCGTTTATTGCCAAGGACATTCGGAGGAAGCAACCGGTATTGCCCTCAGTCGCCATCCTCGCAGCAGTTATTTTGTAGCCACCAAACTGAGCAATTTCTCCGAAGGAGCATGGCCGCGTAAGGAATCGCAGACGATGTTCGAGCGCTCGCTTAACTACCTGCGTACCGACTACGTGGATTATCTGCTGCTACATAGTATCGGCGGCAGTTCGCGAGGAAAAGATGCCTTTGAGACTTTCAATGCCCGATATATGGACAACGGCATCCTCGATTGGCTCGTGGAGCAGAAACAGAAAGGACGTATCCGCAATCTCGGTTTCTCGTACCACGGCGATGTGCGTGTCTTCGACATGTTGCTCAGATGGCATGACGAAGGCAAGTACCATTGGGACTTCGTGCAGATCCAACTCAATTACCTCGACTGGCATTACGCCAAACGCAATAACCCGCGTAACACCAACGCTTCGTACCTGTACGGTGAGTTGGAGAAACGCGGTATTCCGGGAGTGATCATGGAGCCACTTTTGGGCGGTCGTTTGGCAAAACAGCCGACACACATCCTCAAGGAGATGAAGCGTGCGGACATCAACGCCACGCCTGCCGAATGGGCTTTCCGTTATGCCGGTACACCGGAGAAGATTCTCACCGTGCTGTCCGGTATGACCTATATGGAGCACCTCAAAGAGAACTGCTGCACCTATTCGCCGCTACGGCCTATTACAGCTGACGAAGACGCGCTGCTCATGCATCTGGCAGACGAGATATGCAACCTCAACGCGATCCCGTGTACGGCCTGCAACTACTGCATGCCATGTCCGTACGGACTCAATATACCGGCGATCTTCAGCCATTACAACAACATGCTGACTGAAGACCACGTGCCGGCTAAACGGTGGTTGAACGGTTATAACCGCGCAGTACCCAAAGAACGGCAAGCGGACCATTGTATCGGCTGTGACCATTGTATCCCGCATTGCCCGCAGCGTATCCACATCCCGGAAGAGATGCAGAAAATAGATAATCTTGTTGAACAACTTAAACAGTCGTAAATTTGAAATCATAAATTATAAATTTGAAATGTTATGTTAGGAACTTGGGAAATTATTCTTATCGTACTCGTTATTTTGCTTATTTTCGGAGGCAAAAAAATTCCTGAACTCATGAAGGGTCTTGGTAAGGGCGTTAAGTCCTTCAAAGACGGTGTGAACGGCAAAGCCGACGAGGAATCAAAAGAGGAGGAGAAAAAAGAAGAAGTTAAGAAAGAGGAGAAATGACCTTCTGGGAGCATCTGGACGAACTGCGGTCTGTTCTCATCAAGTCTCTCGTGGCGTGGTTGGTCGCGTCTATAGCGGTGTTCTGCTTCAAGGAACCGCTCTTTGACTTGATCTTCCGCCCGTTGGAGCAAGGGCAGCGACTGATCAACATTGATGTTACAGCGCAGTTTTTCACGCATGTGCAGGTTTCGCTATGCGTGGGATTCGTCATTGCCCTACCGCTGATGGTTGCATGGCTGTATGGCTTTGTTGCGCCTGCTTTGTACCGCAACGAGAAACGCTATTCAGTCATCTTTGTGTTGAGTTCGCTGATCCTTTTTGCCGCCGGCGTGGCACTCAACTACTTCCTTATCTTCCCGCTCTCATTCCATATGCTCAGTACCTATCAAGTCAGCAACATCGTAGTCAATCAGATCAGTCTCACATCTTATATATCCTTGCTACTGGTACTGTCTATCTTCTTGGGGCTGATGTTCGAGATACCGGTACTGACCTGGCTGCTGGCCAAACTCGGCATCCTTCGTCGCGAACACCTCAAGTGTTACCGAGGACATGTATTCGTTGCCATCCTCATCATCGCGGCGGTCATCACGCCTACCGGTGACCCGTTCACGCTGTTAATAGTCACCCTGCCGATTTACCTGCTTTATGAACTGAGCATACTCATTATTCCGCCAAAATAGATCGCATATGAATTACTCTCAATTTAAGAAACGGGCGAAGCATTATCTTCGCAAACAACTGAGTCTGACGCATTACATAGATGTAGAGAAGGCGGAAGAGAACATCCGCAAGAACATTCCTTTCCGCGGACCGAACATATACATTTTGTTCGTGGCGATAGTGATTGCTTCGGTCGG
>CACZRD010000065.1 GCA_902783545.1 uncultured Bacteroidales bacterium
CAATTCTCGTCCTCACGCTCCTCGCGGGAGTATTCTTAATGGTAAATGGTAAATGGTCAAATGGTAAATTGTTTGACAATCAATTGTCAAACATTAACTACATGACTGCTGAGCAGCGTGCCGATCTTGCGTACTTCGACTCCGTGAGCAACCCGCAGCGCGTGATGGCGGAGCACCCCGAGCGTGCCGACCTGTGGCAGTCGTACTGGCAGGCGCATAGTGCCGACAGCCTGATCACCACCGTGCAGAACGAGGCTACGGATGCCGGCTTCCGCCCTGCCGCATTCGCACCATTCTACGATCTGCTCCGCGCATGGAAACCCGTCAAGGCGTTTGACTTCCGCCGCTTGACGCAGGGGCTCAGTGACAGCTTCGACTATATCGGTCTCTGCTGCTCACTGATCGTGTTCCTGTTCCTATGGCTGAGTTTCCGCAACGTCTGGCTGGCACTCATCGCCTTCGTCCCTATGGCACTGAGCTGGGTGTGGATACTCACCATCATGCAGCTCTTCGGCATGCAGTTCAATATAGTGAATATCATCCTCGCTACGTTCATCTTCGGCCAGGGGGACGATTATACGATCTTCATCGTCGAAGGACTGCTCTACGAGCATCGTACCGGCAAGTCTATTTTGCCGCAGTATAGGCAGTCGATCATCCTATCCGCTCTGATCATGCTCGTCGGCATCGGTATTCTTGTGCTGGCTGTTCATCCGGCCATGCACTCCCTGGGTGCCGTCACGCTCATCGGTATGTCGGTCGTGCTCGTCATGGCGACCACGATCCCACCACTGCTCTTCCGCATCTATCAACGCCTGACAACCAAAGTCTAATAGCTAACAGCCAATAGCCAAAAAAAGAAGCCCACTCGCTTGAGTGGACTTCTTTTGTAGCGGGACCCAGGATTGAACTGGGGACCTCATGATTATGAATCATGCGCTCTAACCAGCTGAGCTATCCCGCCGCACGGATGGTCGATTTTTCCAAACCGGCTGCAAAGATACTGCTTTTTTTTGACATTAGCAAGTGTTTTATCCAAAAAATCGTTTTTGCAAACTGCACATGTAATAGTTTAGACGATAAACAACGGTATCTGTTCGGGGTGCGACTCAAAGTGATTGCCTATGACAACTATATCTGCTCCGGCGACGAAGGCATCGGACATTTGACGGGGCTCGCGGATACCTCCTCCAACGATCAGCGGCAGGTCAACAGCCTCGCGCACGGCATGGATAACCGACTGTGGCACAGGTGTTAACGCACCGCTGCCTGCCTCGAGGTAGATCAGATGTTTGCCAAGCAGCATGGCTGTGCGAGCAAGTCGTACGGCTTCATCGGCATTCTGTGCAGATACAGGCTCTGCACCCGTGAGGCGTTGCGTTGTGCTTACCCTTCCGCCGTCCACAAGGATATAACCCATTGGTATAGACTCTATACCCGAGGCAACGATAGCATCGGCACTTTCTATATGACCATCAATCAGGAATCGCGGATCACGGCTGTTCATCAGCGTGAGCAGCAACAGCGCGTCCGCCTCGGGAGTGAACTGCGCAGGACTGCCCGGGAACAGGATCACAGGCGTCGTGCAGGCAGCATGAATAGCCCGAACCACTGACGTACAATCTGTAGCCGTCGAGCCGCCGACGAAGTAATAATCGAAACCCTCACACAGTGTCGATGCGTCGAACTTCTCGGGGTCAATCAGCCGCACAAGCATCTTTTCGCCTCGGCGGGCACGCTCAACTATGGTGTTATAGATGTTCATTTCTGCCAGCGGAAGGATTCGATCAGGTGGTGGATGTCGCGGCGCATGACTTCGTTGACAGGAGCCAAAGAGTCGGCGTTGGGGATGTTGTTGTAGTACAATGCCGCACGGAAGAAGTGACGGGTGGAGTCCGTCAGAAAGAACTGCACCGGCGAGGCGGTGTTGCCCTCAAGATCGTAATAGACGCCATAGACGCGGGTATCGGGATTGCTGAAACCCTGCTCGGGAATAGCGTCCGCCTTGATGGCGTGGTCAAAGACCATGCGGATGCTCTCGTCAGTCAGATGGGCGAGGGTGGAGGTAGTTGACAGTTGAGAGTTGACGGTTGACAGTTGAGTGTTGATGGGCTTATAACTGCAATGTATGCGCGCGTTGAGGGTGGGATAGACTACATCCAGCCAGTAGTCTTCGCCCTCGCCGGATTTGACGATCGCTGCGGCGTTGTCCACACGGGTGTCGATGCGGGCTATATCCGCGTACTCGAAGCTATAGGGGTAGCCCGGCAGGGCGGTCGATTGATAGCCGTAGTCGGGGATGTCTATACGGAAATAACCGTACGGCAGCGGCTGCGAGGGACGCGAGCAGGAGAGCAGGGCGAACCCCACAAACAACAGCAATATGGACGTTTTGAATTTCAAATTTATGATTTTTGTCGATCGGCAAAGCCGTGCAAATTTATGATTTGCGGCGCAAAGATACGACTTTTTAGTGAAAAATGCAAATATTTCGGAATATTTCGAACTATTTTGCGCAATTATTTGCATAATTGAAAAATTATTTGTAACTTTGTAGGCGAAATATATATTCATAATGACAAAACCGATAGACAAGTTAGCGCGTGAGCGGAACTTCTGCGTTATTATGGCAGGAGGCATAGGTAGCCGGTTCTGGCCGGAGAGCCGGAACAGCCGACCGAAACAGTTCTTGGATTTCTTTGGTACAGGGCAAAGCCTGCTGCAGATGACGGTTAACCGATTCCGCGAGCTCGTGCCGATGGAGAATATCCTGATCGTGACGAACGTCATGTACAAGGATCTGATGCTCGAGCAGCTGCCCGAACTCAAACCCGAGCAGATCCTCTGTGAGCCGGCACGACGGAACACCGCACCGTGTGTGGCGTACGCTATCTCACACATATCCGGTATCATGGGCAGACGTATGGGTGTCAAGAGCATCGCCGATGTCGATTGGAACGATCCCGAGAGCCATGCGAACATCATCGTCGCGCCCAGCGACCATCTGATCCTGCGTGAGGACAAGTTCCTCAATACGCTCCGGGTCGGCTTGCAGCACATCAGCGAACACGACAGTCTGCTGACTCTTGGCATGCGTCCCACGCGGCCGGAGACCGGTTACGGCTACATCCAGCTGGATAGCGCGGAAGGCAAGAAGGAAAACGCCGTACTGCCGGTGAAGACATTCACCGAGAAGCCGAACGCTGCATTGGCGAAAGTGTTCTACGAGAGCGGGGAGTTCCTTTGGAACTCGGGAATCTTCCTCTGGAACCTGCGCGCCATACGCAAGGCGTTCCGCACCCATCAGCCGACGATAGCCGACGTATTCAAGGAGGGTGACGAGGTGATGAGCACACCGGCAGAGGAAGCATTCATCCAGGAGAAGTTCCCTACATGCCCGAGCATCAGTCTGGACTACGGCATCCTGGAGAAAGCCGCCGATGTGCGCGTCATCTATGCGGACTTCGGCTGGAGCGATCTCGGCACCTGGGGCTCGCTCTATGACCTCGGCATCAAGGACGAGCACCGGAACGTCGCACTCCACGGTAACACGCTGTTCTACGAGAGCAACGGCAATGTGGTGACCCTGCCGGAAGGCAATCTGGCAGTCATTGAGGGGATGAAAGACATGATCGTGGCGCAGAACGGCAACGTGCTGCTCATCTGCCGCAAAGAGAGCGAGCAGGCGCTGCGGCAGATCGTGGCGGAGGTTGAAAACAAATTCCCGGGCAAATACACCTAAAAACACAATATATGAGTTACTTAAATTTTGACAAGACCTTGCTCGTCAACCTCGAGCGAAGTTTGAGTAAGGAGCTGCTGCTGACCAACCGCGCAGGAGCGTATTGTGCATCGACCCTTGTGGGGTGCAATACGCGTAAGTACCACGGTCTGCTGGTAGTGCCGGTAGGAGGTCATAACTATGTGCTCCTCTCCTCGCTGGACGAGACGATCATCCAGCACGGTGCAGCCTTCAACCTTGGGTTGCACGAGTATGGCGAGAATCAGTTCTCGCCCAACGGACACAAGTACATCCGTGAGTTCGACTGCATCACGATCAGTAAGACCACCTACCGCGTGGGCGGCGTGGTGCTCACGAAGGAACACATGCTGGTGAGCTTCGAGCCGCGCATACTCGTGCGTTACACACTGCTGGACTCCGGCGCTTCCACCACGATGCGTTTCAAGCCGTTCCTCGCGTTCCGCGACATCAACTCGCTCACCCACGCCAACGGCATGGCGAACACGAACATGGACGAGATACCCAACGGACGCGTATGCCAACTCTACGACAGCCTGCCTAAACTGTACATGCAGTTCAACAAACAGGTCACATACGTCCACGATCCCCACTGGTACGAAGGTATCCGTTACCGCAAGGAGAAAGAGCGCGGATTCGAGTACAAAGAAGATCAGATGGTGCCCGGATACTTCGAGGTACAGATGCGCAAGGGCGAGTCAATAATCTTCTCTGCCGGCGTGAGCGAGCTCAAGCCTGCCGGACTAAAGCAACTCTGGGAGAAAGAGTCGGAGCGCCGCATGGCGAAGAACGATATGTACTCATGGCTCAAGAACTCCGCCTCGCAGTTCTACAAACGTGAGGGCGACAAGTGCTACCTGCTGCCGGGTTACCCCTGGTACGCTCCGAACGCACGCGCCGAGTTCTTTGCTGTATGCGCCTGCACGATGGGTATCAACCGTCCCGAGTACTGGGATGTGATCATGAACAAGACCGCCGTGCCCGAGGTGCGCGCGTTCCTGGACGGACAACGCGAAGACCTGCACATGGCGGACATGGGCGAGCCCGACAGCCTGCTCTGGTTCGTGTATGCTATTCAGGAGTACACGAAGTACGCCGACATCAAGGATGTAGCAGCCCAATACGGCGACCTGATACAGGATATCATCGCCTTCTACCGCAAGGGCAACCACCCGACAGCCCGCCTGCATCACAACGGACTGCTGTGGGTTGAGGGCAGAGACAAACCCGCCACATGGATGAACGCCGTGGAGAACGGCCGTCCTATAACCCCGCGTACAGGCTACGTAGTGGAGATCAACGCCTACTGGTACAACGCTATGTGCTTCGCTACCGGGCTGCTGAAGGCACAAGGCAAGGAGCATATGGCCGAACTGATGGAGTATCAGTCCGAGCTCACACGCGACGCCTTCGTACGCACGTTCTGGAACGGACTGTACCTGAACGACTACGTGATCGACAACTACCAGGACAAAGAGGTCCGTCCGAACCAGATATGGGCTGTATCGCTGCCGTACTCGCCGCTTGACAGACGCCAGCAGAAAGCTATCGTGGATATCTGCACCAAGGAACTCTATACACCTAAGGGTCTGCGCACCCTGTCGCCTAAGAGCGGCAACTACCGTCCGGTATATATCGGCGGGCAGCTGGAGCGCGACCGTAACTTCCACAACGGCCCTGTATGGCCATCAACGTTGTCGGCGTACGGCAAAGCGTACCTGCGCGTATATCAGCACAGCGGCGAGAGTTTCATGCGCCGGCTGCTGGTAGGCTTTGAGGCAGAGATGAGCGAACTCTGTGTCGGCACGCTCAACGAACTCTACGACGGCAACCCGCCGTACAAAGGACATGGAGGCATGAGTTACGCTCCGAGTGTAGCCGCAGCCCTGACGGTATTTAATGAACTGCGCGCGATGGAGCAACAGTCTGCCGCAGAGAATAACGAACAAAAATAGGAGGAACGAGATATGAAAGCATTAATGTTCGGTTGGGAATTTCCCCCTCATATCCTTGGTGGTTTAGGAACAGCCAGCTACGGTCTGACCCGCGGCATGGCACAACAGGAAGACATGCATATCACCTTCGTTATCCCCAAACCGTGGGGTGACGAGGATCAGTCGTTCCTGCGTATCATCGGTGCAAACAGCGTTCCTGTAGTATGGAAAGACGTTGACTACAACTACGTCCGCCAGCGTATGGAAGGCAGAATGTCGCCCGAGGAGTTCTATAACTTCCGGAACGGTATCCACTATGACTTCACACGTATCGGTACGGATGATCTGGGTTGCATCGGCTTCTCGGGTCGTTATCCCGACAACCTGCTTGAGGAGATCAGTAACTACGAGGCGGTGGCATCGGTTCTGGCGCACTCGCTGGACTTCGATATCATCCACTCGCATGACTGGCTGACGTACCCCGCAGGCGTGTTTGCCAAACATATCAGCGGCAAACCGCTCGTCATCCACGTGCATGCCACGGACTTCGACCGCTCACGTGGCAATGTGAACCCGACGGTGTTCTCCATCGAGAAACGCGGCATGGAGGAAGCAGACCATATCATGTGCGTAAGTAACTTGACACGCAATACGGTGATCGAGAAGTACGGTATCCCGGCATACAAGGTTTCGACGGTTCACAACGCCGTAGAGCCACTGCCTAATCCCGAGGAGTTCGTCAAGCACCCGCGCAAAGACAAACTCGTTACGTTCCTCGGACGTATCACGATGCAGAAAGGGCCGGAGTTCTTCGTGGAAGCCGCTGCCCGCGTGCTCGCCAAGACCGACGGCGTACGCTTCGTGATGGCTGGCTCGGGCGACAAGATGCAGGAGATGATCGACCTCGTAGCCAAACGCGGCATAGCCGACAAGTTCCACTTCCCGGGCTTCATGCGCGGCAAGCAGGTACAGGAGATGCTCTGCGAGAGTGACGTATATATAATGCCGTCAGTCAGCGAGCCGTTCGGTATATCGCCGCTCGAGGCTATGCAGGTTGGCTGCCCGTCAATCATATCGCATCAGTCAGGCTGCGCAGAGATCCTGCAGCACGCTATCAAGACCGACTACTGGGACATCGACGCCATGGCGGATGCTATCTATGCGATAGTGAAGTATCCGGCTATGTACAAGTCCCTGAGCGAGCTCGGTCGCAACGAGGTGAATAACATCAAGTGGTACGACGCCGGACTGAAGGTGCGTCGCATCTACGATGGCGTAATCAATCATACGTTATAGACCGCTAACGCTCAAAGACAAAAGACCGCAGCCATGCATGGCTGCTAAAAGATAAAAGACTATTAACTGATAAAATTCAAAGATTATGAAAAATATATGTTTTTGCTTCCAGATGCACGCACCGTTCCGCATGAAACGCTATCGTTTCTTTGATATCGGTGCTGACCACTACTACTACGAGGATATGCAGAGCGAGGATCAGGTACAGTACCTCGCCTCCACCTCGTACCTGCCTCTGTGCCAGACGCTGCAAGAGATGATCCGTCTGAGCCGTGGCAAGTTCCACTGCGCATTCGCTATCTCGGGCG
>CACZRD010000066.1 GCA_902783545.1 uncultured Bacteroidales bacterium
ACCCAAGGCAGGCGTTCTTTCGCTCAATGTCTATACCCCGCAAGGCACACTTATCCATCCTTTCGACCTTGGTACGCTTCTCGACCAGCAGGGTATAGCCGTCCGTATCGGTCACCACTGCGCGGAGCCGCTCATCGACCTCTTGGCTGTCCCAGGCACCGTCCGTGTGTCGTTCGGCCTGTATAACGAACTCCCCGAGATCGACCGCTTCATCACCGCCCTCCACCGCTCCCTGCATATCCTCACCGGTGAGTGATGGATGGCTGAATACTGATTTCTGAATTCTGTTTTACCATGATCCGCATCGGCTATACGCTTGCACTTTTGACGATAGCCGTGATGCCGTTGTATGGCTTTCGTATTCTGTCGTACAATGTAGAGAACCTATTTGACTGTACCCCTGACAGTTTGTATGACGACAGTGAGTTCACGCCTGACGGCATGCGCCATTGGACACCTGCGCGTTACTTCCTCAAGCGCGAACATATAGCCCGTACGATAGCGAACATCGGCGGTTGGGAGGGCGTGGCGCTTGTCGGACTGTGCGAGGTCGAGAGCGAGCGGTGTGTCAGCGATCTCTGCAGGCAGAACCTTCGCAATCTACCCTATGCGTATATTCATTTCGAGAGCCCCGACGAACGCGGCATCGATGTTGCGTTGCTATATCGTACGGATCTATTTCGTGTCTGTGAAGCGCACCCCCTGCGTGTGCCTGTTCTGCCAGATGAGCGCCCGACACGCGATATCCTCTATGTTACCGGAGTAAACCCTAGTGAAGACACGTTGCATCTCTATCTGTGTCACCTTCCAAGCCAGTTGGGCGGCGCTTCGCGCGTAGCTCTCCGGCAACGTGCCAAACAGTGTATAGCTCAGCACGCCGATAGTATATTGCGCAGTTGTCCCGACGCGAAGATCATCGTCATGGGCGACATGAACAGTGCACCACAGAATGATCTGCCGGGTTTATATAACCTCATGCTGCAGAAAGAACAGCAAGGATTAGGCACGTACAAGTACCAAGGCACATGGAGTTGCATCGATCAGTTCTATGTATCGCCATCGTTGGCAGATACTGCGCAGGCAAGCATCTATGAAGCACCTTGGCTGCTGACCGAGGACGAGGAGTATACCGGCTACAAACCCCGCCGCACATATAACGGTTATCAATATAGCCGCGACGGGTACTCTGACCACTTGCCTATCGTATTGGATCTGCCTTCGAGGAGTGAAAATAGTTATATCGGTGTGCCGATAGAGAGTATCATTGAGGATATATACTCACAGATCACCGAGGACGCTACCGACGGTTCGACACAAGACTTTGAGACGCTGGCGGAGGATCTGATGGCAAAGATGACTACCCCGATAGCCCTGAATGCCGATGACTACGATGCTCTTAGCGAACTGCCTTTCCTCAGCGACGAGCAAGTAACAGCTATCCTGCTTAAGGCGCGCGATGAGCCCTATCACAGTCTGTACGAACTGCAACTCGTGCGTGGACTGAAGGATTATGAGATACGTAACCTCCTGCCGTTTGTCGAACTCGGCGATCCGCAACCTGAACCTTTTCGTTGGCGCGAGCTGGCGGCATACGGCCGACATGACATGAGTCTGCGTACCGATGTGCGAAACATCGAAGCGTATGAGGGTACTGATCCGGTATATATACAGGCAAAGTACGGTTACGCTTTTCGCCGCAAGGCTGCGGCAGGTGTTACAATCCGCCGTCCTGCAGCCGGACAATGGCTGGATCTGCAATATGGCGGATATATCCAACTCAACGATATAGGGAGGCTTAAGCGGTTGGTGGCGGGTTGCTACGAGGCGCGTTTCGGGCAGGGGTTGGTGACCAATCACTTCTTTCACACCGGCAAGAGTAGCCGTGTGATGCAGATAGGTCACGACCGGCAGGGACTGATTAAAGTCTCCTCGGCGGGCAGCGAACGCTATCAGGGAATAGGCGCCACCGTCACGGCAGGCAAGCATACAGAGATCAGCGCGTGGTACTCCGTGGATAGTACGAAAGTGTGGCATCATGCTATAGGTGCTAATGTGTCAGCAAACTTCCGCAATCTGCATGTGGGCATCACGGTCATGGAGCATCTGTACTCCGACTCCGTGCCCGTGCGTAACACCTACTATAACCACGCATATTTCCGCGGCAAGCACCAGTGTGTCGTTGGTGCGGACGTGAAGTATAGTTTTCGCTGGATGCAACTCTTTGCCGAGGTTGCTGCGGCAGAGAACAGCTCATGGGGAGCAGGTTGCATAGGCGGCATACGCCTCACGCCGCTGCCGGACTTAGGGTTAGTGGCGCTCTACCGTTACTACTCGCCGATGTTCGACAATCGTTATGGCTACGCGTTCTGCGAAGGTTCGCGTCTCGGTGATGAGAATGGCGGTTATCTGGGCATCGAGTACAAAGGTCTGCGTCGCTGGAGACTCTCCGCCTACGGCGATGTGTTTCGTTTTGAGGGAGCTAAGTACGGTATCCGGCAGACCGGTACTATCGGTTATGAACTCTTGGGACAAGCGGAGTTTCTGATGCCGGATTACACCCTGCTCATGCAACTGCGCACACGTACGAAAGGTTCGCTACGCACACACCGTGCGCGAGCGGAATTCGCGTACCAATACAGCGGATGGCGTTTTCGCACGCGTGCTGACGCCTCGCTCGTTCATCCTATTGAGGATAGCGCACCATTGAGCTATGGCGTGAGTGTCTGTCAGGATGTGGAGTATCACCTGCGTGTGATTCCGATGGTCATCCAACTGCGGCTGCAGGGATTCGATGTCCGGCAATGGAATAACCGCATCTATACCTACGAGAACGATGTCCTCTACGCTTACTCTATTCCTGCCACCTACGGCCTTGGCGGACGGTGGTATGTGAATATGCGCTACCACCTCTCCCGTCGGTATTCGCTCTACCTGCGCATCAGCGAGACGGTCTATCACCGTTCGTGGGCAGAAGCCAAATCCCGCCCGCTGACCAAAACCGATATCCATCTTCTCTTCCGCGTGGCGTTGTGAGGGCGAACACGGAGAACACGGAGGAATGATGATAAGGGGGATAGAGGTGAGGGGAAAACGGTGGATTTGCGGGGATTTCGGAGAAAAAAGCAAATATTTGAAAAATAAATGCAAATAAATTTGCTTATATCAAAATAATTTCGTACCTTTGCAGTGATTATCGGGTATATCGCATCGAAATATGCTTTATAACATAATTAACCCCAAATATTAACAATTAAAATCAAAAAATCATGAAAAAATTATTCGCAGTTATCGCCGTTGTTCTGGCATGCGCTACTCTGAGTGCACAAACTCTGTTCACCGAGACTTTCTCAACAAAGCGTGGTGACACGTACATTGACAAAGTTCAGCTTGATAACCCTGCTTGGCCTTATGCAAGCCAGTGGTTCGAAGGCTACACCGGAACAAAGGGTGCAGTTGAGGGCAACCAGTATGACAACGATTATGAGAAGGTAGAGTCCTATGGTGTTTCTGTACGTAACAAAAAGCTCAATGGTTCGGACGATTACTCTGTAGGCTTGTATTTCTCTAACAACAAAGAGGAAGCAAAAGACTACGTTAAGTTCACAGGTGCTCTGCCCGAGATCCCTGTAGGCGTTGAGTACTTCCTGTTCTTCGATGTATGCTCGACCGAGACCGACGGTGGTGACCTGAGCACGATGGTTGTTAAGGTAAACGACGCTGCTGTGGAAGTTCCTGCTACCACGCTGGACGACAAGTTTGTTACCTCTGAGGTTAAGATCGCTCTGCCAGCCGGTCAGATCGAGAGCCTGTACTTCGCATTCAACAATGTTCCTTCGCAGAAGTTCATCCCGAAGTTCTGGATTGCAGCAGCAGGCGAGTCGGGTGTTGAGAACGTAGTTCTTGGCGAGAAGGCTCAGAAGGTGATGGTTGACGGTCAGGTTTACGTGATCCGCAACAACAAGCTGTTCAACCTCCAAGGTGTACAGGTTCGCTAATCAGCGAGATGCATAAACAAAAAATGTGGCACGCCAAATGGTGTGCCACTTTTTTGGTGTAATGTGCCATAAAACGAAAATAAATCACTACTCGATGGTCATCTCGCCGGCGATGGGGCGGGTGAGGATCTGACGGACTTTGTCGGTGTTGTCGGGGAACTGGCCAAAGAGTATCATCATCTTCGTGAGCAGCGCCTCGGTGGTGATGTCGTAACCGGAGATCACACCTGCCTTGAGCAGGTTCCTCGCGACCTCGTACTGCCCCATATCCACGGAGCCCATGTTACACTGGGTCTTGTTGACGATGATGATGCCTCGCTCGGTCGCCTCGCGCAGCGCCTCGTAGAGCCAGCGCGCCGAGGGCGCATTGCCGGAGCCGTAGGTCTCGAGCACGACGCCTCGCAGTCCCTGAGTGCCGAGCACGGCACGTACGACCGACTCGTTGATGCCCGGGAAGAGCTTGAGGACAGCCACATCGGTGCAGGTCTTGGTATGCAGGAAGATAGGCGTGAACTCGTGCGGGTAGCGGATGAGGTTCGTGCGGTACTGGATATGTACGCCCGCCTTGGCGAGTGAGGGGTAGTTATAGGAGTCGAACGCCTCGAAGTGCTCGGCGTTCTTCTTCGTCGTGCGGTTGGCTCGGAACAGGCTGTCCTCGAAGAAGATCGTCACCTCGGGCACCATCGGTCGTCCGGAGGGATCTTCGGCTGCGGCGATCTCGATGGCAGTCAGCAGGTTCTCCTTGGCATCGGAGCGTAGCACACCGACGGGCAGCTGCGAGCCGGTGAAGACGATAGGCTTACCCAGATGCTCGATCATGAACGACAACGCCGACGCGGAGTAGGACATCGTGTCCGTGCCGTGGAGGATGACGAAGCCGTCATAGCGGTCGTAGTTGTCGGCGACGGTGTTAGCCATCTTCGCCCAGTTGTCAGGTCTGATATCCGAGGAGTCGATGAGCGGCGTGAAGGGCAGCATATCGACATCGACATTGCCGGCAAACAGTTCGGGTACAAACGCCTTGAACGTATCGACATCCGCAGGGCGTAGCGCTCCGGAGTCGTGGTTGCGCACCATCGTGATGGTGCCGCCGGTGAGGATTACGAGGATGTGTTTCATATAATAACTTTGTACCCCTTGCCATGCACGCCGATGATGCGGGCGGTGGTGGGTGTGAGATGCTTGCGCAGGTGATTGACATAGACGCTCAGGCTGCGGCTGGCGAAGTACGACTCCTGCTTCCACAGCTGGCGGAGGATGAGGTTACGGTCAACGGTCTGGTTGGCGTTGCGGCAGAGGATAAGCAGCAGATCGCTCTCGCGTGCCGGCAGATGTTCGTCGCCGAGGGTCTGCCGCACGGAGTCGAAACGTATGCCGTTACCCAGCTCGAACTCCGTCTCGGTGCTGATCCTGCCCAACTGACAGCGGCGCATGATAGCGCGGATCTTGCAGAGCAGGACATCCATCGGGCAGGGTTTGATCAGATAATCATCACAGCCGAGGTTATACGCATGGACGATGTCCTCCGTGGCTTTCCGTTCGGTGAGGAACACCACCGGCACCTCGCTGCCCGCCTGACGGATAGCCTCGAGCAGCTCGAAGCCGTTCCTCTGGGGCATATTGATATCCAGCAAACAGAGGTCGTAATGGCGCTGGCGGAACCCCACCCAGGCGTCCTCGCCGTTGGCGAACAGATCGACCTCGAAGTTCAGGCGGCGTAGGAACTCCGCAAGCAGACTGCCGAGGGCGGCATCGTCCTCGCAGAGGAGTAAGCGTATGTGGTCGGGAGGAATCATAACTGGATGTTCTAGAAGTTCTGGATGTTCTGGATGTTCTGGAAGTTCCGGGGGGTTAGAGGGTGAGTAGCACCCAGGTGTAGAGGGCGGCGGTGATAACTATGTACAGCAGCAGGGTTACGCCTCGCGCCTCGCTCTGTTTCTGCAGCAGGTAAAGCGCAGCGGTGGATGAGAGAGCGGTAGGCAGCAGCACCAGACTGTCGGGATGAGGTGTGGGCAGCAGGATCAGCGGTGTGGACAGCAGTCCGAGCAGCACGACGTGGTAGAGTAACATACGCGCGCTGACCAGATCGTAGGAGCTGCGCCGGAAGGCTCCGCTGGTCACACTCAGGAAGCCCAGATACATGATGACGATGGAGACGATGATACAGGCGGGAGCCTGAAAACCTATCCACCGTCGGTCGTACAGCGCCCAGTAATCCCAGCCTTCCGCCCAGCCCATATACAGCGCCACGGCATAATAGACGCCTACCAGCCCTATGCCGAGCACCGAGGCGACGATCGTTCGGAAGGTGAACATGCCCTGCAACAGCACGACGATCCACAGCATGGCTATGCACCAGAGCGCGTCCGGTATCCACAGCCCGACGACACACAGCAGCACGGTCATGAGCAGCACAAGGTTGTTCGGCTCATGGCTGTCTGCCAGGTTACGCGTAGCGTAGAGGAACAGCAGCAGGATAGCCGCTATGAGCTGCGGCTGCCAGTGTTCGCGCAGGTAGGGATAGACACCCGTCGCGGCGACATAGAGCACAGCCGGTATGAGCGAGAAGTGTCCGCTCGCCTTCGCGCGATGCAGCGTGAGGCAGAGCAGCAAGCCGTTGACCGCCACCATAGCCTGCGCACCAAGGATCGTGCGCCACAGCTCCGGCAGGCGGACGTAATCCACCGTCCACATAGCCAGAGCCGCTACCAATAGCGACAATACTATTGGTAATGGCATCTGGGTAATATGTTTCAAAAAGTATTTCAATCGATAAATCCTTTGCGGCGGAGCAGGTGTTGCGGGTCAGCGTCCTTGCCGCGGAACTCGAGGTAGAGCTCCTGTGCATCACGTGTGCCGCCCTGCTCGAGCAAGTGACGGAAGCGTGCTGCGGTCTCAGCATCGAAGAGGTTGCCCGTCTCCTTGAACGCAGCAAACGCATCGGCATCGAGCACAGCCGACCACGTATAGCTGTAGTAACCTGCTTCGTAGCCGGTGGTGAAGATATGGTTGTAGAACGTCGGACGATAGCGAACGATGATCTCAGGGATCATTCCCATCCTGCTGAGGCTCTGCTGCTCAAAGGCGTTGACATCGAGATTGTCGGCGGTGGTGAGCTCGTGGAAATCCATATCGAGGATAGACGCCGAAAGGAGCTCGGTGGTGACGAAGCCTTGGTTGAACTTACCGGCAGCATTGATCTTGGCGATAAGCTCGTCGGGGATCACCTCACCGGTCTGGTAGTGGAAGGCGTAGGTGCGGAGCACTTCAGGCTCGTAGGCGTAGTTTTCCATGAACTGCGAGGGTAGCTCAACGAAGTCACGCGGTGTGTTCGTGCCGCTGAGCGATTTGTAGTGCGCGCGGCTGAGGAGCCCGTGCAGGGCGTGGCCGAACTCGTGGAAGAGCGTCTCCACATCATCCATCGAGAGGAGCGAGGGGTTGCCGGCTGCAGGTTTGTTGAAGTTACCCACATTGATGATTACCGGACGATGATCGACGCCCTCGGCATCGACATACTGCGGGAGGATATTGTTCATCCACGCCCCCGGACGTTTGCCGGCACGCGGGAAGTAATCGGTGTAGAGGATACCGATGAGCTCGCCCTCGGCATCGGTGACCTTGAACACCTCGACCTCGGGGTTATACACGGGCATATCTGTGAGCGGCTCGAACTGCAAGCCATAGAGCTTCGTAGCCACACCGAACGCACCGCGGCGCACGTTGCTCAGCTCGAAGTACGGCTTGATCTCTTCCTCGTCGAGGGCATACTTGGCTTTGCGGAGTTTCTCGGCGTAGAACCACCAGTCCCAGGGTTGGAGTTTCTCGCCCGGGAGATCGGCGTCGAGGAGTTTCTGGAGCTCGGCAGCTTCGCGTTTGGCTGCTATGAGCGACGGTGCCCACACGGACTGCAGGAACGCATCGACAGTCTTGCTGTCCTTAGCCATGCAGTCCTTGAGGATATAGTCGGCAGGATTGTCGTAGCCGAAGAGCTTGGCGCGCTCGATACGGAGTTGCATCTCGCGGATGATGACGGCTTTGTTGTCGTTGTCATTGTCGTGGTTGGCGCGGGTGGTGTAGTCCATCAACACCTGACGGCGCAGCTCACGGTTCTCGCAGTACTGCAGCACCGGTGTGAAGGATGTGCGCTTGGGCGTGAACAGCCACTCACCCGGATGACCGGCAGCAGCAGCGTCCTCGGCAGCAGCCGCCTTGGCGCTCTCGGGCAGACCTTTGAGCTCCGCCTCGTCAGTAACGAAGAACTGACAGTTGTTCGTCTCGGCAACGACGTTACGTCCGAACTGCAACGAGAGCAGGTCGAGCTCCTCGTTGATAGCTTTCAGGCGTTCCTTCTGCTCAGCCGGCAGGTTGGCACCGTTGTCGGCAAAACTCTTATAGGTCTCGGTCAGCAGCCGCATCTGCTCGGGTGTGAGGTCGAGGCTCTCGCGCTGGTCATAGACAGCCTTCACGCGGGCGAACAGTTCATCGTTGAGGATCATGTACGACGACAGCTCGGACAGCATCGGGCTGACCTTCTCGGCGATAGCGTCCATCTCGTCGTTGCCGTCGGCTTCGAGTACGTTGAAGAACACACCCGTCACGCGCTCCAGCAGCTCGCCGTTGCGGTCGAGGGCTACGATAGTGTTCTCAAACGTCGGTGTCTCGGGGTTAGCCACGATGGCGTCTATACCGGCTTTGTCCTGACGGATAGCCTCCTCAAAGGCAGGCAGGTAATGTTCGGTCTTCACCTGATCGAACGCCGGCACGCCAAACGGCGTAGCGGGTTGGTCGATGAGGGGGTTGGTGGTGTTGCATGCTAAGAGTGTCATAGCGATTGCAGTTAGGATAATGGGTTGTTTCATAATTTCTGGATATTCTGGAAGTTCTAGATGTTCTGGATAATCTGGTTATTTGATGCGGACGTTTTTCTCCATGGATTGTTTGATGCGTTGACGCAACTCTTGCGACTGCGTGTCAGCTTTCTGGTACCACTTCGGACGGAAATCCTGTGCGAACTTACACTTGGCGAGTTTGATGCTCAGGTCATCCATCGTGCCGCTGACATTCACGCCCAGATAGATCGGGCTGAGCACGTTGATGTCGTAGTCGAAGGTCATGTTCGTGTTATGTCGTCCGCCGAGGGCAACCATATAGTTATCCATCTGCACGCAGAGCGGATAGACATCGATCTCGTTCTTGTAGATCGTGATCTCCGCATTGATGGAGTCGATCTTGTTTTCGGTCTTCTTGTTGAACAGCAGCAGCTTGCTGATCGTGCTGAACGTTTCGCCATCGAGCACGACGAGATCCTTACCCGTCAGCGATGCCGCACCGCGCAGGGTGCTCATCTTCGGTTTGTACTGGCTGTTCAGGTACGTCTCAGCCGCGAGGTGGAACTCCGCTGCGCCTTTGAAACTACTCAGCATAGGCATCATCTCCTCCAGGCTCGGTATCATCGAGGTCAGCTCGTCGATATCCACGTCGATCATGTGGTAGTCGAGTCCTACATACAGGTGGTTCTTCCGCGGCGTGCGGTACATAGCCGTCAGCTGCAGCTTGGCAGCACGGCAAACGAAACCTACCTCATCGAGGATCAGTATACCGTTGTTCAGATAGATACCGCCCTTCAGGTCTTTCGCCACCTGATTGAAGATCTCCACCTCCTGCATATGCGTACGCAGTGCGAGGTTGACGTCCTTGGGAACAAGGAAGGGTTCCGTTGGTGAGGCTTCGCCTGTTGGTGAGCTTGCGGCTGTTTGTGAAGCTTCGCTTGTTGATGAGGCTTCGGCTGTTGCGGGTTGCTCCTCACTGCCTTGCTCGTCGCTGAACCAGAGCATGAGCTGGTTGGCATCGCAGTGCTCGGAGATGACTTCCAATTCGCCCTCGAGGATCGTGTCGTGGCGGAACCACTTGCCGATGTTATGCACATGACCTTTCAGGTTCAGGTCGGACTGCCCGAGCTCGATACGCGAGTTGTCGATATCCATATCGCGGTTCGAGTAACTGAACTCGATAGACGGAATCCTCACAGGCTCTGGTATGCGTTCGGGCATCAGCACTTCGCCGTTCTTCAGGTTGATCTTCAGGCGCGGGTTCCACTGCAGCAGCACGTTCTCGCCCTTGGCGTTATAGCGGGCTGCGGCTTCGAGGGCGAGTTTGCCGGTGGTGGCGGATAGCTCATTACCCATCTTTGCATCGATACCCTGGGTGTTGATCTTCGCTTTCAGCCGTGGTGCAGACTTGTCTTTACGTCCGCCACTGACGGACGCATCGAGTTGCGTGGCAGCGAGCTTGCCGCTGATCTCCTTGAAGAACCCGTCGAGCGACTTGCATTCCAGCGAGGCTTGCAGCACGGGCATGACTGTCGTGTCCTTGGTGTTATACTCGGCGTAGGCACTGAGCTTCGGTGCGTCAATCACGCCGCCCATCGAATCCATCTGTGCCTCTATCGGTTTGTCGGACTGCAGACCCACCGCCGCGTAGAGCACAGGGTCTTTGCTCAGCACGTTACCCGCCTCCAGACGGATAGCAGACTTCTGCAATTTTGCTACCAGCGGCGTAGCCATACTGAAGTCCACGCTCTCGGTATTGAGGTCGATGCATGCCCAGTTCACCTTAGGTTTGCTTGGTGCAGCATTCGGTATCTGAATTTTGGCGTGTGTCTTGCCAAGGTCGGCAACCATCGAATCCATGGCGTAGTGAAGATCAGTCAGAGTCAGGTCGGCATTGATCTTGCCTTTGCCCAGATTCATCTTGGTCAGGTCAGCCAGTTTGATACGTGCTGCGGCAGTACCTTTCGCTCCGCCGGCGAGTTGCATATCTTTCGGCAGGAAGTACGCAAAGTCCGGGAGGTTGGCGTCGAGTGCAAGTTGCAGGTCGATGAGCATGTCGCCGAGCAGGTCGTTGACTTGCCCTTTGGCTGACAGTTCGCTTTTCTTTGTTTTTGCTGCCAGGCTATTGATCTTCACGTTCGATACCTGCCCTTTGTTCAGATTGAGATCGGCGTCGGCATTGAGCGATAGGTCGCGCAAGGTATATGGCAGCGGTTTGTAACTGCCTTCACCGTCCTCGAGTGACAGATGAGCGGTTACGAGCGGCATCTGTTCGTTGCCGAACTGTCCTTTGGCTGTGGCATCGAGTTCAAGTTGGCCGTCCACATCCAGGTCTTTGAGACTTTCCGCGAACTTGTCAGGCACGAGAGCGAGCAGCGGTTTGACTTGCCACTTGCCGGTGGACAGATTGACATCCATATCAATCACGTCACCGAGTGTCACGTCGCCGTCCACGCCCAGTTCAAACTCGTTGACAGCCAGTTTGGCTTTGCGGAGCGTGAAGTGCATGTTATCCAGA
>CACZRD010000067.1 GCA_902783545.1 uncultured Bacteroidales bacterium
AGCCAATGCTATATCTTTAAGAAAATAAACATACATAAACACTGCTTGGTTGTTTGCTTGTGCCATGCACAACATGAATCTTTGTCCGTCCGGTCTGCTCACAAACACGTTTGCACCAGCCCGACAGCACTCCTACGGCACTCCTACGAGCCCCTTACGGACTCTCAACGACCCCGCGCCATAGGATAACCACAACATATCCATAAGATAACCATACGATAACGCCCCTGTTTTTCGATTTTGCACCTTATACTATATATATACATAGTATATATATACTTTTTGTTCATTTTCTGCCTCAAATAATATATTTTTGGTATTTTTTTCTTATTTTTGTAAGGCGACCAAGGCGGTTCATCAGAACCGGCCGAATGAATGATGATGAGTCGCTGAACGGAAGTTTACTTACGGTCGGCTACTCAGCTGCATTCATAGGGCAGTCATCTAACTGCCGGTCGCCGCATTTTTGATTTACTAATTAATCTTCCATATTATGATTCCCCATATTTGCAATACCCATTTACCAATCACTTTTTTTTCTGCTTTTCGTTTGCTTTTCTCAAAAAAAAGTCGTACCTTTGTGCGTTTTTTGCGTGCATAAGTGTACACATGCGCACTACACGCCCACAAACAGCATAAATACAGACTATGATCGAATACATCTACGGCGAACTGTCGGAACTCACTCCGACACTGGCGGTAATCGAAGCGGGAGGCGTCGGTTACGCCATCAACATAGCCCTCACGACCTTCACCCAGCTCTCGGGTAAGGAGCGCACTGCCGCCAACCCCGGGCAGCCCTGCCGGCTGTACTGCACGGAGATCATCCGCGAAGACACCCACGAGCTGTACGGCTTCCCCACCAAAGGCGAACGGCAGCTCTTTGAGATGCTGATGACCGTCAGCGGCATCGGCGGTAACACCGCGCGGCTGATCATGTCCGCCTACTCCGCCGCCGACATCCGGCAGATCATTGCTACAGGCAACGTCAAGGCGCTGAGTGCCATCAAAGGCTTCGGCCCGAAGACCGCACAGCGAGTGATCGTTGACCTGAAAGACAAAGTGCTGAAGATCGACCTCGGCAACGATGCGGCGACCATGCTCTTCGACGAACCCGCGTCAGCCGACAGCGAGGTCAAGACCGAAGCAGTCAGCGCCCTGACGATCCTCGGTTACCCCGCAGCTGCCAGCAGCAAGGCGGTGGACAAAGTGCTCACCCAGAACCCGCAGGCAACAGTCGAAGCAGTGATCCGACAAGCCCTTAAGCTTCTGTAAATCACAAATCACAAATAACAAATCACAAATTACATTCCGCCTATCGAAACATCTCTAAAACGGTATTTTGCAACGCTAAATGTGTAATCCCTTATTTTGAATAATCGACATCTATATATTCTTTTCCTCTCGTTGGCACTGCTGATGAGCGGTGCAAGTTGGGCGCAACTGCCCGACTGGTTGGCGCCGTCATCGCAGCGGAAGAGTTCCGACAGCCAGCAGTCAACGCAGACCAACCGGCCTCGGCGTAACGACCGAAGCAATCGCAATAACCGCGACAACCGCGACAACCGTCCTGACCGCAGCAGCGCTGCGCAGCTGCCTGCACCGCCTGCCGCTCCGGATGATCCGGTAGTTCCCGAGACACCCGCTACTCCCACCCCGCCGGAGAACAAAGCCGTGGCATTCGAACCCGACTCGTCGTTCTACGGCGACATACAGTTCGAGGACACCCAGAAGACCGAGGTTGAGTACAACCCCGACAACGGCTATTACATCGTCCACACGAAGATCGGCGACGTGGATATCGCCACGCCGGTGATGCTCAGTCACGATGAGTACCTGCAGTACAGCGAACGCGAGCAGATGAACCGCTACTGGAAGCAGAAGATCAGCGAGGTCGAGCACAGCAACGAGCGGAAGTTCGACATCACCGACATGAAGTTCAACATCGGTCCCGCAGACAAAGTCTTCGGCCCCGGTGGCGTGCAACTCAAGATGCAAGGTAGTGCCGAGTTGCTGTTCGGCTTCAAGCACCAGTATATCGACAACCCCTCACTCACCGAGCGCTCGCGTAACAATAACATCTTCGACTTCGACGAGAAGATCCAAGCCTCAGTCAACGGTAAGGTCGGCGACAAACTGAACTTCAACCTCAACTACAACACCGAGGCATCGTTCAGCTTCGACCAGCAGAACCTCAAGCTCTCCTACAAAGGCAAGGAGGACGATATCATCCAATATATCGAAGGCGGTAATGTAACAATGGACTTGAACAGCAGCCTTATCCGCGGTACACAGGCGCTGTTCGGCGTGAAGGTAGGCTTGCAGTTCGGCAAACTGAAGATCCAAGCCCTCGTCTCGCAACAGAACTCCGAGAGCCAGAGCGTCAGCAGCGAAGGCGGCGCACAGCTCACGAAGTTCGAGATCGGTATCGACAGCTACGACGAGAACCGCCACTTCTTCCTTAACTACTTCTTCCGCGACAACTACGAGAACTCCATGCGCACCCTGCCGTACATCGCCAGTGGTGTGACAATCAACCGTATAGAAGTCTGGATAACGAACAAACGCGGCACGTACGACGAGTCGCGTAACATCCTCGCCCTGTGCGACCTCGGCGAGAATAGCGACAAGCACATCAGCCTCAACGCTGACGGCACACCGCAGTGGACGACCTTCGGACACATTGTGCCGACGAACAAAGCCAACGACGAGTACGACGCCGTAGTCAACGCCGGCGACGTGCGCGACATACAACAGATGACCGCCGTCATGCAGTCCACATTCCCGAACCTCAACCCGGGTGAGGACTATGAGAAACTTGAGTCCGCACGACTGCTTAACAGTTCGGAATATACGCTCAACGCCGCACTCGGTTACATCTCCCTCAAGAGCGGTCTGAACCAGGACGAGGTGCTCGCCGTGGCGTACGAATATACCTACGGCGGCAAGGTCTATCAGGTCGGTGAGTTCTCCACCGACAAGCTTGGCGCCGACACCACCATGCAGATGGGCAAGAAAGCCCCGGCGATGATCCTGAAGATGCTGAAAGGCAGCAACACTGCGCCTAAGAACAAAGGCCGCGGCACATGGGATCTGATGATGAAAAACGTCTACTCTCTCGGTGTCACATCGATGACCAGCGAGAAGTTCGAACTCTATGTCATGTACCGTAACGATAGCGTCGGTACCGAGCTGCAGTACCTCACCGAGAGCGACATCAAAGGCAAGCAGCTGCTGCGCGTGATGAACCTCGACCGGCTCGACAGCCGTAACAACCTCTCGCCGGACGGTAAGTTCGACTACATCGAAGGTTACACCGCCCTATCCGGTAGCGGACGAATCATCTTCCCTGTACTGGAGCCGTTCGGTAGTCACCTGCGCCAAGCTATCGGCGATGACAAGATTGCCGACAAGTATATCTTCCAGGAACTATACGACTCCACGCTCGTCAATGCCCAGGAGATGACGGAGAAAAACAAGTTCCGCCTCATGGGTAAGCTCAAGGGCTCCTCGGGCAGCGAGATCCGCCTGAACGCGATGAACGTGCCCCGAGGTAGTGTGACTGTCACCGCCGGCGGTGCCACGCTCGTTGAGAACGTCGATTACACGGTGGACTACACGATGGGAACGGTGACGATCCTCAACCAGAGCATCCTCGACTCCGGCACAAAGGTCGATGTCAAGCTGGAGAACCAATCGACCTTCTCGATGAAGCGCAAGAACCTGTTCGGCTTGCACGCTGAGTACGCCTTCACCAAAGACCTGATGCTCGGCGCAACAATCATGCACCTGCGCGAACGACCGCTCACCACCAAAGTCAACTCCGGCAGCGAGCCCCTCGCCAACACGATCTGGGGCGTCAACGGTGCGTGGAAGACGGAGTTGCAATGGCTGACAAACGCCATTGACAAGATACCGTGGATAACCGCTACGCAGCCTTCAACGTTTGCTATCAACGCAGAGTTTGCACACCTTATACCCGGTCACACAAGTGACGTGGGCAAGGTAGGTACAGCGTATATCGACGACTTCGAGCAAACGATGACCGAGATCGATATCCACTACCCGAGTTACTGGCATCTTGCCTCTACCCCGCGTAACGAAGAGCTCTTCCCCGAGTACGCCTACAGCAACAGCATCGAGTACGGCAAGAACCGCGCTTGGCTCTCGTGGTTCACACCCGACCCAATCTTCGGTTACCCGCAGTCGAACACCCCGCAGCATATCAAGGACGACATCAACGCCATGAGCGATCACCGCACGCGTATCGTCTATGAGCAAGAGCTCTTCCCGAACCGCGAGACGCTCGCCAACGAAGATCCGAAGATCGCTACGTTGAACCTGAGCTTCTACCCCGAAGAGCGCGGACCGTACAACATCTGTGCCAGCGAGATAGGCTCTGACGGCAAGCTCACCAACCCCAAGCAACGCTGGGCAGGTATCATG
>CACZRD010000068.1 GCA_902783545.1 uncultured Bacteroidales bacterium
AACCACGCAACGGGCAAATACGTAAGTTCAGGTCCGGGTCCGTTGCGCCTGGCGCGTGAGCGTTTGGACGAATATATGACAGCAGCACGTACGGAGCTGAATCTGAACTATTATGCGAAAAACGGATTGCTGAAGGAATACACTGTAAAAAGTTCCTATACTGTTCAAACGGTAGCGATGGCAGCGCTCAAATACGTGGAGGCGGTCGTCACTCGGCTGGAAGCTATTCCCGAGTCGGAGCGTACACCAGCGCAAAACGACACCTTGGCGCTCTACTCACCGATAGGCAGGGAGTTATCTTCAGCCCTTTCCCTTACCTTAGCGGGTGAAAACCAGAAGGCTATAGAGAAGTACAATATAATAGCCTACAAATACCAGTACCTGCATATCCCGTATCTGGAACCGGTAGACCCGGTAATCAACGAATATGGTCTGGAGGTCACCTACGCATTGTTTAAGGACAACATAGCCTACCTGAAGTTTGACGGATTCAAGCTCAGTGCCTATCTCGATGACCAGTTTATCAATCAGATCTTCGGCGGTAGTAGCGATGCGACCAAGGCGTTGGTGACGGAGGTCGGCGACGTATGGCGTGCGTGGTTCAATGCCATTCAGGAGCATCACAAAGCCGGTGATCTGAAGGGTGTGATTATCGATGTGCGCAGCAACGGTGGTGGACTCCTCAACGACTCGAAGTTCGTGCTCGGTGCGCTGAGACAGGCGGACGAATCAGGAGGATTCCATGATTGTGACGCCCGATTCAAGCGTGGCTCGGGACGCTTTGACTACTCACCGGTTATGCCGCAGATCATGTCGGTTCTGGATTCGGCACACGTGACGGTGACTGCACCGGTTGTGGTGCTGTGTAACTGCGGATCGGTAAGTATGGCGGAACACACCTCGTACGGCGTCAAACTATTTGAAAACGGCAAACTGGTCGGCACGCGTACGTTCGGTGGCTTTAGCGCGTTGTCAGACGAGTCGAGTTACTCGAACAACTATGCAGGTTATGTGGGTGTGAAGAACGTGACACCGGTGTTCTGTTATATTCCGCAGGAAGTGGCATATCTCTTGGAAGAGAACTCCAAGGGCGAGAAGATTGTTGAAGGCTATGGTATAGAGCCGGATATCGAGGTTGCCCTGGATGCAGAAACATTTAATAAAGTCGGCACGGATAACCAGCTCGACCGTGCGTTGCAGTATATCCGGACAGGGAATTGACAGTTGAAAGTTTAAAATTATTATGATATGAAGACAAAACTACTAATACTGCTGTTGTTGTTAGCAGTCAGCGGTCAGCGGTCAGCACTCAGAGCTGATGAGGTGGTGCGGCTGGAGCCGGTTGCAGGATCGGCGAGCGAGTACAGCGTGGCTGAACTGCTGCGCGTGGAGCTCAGCGGCGATTCGATCCGGTTCATCGGGACGGACGGCACGTTGGTCGCCGAGGTATATAAGTACGACTATGTGCAACTGACCATAGCCGATACCGAGCAGACAACCGTGGAGCCAACCGGCGTAGAGCCGCAACAGATGAAAGCCCGCAAGGTAATCCGCGACGGACAGGTATATATCCTGTTCGGTGACAAATTGTATAACATATCCGGAAATAAAATCAAATAAGTATGAAACGTATAGTTATTCTCCTTTCCCTTTTCACCATTCAACTCTCAACTGTCAGCGCCCAGACCTACGTGTGGAAGAACGGTCATCCGCTGGTGGAGAACCCCGACAGCATCACGTTCGTCAAGCCGGACATGGGTGCACAGGTGTACGACACGAAAGTCATAACCGATGCGATTACCGAGCTCAAGTTCAAGTACCTGACCCGGGATTATACGGGTGCTCCGGTGTGGATGTCCGCGCAGCTCTTGCTGGCAAAGGAGCAGATGGAAAGCAAGCATATCCAATTTATGGCACTGTACAACCACTACACTATCTCCAGTTCGAGCGATTGCCCTACATGCGGCTATCGCGATCTGCAGGGTGTAGCATCCTCGTTGGGCGTTGCCGTGGTGGCAGCTGACTACGAGGGTTTTGGCGAGACGGGCGATCGCGTGCAAGCGTACTGCTTCGGCGAGGCGAATGCCCGCGCATCCATCGACGCGCTGCTGGCAGCCCGCGAGTGGCTCAAAAGCGAAGGCTACACGCTCAGCGACTCGATCATCAACTACGGCTATTCGCAAGGCGGGCAGACAACCGTAGCGGCGCTCAAACTCTCACAAAACGAGTACAAGGGCAAGGTGCACTTCATGCGGACTTATGCCGGTGCGGGACCGTATGACCTGCGACTGACGTACCGCAAGTTCCTCGAGTGGGAGAAGATCGGTCAGGCAGCCGTGTTGCCGCTGACCGTGATCACCGTGAACGAGCTGATGCACATGGGTATAGACTACAAGCAGGTGTTCAAAGAGCCGCTGGCAAGCAACGTCAAGAGCTGGGTTATCTCCAAGAAGTTCAATGTCGATGAACTGTCGAAACTGATCGGTTCGGACAGCGTGAAGTACTTCACGCAACCGGCGTATATGGATTCCACGTCAGCAGAGATGCAAGTGATGCTGCGCGAGGTGGACAAACAGCGTCTGACGACAGGCTGGGTACCCGACAGCGATACGCACATCAAGATCTACCACTCAATGAAAGACGATATAGTCGCACCGGAGAACTCGGTGAATATGTACCATCTGTTCGAGCAGAACGGCGTAACGAACGCTGTGCTGGACACAACGTCGCTCACAGCGAAGCACCTGGATTCGGGCATGAGCTTCGCTGTAATGATGATACAGGATATTATGCTGTGGAAGCAAGGATTGTAGGTTAGCCCGAAGTGAGGTGCAGATTACTTTTGCACCTCAAACTTCGGAGCGTAGGGATTGCTTGGAGAAGAACCCAAGCTTCCGCCGCTGCTGTACGGGAACGTCTCGGTAGCGGCGAAGATGTTCTTGAGTTGCTTGCTGTAGTAGCGGAGCTGCACGTCGCCGACATCCTGTTTGTTGCTACCGGCTACGAACAGGTTGAACAAGTTTGCCATATCGGCCTGAGGCGCAGCAACACCTAAGCATGTCTCGCCACTGAATGCGGCAAGCAGATCGCCTTCGGCAACTTGCCAGTTTGCTTGTGCTACCTGCTCCGGATATGTGAGCGACAGATCGACCTTGACAACTATAGTCATCGAGGAGGTCATATCATACTCGTCATCTTTGATACCAACCCATGCCGGTTGCTCGACATTACCGGAGATAACCTCAGCCGCCGGTTGCGGCTGGTCGGGAGTGTTGTTTTCCTTCTTGCAGCCTGCCAGCAAAAGCAGCATAGCGCAAGATGCGAGAATCATCAGTTTTTTCATATTGCGTGATTGTTATTTATCCTTTCCCAAGGTGCGCTGCACCGTCTACCTCCAGGTGTTGTACACAGGGGAAGAGCATCGCGTCGCGATAGGGGAGGAACAGATTCGTCAGTTGGTTGAAGATGATCAGCAGCTGGCGTTTGTTCATCAGGTAGATGAAGTTGTCGGGATCCCCCTGTTTGCCTAAACGTTCGTTCTCTTCTTCAAGAGCCGCAGCCTGCTCAAAGACGGCTGTGAACTGCTGGTTCTTCGCTATCTCGCTCACCCAGCGCTGTGCGGCACGTTTGTTCCACTGATCGATGAGCGCGTTCTCCTTCTTCCGCTCGTCAACCCACCAGCCCGGGTAAGGAGCTTCCGTTGTGTTGACAGGCAGACCTCTCACCCACTGATCGATGCGCTCCCAGAGGGCTTTCTCGATGGCGTCGATCTGCTTGGCTTCGTCGGAGGCGAGCCAGTCCTGATAGAACTCGTCACGGAGCCCGGCGGCGCTGTAACGCTGGTACGCATCGCTGGCGGCAGAGAGTTGCTGCTGCAGGGCGTTGATCTGCTCGCCCAGCTGACCGAAGCGGTCATTGCGCGTATCATCGGCGACCTCCTCATTCAGGCCGTCTTTGTTAGCGGCATAGAGTCGCTTGTAGAGTTCGGGGTGGTTGGTTTGGAGGTACACCTCGGTCTGCTTCGGGCTGCGCTGCGCCATGTTGACGATCTTCAGGTACTCGTCTTTGCTTACGCCCCACTTGGGTGCTATAGCGCCGGCTACGACATCCATAATCTGCTGCTCGGAGGCTTTGTCGAGATTGATACCGCTGGACATGAGGATCTGCATCATTTCCTGTTGCGAGGGCATGAGTCCCGCCTCGACGTTCTTGTTATACTGCTGCATGGCAGCCTGCCCGCGTTGCGCCTGTTTCTGCTGGGTCTTGAGCATGCGCGCGTCGATGTCGTTGATCTCGTACTGGCGCGCCAGGAGCGACTGCTGCAGGGCGACATTATACGGAGCGTAGGTCAGACTGTCGGCTATGTACTTGGCGGCATCCGAACTGACCTGCTCCGGCGAAGGCAGAGCAGGCAGAGCATCCAGCGCTGCGGATATCGAACGGAACACCTGCGTCGAGCGGACGTTGGCAGCACCCTGGTAATCACCCGAGCCGAACAGCGTCTCTGACGGACGGTCTTGCGCGTTAACGGTCATCGCCAGCACGAGGCTGAACAATGCGATACAATAAGAATGTTTCATATTGGTTATGATTTATAGATTAACGAATCCCTACGCGGACGAATCCGCACACTTTGCGAACGCAAAGGTACAAAAAAAATTGAATATTTGCAAGCGTTTGGGAATAAATCTTTGCGGATTTTTCATTTTGCAGGCAATTTTCGCTTTTTTCTGATGAAAAATTTGCAAATATAAGATATTTTTCGTACCTTTGTTGGCTTTTTTGTATGCGTATGCAGTGAGCGCGCGTGCAATCCGTAACAAACGACAATAGAAATCAATCATCAATATGAAACATTTTTCGGAATACAAACAACTGGATTTGGCTGCTGTCAGCCGTGAGGTGTTGCAGCAGTGGGAGCAGGAAGATCTGTTCCACAAGAGTATAGCGGTGCGTGAGGGGCACAAGCCGTTCCTCTTCTTCGAAGGGCCTCCGTCAGCCAACGGCATGCCGGGCATCCACCACGTGCTGGCACGTACGATCAAAGACACCTTCTGCCGCTACAAGACGATGCAGGGCTATCAGGTGCAGCGCAAGGCAGGTTGGGACACCCACGGACTGCCTGTTGAACTGGGCGTAGAGAAGAAACTCGGCATCACGAAAGAGGATATCGGCAAGAAGATCAGCGTCGATGAGTACAACGCCGCCTGCCGTCAGGAGGTGATGAAGTACACCAAGGAGTGGACGAACCTCACCAAGCAGATGGGTTACTGGGTCGATCTGGAGCACCCGTATATCACCTACGACAACAAGTATATCGAAACCCTTTGGTACCTGCTCAAGGAGCTCTACAAGAAAGGATTCCTGTACAAGGGTTACACCATCCAGCCCTACTCGCCTATGGCGGGCACGGGACTGAGCTCGCACGAGCTCAACCAACCCGGCTGCTACCGTGATGTCAAAGACACCACATGTACGGCGCAATTTAGGATGAGCGGATTAGCGGGTGAGTGGATGAGCGGATTAGGGGAGTTGCCGGTGTATTTCCTGGCGTGGACGACCACCCCGTGGACGCTACCGTCGAACACCGCGCTCTGCGTAGGACCGAAGATTGACTACGTAGCCGTCAAAGGGCAGAATCCTTACACGGAGCAGGAAGCCGTGTATATCCTCGCCGAAGCACGACTCTCCGCCTACAGCAAGGAGCTGGGCGAGACACCCGAGATCCTCGCTCGCTTCAAGGGCAGTGAGCTCGTCGGCTTGCATTACGAGCAACTCTTCCCGTGGGTCAAACCCGTTGATTACAACAAAGAGAAAGACGAGATCACCGACCGCAGCGCCGATGCGTTCCGCGTCATCAGCGGCGACTATGTGACCACCGAAGACGGTACAGGTATCGTACATATCGCACCGACCTTCGGTGCAGACGACAAACGCGTAGCCGAAGCCGCCGGAGTGCCTGCGCTGTATATGATCACCAAGAACGGCGAGACCCGCCCGATGGTGGATTTCACAGGCAAGTACTGGCTAACCGACGAGCTGCACGAGGCGTTCGTCAAGGGCTACGTGAATACAGATCTGTATGGAACATGGGCAGGGCAGTTCGTCAAGAACGCTTACGACAAAGCGAACTTCTGGACAGACAACCGCTATGACGAGCAGAAAGCGCTGAAAGCCGAGAACATCGACATCCGCCTTTGCATGCTCATGAAGCAGGCCGGCTCGGTATTCAAGATCGAGAAACACGTGCACAACTACCCGCACTGCTGGCGCACCGACACCCCGATCGTCTATTACCCGCTTGACTCATGGTTCATCCGCTCGACGGCTGCACGCGAACAGATGATCGCGCTGAACCAGACCATCAACTGGCAACCCGAATCGACCGGTACAGGCCGTTTCGGCAAGTGGCTCGAGAACCTCAACGACTGGAACCTCAGCCGCAGCCGCTACTGGGGCACACCGCTACCTATCTGGCGCACCGAGGACGGACAAGAGGAACTGTGCATCGGTAGCATCGAGGAACTCTTTGCCGAGATCGAGAAGTCTATCACAGCAGGTTTCATGAAAGCCAACCCCTGGCCGAACTTCAAGGTAGGCGACTACTGCGCCGACAACTACGCTCCCGCGAACATCGACCTGCATCGTCCGTACGTGGACAGCATTATCCTCGTTTCGCCCAGCGGCAAGCCAATGCGTCGCGAACTCGACCTCATCGATGTTTGGTTCGACTCCGGCGCTATGCCTTACGCCCAGAACCACTACCCCTTCGAGAACCAGGACAAACCCCGCACGGCGGACTTCATCTCCGAGGGCGTAGATCAGACCCGCGGCTGGTTCTTTACCCTGCACGCTATCCATACGATGATCGAGAACCAGGTAGCGTTCCGCAACGTCATCAGTAACGGTCTGGTGCTCGACAAAGCCGGCAATAAAATGTCCAAACGCCTCGGTAACGCCGTCGATCCCTTCGGAGCGATGGATCAATACGGCGCCGACGCCGTGCGCTGGTACATGCTCACGAACAGTGCGCCGTGGGATAACCTCAAGTTCGATCCCGAAGGCGTCGCTGAGGTCAGAAGGAAGTTCTTCGGCACGCTGTACAACACCTATGCGTTCTTCGCACTGTATGCGAACGTGGACGGTTGGGAACCGACGGTCAACCGACGGTCAACCGACAGTCAAAGCCAAGGTCGTAC
>CACZRD010000069.1 GCA_902783545.1 uncultured Bacteroidales bacterium
CTCCTCCTTGAACTCGTCATAGCTGTTCACCTCGCGGGTGTTGGCGATGCGGTAGTCGAGGGCTTTCTGATAGCAGTTCTTCTGCACCTCTTCCAGCAGGTTGGCGATATAATCCTCGATGCCTGCCAGCGGCAGCGTCTCTTTGGTGAGTGTGTCACGGCGAGCCACCTCTATCGTGCCGTTCTCGAGGTCGCGACCACCCATTGCCAGACGTACCGGCACGCCCTTCAGCTCATAGTCCGCGAACTTGAAGCCCGGGGTCGATTTATCGTCGGTGTCGAGCTTGACACGTATGCCGCGCGCCTTCAGCTTATCGAACAGCGGAGCAACAACGGTCATCAGCTTGTCCAGATCCTCCTGTTTCTTGAATATCGGCACGATCACCACCTGTATCGGTGCCAAGTGTGGCGGCAGAACGAGTCCGTTGTCGTCGCTGTGCGTCATGATCAGCGCTCCCATCAGTCGGGTGGATACGCCCCACGATGTCGCCCAGACGTACTCGTACTTGTTCTCCTTGCTCAGATACTGCACATCAAACGACTTGGCGAAGTTCTGTCCGAGGAAGTGCGACGTGCCTGCCTGCAGGGCTTTGCCGTCCTGCATCATCGCCTCGATGCAGTAGGTGTTCAGTGCACCGGCGAAACGCTCGTTAGGCGACTTCACGCCTTTGATGACAGGTATCGCCATCACGTTTTCCGCAAAGTCGGCATATACGTCGAGCATCTGACGTGCGTAGTCCTCGGCTTCCTCCTTCGTGGCATGCGCCGTGTGACCTTCCTGCCAAAGGAACTCCGCCGTGCGCAGGAACAGACGCGTACGCATCTCCCAACGCATCACGTTGCACCACTGGTTGCACAGTATAGGCAGGTCGCGATAGGACGATATCCAGTTCTTGTACGTTGACCAGATGATAGTCTCGGATGTCGGACGGATGATCAGTTCTTCTTCCAGTCGTGCATCAGGATCGACGATCACGCCCTTGCCATTCGGATCGTTCTTCAACCGATGGTGTGTTACCACGGCGCACTCCTTGGCGAAACCCTCCACATGTTCTGCCTCACGGCTGAGGAAGGATTTCGGAATGAGCAATGGGAAGTACGCGTTCTTTACGCCTTTCTCCTTGAATCGGCGGTCGAGCTCCGCCTGAATCGTTTCCCAGATAGCGTAGCCGTAAGGCTTGATGACCATACATCCGCGAACAGCCGACTGCTCGGCGAGGTCTGCCTTGACTACCAGTTCGTTGTACCACTTGGAGTAGTCTTCACTCCTCGGGGTTAGTTTTTGAAAATTTGCCATATTTTATCGTAATTTATATTCTTTGCGTAGTTGTTCGAAGCCTTTGGGGTTGGCTTTCAGTTGGGCGGTTATCCGGCTGATCCATCCGGGTGCGTTGTCTCCGGGCTCGAATTGTTCTTTCTTGCTCAGTTTGAGTCTGGGCAGCCCGAAATGTATGCATAGCGCCTCCAGACAGGTGTGCGAGGCTTTGCGTTTGCCTGCTATGGAGTACCCTGCTATATGATACGTTGCCAACAGCGCACGCTCCAGCACAGCCGGGTTGATGTTCGGCTCGCCTTCCCACGTGTCGATGATAAACGGGTGTCCGCTGCCCAGCAGCGCCCGCTCATCGATCACCCCTCCGCGTGCGGCGTTGATGATCAGCGCACCGGGGTTGCAGCGGCTCAGAAACCGCTCATCGCACAGATGCCAGGTCGGGTAGTCACCTTTGCGGGTGAGCGGCGTGTGAAACGTGATGATGTCACACTCCGTCACATCGCCCACGAGGTTCAACGGCGGGTCGTTGACCACCACGCGCATACCGTGATCCCGCGCCATACGGAGGACTTTCTTCCCCACGTGCCCTGCGCCGACTATGCCTATCGAGAGCCGGTCGGTGAGCTGCCCGACAGCCTCCGTCAGCGCCTCTTCGATATAGTCGCATACCGCTGATGCGTTACACCCGGGGCAACTGACCACCTCTATGCCCTGCGCACGGCAGTAGTCGAGGTCTATATGATCGGTACCGATGGTGGCGGTAGCGATGAACTGCACCCGGCTGCCCTTGAGCAGATCGGCGTTGCAACGCGTGCGCGTACGGATAATCAGCGCATCGGCATCTTTGACCGCCTCGGGCGTGAACTGCTCAGGTTCAAGCATACACACCTCTGCCCGCTCGTCCAATACGCCTTGCAGGAAAGGGACATATTTGTCTATCAGTATCCGCATCAATACTTGATGTTATCAATCAGTCGCACCGGCCCGCAATAGACCGTGACGCAGCCTATGGCGTGCTTGAACGTGTCGGTGGGTAGCAGACTCGTCTGATCAACGATCTGGTAGTACTCTACCTCCAGCCCTTCTACCGCGTTGATCGTGTCTATCACGCGCTGCTGCACAGCCTGCACGCTGGCATTCGGCTCTTTTGCCCACTCCAGCGAGGCAAACAGGGTCTTCGATATAGCCAGTGCCGTCTGTTTCTCTTCGGCAGACAGACGCTCGTTACGCGACGACAATGCCAAGCCCGACGACTCGCGTACGATCGGGCAGCCGATGATCTGCAGGTTTCCGAACGTGCCGGCGAGCTCCGAACGCTCAGCCATGAAATGAATGATTGCCAACTGCTGGTAATCTTTCTCGCCGAAGTACGCACGATCGGGTTGAACCAGATAGAACAGCCGCGATACGACTTGCACCACGCCGTTGAAGTGTCCCGGGCGCATCGCTCCCTCCATCATCGAGTCCAGACCGCCGAAGTCGAACGTAAACGTCTCGTTCATCTCCTTGGCAGTGTACATCTCTTCGGGTGCGGGCGCAAACACAAAACTTGCGCCTATAGTCTCCAGCAACGCCGCATCGCGCTCCAACGAACGGGGATATTTGGCCAGATCCTCCTTGTTGTTGAACTGCGTCGGGTTGACAAACACGCTGACCACCGTCACGTCGTTCTCGCTCACGCACCGGCGCACGAGCGATGCGTGACCCTCATGCAGCGCGCCCATAGTAGGCACCAGGCCGATGGTCTGACCTTTCATCTTGCAGGCTTGGATGCTACGTTCCAATTCCGCTTTGGTTGTTATGATTTGCATAGTTTTTTAATTGGTCAAAATTGCCATTTTTCAAAAATCCCACAAAATTACAAAAAATATACGAATATTAAAAGTTTTTTTGAGAAAAAATTTGCAAAAGTCGATTTTTTTTTGTACCTTTGCCCTAAATTAGCCAATAATGCACATTTTTTATGCGAAAAGTGACAAAATTTGTGTCTGCGGCAAAAACTGGAGGATACGTTATGAAGAGCGCCAATCGAATCTTATTTGTCAGTCAGGAGATCAGTCCTTTCTTTGAGGAGCAGACTCCTGTCCGTTTGCTTAACCGCGTGTTGCCCGAGATCTGTCAGGGCAACGGTTTCGAGACGCGCACTTTCATGCCGAAGTTCGGCGAGATCAACGAGCGCCGGCACCAGTTGCATGATGTGATCCGCCTGTCGGGAATGAACATGTCCATCGACGATGTCGATCATCCGCTGCTCATCAAGGTTGCCAGTATCCAGTCGGCACGTCTGCAGGTGTATTTTATTGACAACGAGGATCTGTTCCAGCGCCGCCGTGGCGTGAGAGACGCCTTCGGCGTGGAGTACTCCGACAACGATGTACGCACGATCTTCTTCAGCCGCGGTGTGCTGGAGACGATAGAGAAGCTCCGCTGGGCACCCGGCATCATCCAGTGTTCAGGCTGGATGTCCGCCCTCGTACCGCTGTATGTCAAGCGCGCCTTTGGAGGCACGCCGTTCTTCGCCGACTCCAAGGTCATCGTGGCGCTGGATGACAACCCATATGAATCAACGTTCGGCTCACGCTTCTCCGACAAACTGGTTATTGACGGTATCATGGGTAACGATGTCCGCTCGATAGCCGGCCTGCCTGTAGGCTACGAGGAGCTCATGCGCCTGGCTATCGACTATGCAGACGCCGTGATCATCAACACGCCGCAGCATAACACTCGTCTGGTCAACTATGCTCAGAACAGAGGCAAACTCGTTCGCGACCTCGCCGGCGCCGAGGCGGACAAGTACATTGCCCTGTACAATGAATTGCTTGAGAAATAATGAAATATCAGATAAAGTTTATCTTCCCCTTATTTGCCTGCCTGCTCATCCTGTTCAACTCATGCAAGGATGATGTGGTGAATGCCGGAGCATCGGTGTTGAAGTCTGAGGACTCGATCATCGTACGTGCCGACACGTTCAGTCTGACCTCATCGCTGGTGCACAGCGGTGCTGTCACATCCACGCCGGACTCGTTCCTGCTGGGCGAACTCGATAGTAAGTACGGCCATCTGCATGCCGATCTGCTTACGCAGCTGGCGTGCCCGATAGGATTTCAGTATCCTGCCGGTGCCGAGTTGGACTCTATATGTCTGTTCCTGTACTACCGCTGTGCGGAAGGCGACGGCAACTCGCCGTTGGCGATCAACGTGTTTGCTATGGATCGCGCGACATTTGCATACGGCGAACCGCTGCGCAGCGACACGGCTATCGGCACCTACTGCAGTCTGGAGGACTCCACGCGCATGCTCGACCAGCCGGCTATCATCACGGCCAAGCATTATACCGACAGTACATACTACTCCGCCACCGGCGGGTATATACCTACGGTATCCCTGCGCCTGAACGACAAGTGGGCACAGAAGGTGTTCGCAGCGAACGACTTCTCATCCCAGGAGGCGTTCAACCAGCAGCTCAAGGGCATATACATCACCTCGGAGTTCGGCGGCTCGACGTTGCTGAACCTGATGGATGTGAATGTGGGTATATTCTACCACTTCCCCTACGAGCGTGCCGGTGTGGAGACCGTGATTGAGGACGACATGAAAGGTCTGTATGCCAGCCGCGAGGTGCGGCAGCTCAACCGCTACATCTGGCAGCAGAGCGATCTGGAGGCGTTGGAGCAGAACAAAGACACGAACTTCATCATCTCGCCGGCGCATATCTATACGCAGTTGTCGTTCCCTATGGCGGCGATGAAGGAGGCTATCATCCGCTCGGTAGGTACGCGCCGCCCGTATGTCAACCGCGCGCACCTGACGTTGCCCGTGCTAAACTATTACGAAGGCATCGAGTCCGAACGCACGCGCGATAACTGGGCGCAACCCGCCAGTTACATGCTGCTCATCCGCAAGGGAGACCTCGAGCAGTTCTTCAACGACGAGATCACCCTGTCCGACAGTATAGCGATGTACGCCGAGCTCCAGGCGGTAACCGACACGCTGGATGTGACCACCTACTCCTACGAGTTCGATATCTCTACCCTGCTCACCAAGCAGCTGCGCGAAGACCGCTTCGAGACGCTGGATATGCTGCTCGTACCCGTGAGCGTGGAGGTCAGCACCACATCCTCGTCCTACACGATCACCGACATCAACTACAACCAAGCGCTCACCGCTACGGAGATCTACAGCGCGCAGCACCCGGAACATCATTTGGAATTAGAAGTAGTCTATTCAGGATTTTAGAATATGTCATTACAATGTGGTATCGTTGGATTGCCAAACGTAGGCAAATCCACTCTGTTTAACTGCCTGAGCAACGCCAAGGCGCAATCAGCCAACTTCCCCTTCTGCACCATCGAGCCTAACCTCGGTGTGATCACTGTTCCCGACGAGCGGTTGAACCGTCTCGGCGAGCTCTGCCACCCCGAGCGAGGCGTCATACCCACCACGATGGAGATCGTCGATATAGCCGGACTCGTCAAGGGTGCCAGCAACGGTGAGGGACTCGGTAACAAGTTCCTCGCTAACATCCGCGAGACGGACGCGATCATCCATGTGCTCCGTTGCTTCGACGACGGCAATGTCATCCATGTCGACGGCTCGGTGAACCCCGTGCGCGACAAGGAGGTCATCGATGCCGAGCTCCAGCTCAAGGATCTCGAGACCGTCGAGAGCCGCATCCAGAAGATAGAGAAGCAGGTGCGCGTAGGTGGTGACAAACAGGCGAAGACCGCCCTTGAACTCTATATCCGTTACCGCGACGCGCTCGCGCAAGGCAAGTCCGCACGCACCGTCGAGCTCCAGAACAAAGACGAGGAGCTCGCGGCTCATGACCTGTTCCTGCTCACCAACAAACCCGTGCTCTATGTCTGCAATGTCGATGAGGCTTCGGCGGTCAGCGGCAACCCATATGTTGAGCAGGTACGCGAGGCGGTGAAGGATGAGCAAGCGGAAGTCCTTGTCGTGGCAGCGAAGATCGAGAGCGAGATAGCCGAACTCGAGACCTACGAGGAGCGACAGATGTTCCTCGAGGAGATAGGTCTGAAGGAGTCCGGTGTCAACCGCCTGATCAAGGCGGCGTACGCCCTGTTGAACCTCCGCACATTCCTCACCGCCGGCAGCGACGAGGTGCGCGCTTGGACGTTCCGCGCCGGTGCAAAAGCACCGCAGTGCGCAGGTGTCATCCATACGGATTTTGAGCGCGGCTTCATACGCGCCGAGGTGATCAAGTACGAGGACTTCATCGCCCTGGGTGGCGAAGCGGCGTGCCGGCAGGCAGGCAAACTTGCTGTCGAAGGCAAGGATTACATCGTCCAGGACGGCGACATCATGCATTTCCTGTTCAACGTCTAAATAGTAAATGGTAAAAATGGTAAATATCTTATCATACTGTCTGAGCAACCCCTGGCTTCTTGCCCTGATGCTCATCCTCGGCTTCGTGCTGCTCGTCAAGGGTGCGGACTGGCTCGTGGACGGCGCATCGGCTATTGCCAAACGCTTCGGCATCAGCGATCTGGTCATCGGTCTGACGGTGGTGGCATTCGGCACATCGATGCCGGAGTTTGTGGTGAACATGGTATCCGTAGCCGAAGGCTCGACCGATCTGGCGATAACGAACATCCTCGGCTCGAACATCATCAACACCTTTGTCATCCTCGGCGTGACGGCACTCATATGGCCGGTCACCTCGCAGGAGCGCTCGCGGAACTTCGACATACCGATGTCTATCATCGCCGGCGTGCTGGTGTATGTCTTTGTGGCTGTACGCTCGCCGTTCGGCGAGACCGGTGAGGGCATAACACGTATGGGCGGAATCATCCTGCTGGTGCTGTTCAGTTACTTCCTGTACAACACCTTCCGTCACGCCAAGGATCACCCCGAGCAGATCGA
>CACZRD010000070.1 GCA_902783545.1 uncultured Bacteroidales bacterium
ACACAGATTTTTGACCTCATCCGCCGTGAGCGTGAGCGTCAGACCAAAGGGATCGAACTCATTGCGAGTGAGAACTACGTTTCCGACCAAGTGCTGCAAGCCATGGGCAGCGTGCTGACGAACAAATATGCCGAGGGCTACCCCGGTCACCGTTACTACGGCGGTTGCGAGGTGGTTGACGAGATAGAGGAGCTTGCTCGTACGCGTCTGAAACAACTCTATGATGCCGCCTACGTGAACGTGCAGCCCCACTCCGGCGCACAGGCGAACATGGCGGTATTCATGGCGTGCCTCAAGCCCGGCGACACCTTCATGGGCTTGAACCTCAGTCACGGCGGGCACCTCAGCCACGGATCGGCGGTGAACTTCTCCGGTTTGGTATTCAACGCTATCGGTTATGACCTGAGCGAAGCTACAGGTCTGGTGGATTATGACGACCTGGAGCGCAAGGCACGCGAGCACCAACCCAAACTGATCATCGCCGGCGCATCGGCGTACAGCCGCGAATGGGACTACGAGCGCATCCGTAAGGTTGCCGACGAGGTCGGTGCGATCTTCATGGTCGATATGGCGCACCCCGCAGGACTGATTGCAGCCGGTCTGCTGAAGAACCCGCTCAAATACGCTCATATTGTCACCTCCACCACCCACAAGACGCTTCGCGGCCCGCGTGGAGGAATCATCCTGATGGGCGAGGACTTCCCGAATCCGTGGGGCAAGACGACGCCCAAGGGCGAGGTGAAGATGATGTCCGCCCTACTCGACTCTGCTGTGTTCCCCGGCACCCAAGGCGGGCCATTGGAGCACGTGATTGCCGCCAAAGCCGTGGCGTTCGGCGAAGCACTGCAGCCGGAGTTCAAGATCTATCAGCAGCAAGTCAAACTGAACGCAGCCGTCATGGCGCAGGCGTTTGTTGACAAGGGTTACAAAGTCATCAGCGGCGGCACGGATAACCACTCGATGCTCGTTGACCTGCGGACAAAGTACCCCGATCTGACCGGCAAGAAAGCCGAACAGGCACTCGTGGCTGCCGACATCACGACGAACAAAAACATGGTGCCCTTCGACAGCCGCAGCGCATTCCAGACATCAGGTCTCAGATTCGGTACACCGGCTATCACGACCCGCGGACTGAAAGAAGACAGGATGCCGTGGATCGTAGAACTGATCGACCGCGTATTGCTCGCGCCCGAGGACGAACAAGTCATCGCTGCCGTACGCAACGAGGTGAATGCAGAGATGATGAAATATCCGCTGTTTGCATGGTGAGTTTCGAATAAATGACATAAGCGACAGAAAAAATCACAAAAAATTTGCAAATATCAAAACTTTTTTGTAAATTTGCAGCCGCTTTACATGAAAGCCTCTGGGGATAATTGGTTTTGACAGCAGGTAGAACAGGTATGTAAGCACGCCGAGCACTGCAGAGACGCTCGTAAATATCGTCTGTAAAACAATAACTGGCAACTACAATGTAGCTCTCGCCGCTTAATCGAAGTATAGTAGATTAGCTTTGTGTCGGCACAAGGTGCTGACCCGAGACGTCGCTCCGAGCCGACTCCTGAAGGCTCAACGGATATAGCGGCGCAGAAATATTCGGGATAGCGCACGCAGGCTGCGATGTGTGTGCGAAACAATAGCAGATAAGCCGGTAGTTGGTGGCTTGGGTCTTGCTACCGGATGAAAACAAAAGCCAAGATAAGCGTGTAGAAAGCATATTGGTTCCTTGTTTGGACGCGGGTTCGACTCCCGCTATCTCCACTCGCGGGCGGCAGGTGCGTCGCGCAGTACGTTTTGGAAACAACAGGTAACAAGAGCATTGAGAGATTACAGGAAAGCAATACGACTGATGATTGTGGCGGCAACGGCCGTCTTGTTTTCGTCATGTCTGATCAGCTACAAGTTCAACGGAGCGAGCATCGACTACTCGAAGACGAAGAGCATCTCGATAGCGGACTTCCCGAACAACGCAGCCCTGGTTAACCCGAACCTTTCCAGCGCCCTGTCGGAAGGCGTACGCGGTCTGTACTCACGGCAGACCCGCCTGCAACTCCTACCACGTGGCGGCGACATGGAGCTTGAAGGCGAGATCACCGATTACTTCCTCACCCCGATGTCCATCGCAGCGGATAACCTGGCGGCGGAGACCAAACTGACGATGACCGTGCGTGTGCGATTCACGAACAACAAAGCGCCGGAAGAGAACTTCGAGAAGACGTACTCCGCATTTCAGACCTTCAGTTCGTCACTGCTACTGACGGACGTGCAAGACGGATTGTGCCAGACGATGATCAACGAAATCGCGGAAAGTATATATAACGATACAGTAGCAAAGTGGTAGTTGAAAGATTTTTTTTGACGGAAATATTTGCAAATGTCATTTTTTTTTATTACCTTTGCAGTCGCGTTCGGCAAATCGCGCTAACAGATGGTGCGAGCACCATAAAGCGCACGATTGCCTCCGCTCTCCCCAAAACCTATTTAAATAGCTTTTGGGGACCCCGAGAACGAAAAATTAACTAAAAAAACAGATATGTACACATTATTTATTACACTGATTATTATCGCCTCTATTCTGCTGGTACTGTTGGTACTGATTCAGAATAGCAAAGGAGGCGGTTTGGCAGCAGACTTTGCAGGCGGCAACCAAGTGATGGGTGCGCCTAAGACAGCAGACTTCCTGGAAAAAGCTACATGGACGCTGGTAGGCGTTATCGCCGTACTGAGCATCTTAGCCGTTGGCGTTCACAAACAGCAGACACGCGAGGCTCTTCAAGAGGGCGAGAGCGCTATCCAGACACAGGTGCAAGACGCAGCTGCCGAGCAGCAGACATCGACTGCCACGCCTGACTTCGCTGAATAATAGTCGAAAGTCAAAAGTCGAAAGCAATTAGCGGGAACAGGTCAACGACCATGTTTCCGCTATAGCCAAGAATCACGCGCCTGCGCGTTGGTTGTGCGCGTACGTAAGGGAATAAGAAACAAACATCAATCTATCATGAAGAAATATAACTTTAATGCAGGCCCAAGTATCCTGCCACAAGAAGTGATCAAGCAGACAGCCGAGGCTGTACTGGATTTTCAAGGTGAAGGACTGTCAGTCCTCGAGATCAGTCACCGCGCGAAGTACTTCCAGCCCGTTGTAGATGAGGCGGAAGCGCTGTTCAAAGAGTTGCTGAACATTCCCGAAGGTTACCGCGTACTGTTCCTTGGTGGCGGCGCAAGTCTGCAGTTCTGCATGGTGCCGTTCAATATGCTGGAAAAGAAAGCTGCATACCTGAACACCGGCGTGTGGTCAAAGAAAGCCCTGAAGGAAGCCAAAGGTTTCGGCGAGGCTGTCGAAGTAGCCGCCAGCACGAACTCTATCCCGACGGATTATGAGATTCCGCAAGACGCTGACTACTTCCACATCACGACAAACAACACGATCTTCGGCACAGAGATCAGCGACGAGAAACTTCAAGAGATCTACCGCAAGAAAGGCAATGTGCCCTTGGTAGCCGACATGTCTTCCGACATCCTCAGCCGACCGATTGACGTGAGCCAATACGACATCATCTACGGCGGTGCGCAGAAGAACCTCGCTCCGGCAGGTGTGACGTTCGTCATCATCAAGGAGTCGTGCCTCGGAAAGGTGAGCCGTTACATCCCGACGATGCTGAACTACCAAACGCATATTGACGGCGGCTCGATGTTCAACACCCCGCCCGTACTGCCCGTCTATACTGCCCTGCTGACCCTGCGCTGGCTGAAAGCCAACGGCGGCGTCAAATGGATTGAGGCACGCAACAAAGCCAAAGCAGACTTGCTCTACAAGTGCCTCGACGAGTCGAAGCTGTTCACACCGACTATCCTCAACAAGGAAGACCGCAGCCGCATGAACATCTGCTTCGTATTCAAACCCGGGTACGAAGACCTGCAAGACGAGTTCTTCAAGTTCGCCACCGAGCGCGG
>CACZRD010000071.1 GCA_902783545.1 uncultured Bacteroidales bacterium
AAAAAATTTGCAAATGTCATTTTTTTTTTGTAATTTTGTACGCTTTTTAGTAAAACTAAAAAAATGGCCATTAGCCGTTAGCAGCCAACGGCCAAAAGCCAAAAGCCAAAGTAAATATAATAGACAACAAACATAATGCAAGAACAAGAAATGCAAGGACAGCCTGCTGAGTTGCAGGAAGAGAAGTATGACGGCTCAAGTATTCAAGTGCTTGAGGGATTGGAAGCGGTGCGCAAGCGCCCGGCAATGTATATCGGCGATATCTCGCAGAAGGGTTTGCATCACCTCGTGTATGAGGTGGTGGACAACTCCATCGACGAGGCGCTCGCAGGGTTCTGCGACGAGATAGCCGTACACATAGAAAAAGATAACTCGATTACCGTACAGGATAACGGTCGTGGTATACCGGTTGACATGCACCCGAAGGAGCATAAGTCGGCGCTGGAGGTCGTGATGACCGTGCTGCATGCCGGCGGTAAGTTCAACAAGGACAGTTACAAGGTCTCCGGCGGTCTGCACGGCGTAGGCGTGAGCTGCGTGAACGCACTCTCGACGAAGATGCACGTGGAGGTCTATCGCGACGGCGCTATCCACTGCCAAGACTATGCCAAGGGCAAACCGTTGGCACCGGTGCATATCATCACCGAAGCCGAGGCGACAGGTAACTGGGAGCTGCGTAAGACCGGTACGTTCGTGCAGTTCTGGCCGGACGACACGATCTTCACCGAGACCGTCTATCAGTGGGACATACTCGCTAAACGTATGCGCGAGCTCGCCTACCTGAACGCAGGCATCAAGATCGTGCTCAAGGACAAACGCGTGGAGGAAGAGATCATCCGCGAGGACGGCACAAAAGAGGTTGGCTGCAAGAAGGAGACGTTCTACTCGGAGAAAGGTCTGAGTGAGTTCGTACGCTTCATCGACGGCAACCGCACACCGCTGATCTCTGAGGTCATTCACCTGAACACCGACAAGTACGGCACGCCGGTCGAAGTAGCGATGATCTACAACACGGACTTCAATGAGAACGTACACTCGTACGTAAACAATATCAACACCATAGAAGGCGGTACGCACGTGGCAGGTTTCCGCGCCGCGCTCACCCGCGTGATGAAGAAGTACGCCGAGGACAGCAAGATGCTCGAGAAAGCCAAGCTCAAGGACAAAGACGGCAACTCGACCATCGACCCCAACGACTTCCGCGAGGGACTGACGGCAGTGATCTCCGTCAAGGTTGCTGAGCCGCAGTTTGAGGGTCAGACCAAGACCAAGCTCGGTAACAGCGAAGTTGCCGGTATGGTGAACTCCGCCGTAGCCGAGGCACTGCAAAACTATCTGGAGGAGCACCCCGATGATGCCAAGCGCATCGTGGAGAAGGTTATCCTCGCTGCCCAGGCACGTATAGCCGCACGTAACGCCCGTCAGTCGGTGCTCCGTAAGTCGCCGCTCAGCGGTGGCGGTCTGCCCGGCAAGCTGGCTGACTGCTCGTCGAAAGACCCCGCATTGTGCGAGCTCTTCCTCGTCGAGGGTGACTCCGCAGGCGGTACAGCCAAGACCGGCCGTGACCGCGAGCATCAGGCTATCCTCCCGCTGCGCGGAAAGATCCTGAACGTCGAGAAAGCCATGGAGCACAAGGTGTTCGAGTCGGAAGAGGTACGTAACATCTTCACTGCCCTGGGCATCACCTTCGGTACGGAGGATGACCCGAAAGCGCTGAACCTCTCGAAGATCCGCTACCACAAAGTAATCATCATGGCGGATGCCGATGTCGATGGTGCACATATCGCTACGCTGATCATGACGCTGTTCTTCCGTCACATGAAGGAAGTCATCGAGCAAGGTCACCTGTACATCGCCATGGCGCCGCTGTATCTCTGCTCCAAGGGCGCAACGAAGGAGTACTGCTGGAACGACCAGCAGCGTCACGACTTCATCCAGCGTTACGGCAACGGCGACGAGAAACAGATCAAGACGCAGCGTTACAAAGGTCTGGGTGAGATGTCCGACGAGCAGCTCTGGGAGACGACGATGGATCCCGAGCGCCGTATGCTCAAGCAGGTGACCATTGAGAACGCCGCCGAGGCGGATCGTATCATCTCGATGCTCATGGGCGACGAGGTTGGTCCGCGCCGCGAGTTCATCGAGCAGAATGCCACTTACGCTAAAATTGACGCATGATTTTGTTTTTTCTTGGCACCTTTGCTTTTTCGGCTCGGTCATTATGCCCGCATAACTTCCTCACCGGAAAAAACAAATCTGCTCAAGAAAAATTCAAAATCGGATAATAGATATTGAAATGAAGATAGCGGTTTATTGCAGTGCGAAAGACATCATCCCGGAGGAGTACCTCCGCTTGGGTGATGCGTTAGGCAAGTGGATTGCCGAGCACGGTCATACACTGGTGTATGGCGGTGCTACAGGCGGTCTGATGACCCGCACGAGCGATGCTGCACGTAAGGCCGGCGGTGAGGTGATAGGTGTCATCCCGCAACGGATCATCAGCGCCGGACGGCTGGCCAAGAACTGCACAACGCAGTATATCGTCAGCTCGATGGCAGAGCGCAAACAGATGATGCGCGACGTAGCCGACTGCTTCGTATGCCTGCCGGGTTCGTACGGCACGCTCGACGAGATGTATGACGTCATAGCCTCCGGCACGGTGGGCGAACACCGCAAGCCGATCTATATCCTCAACTACAAAGGCTTCTACGAAGGCATTCGCCGCGAAGCCGAGGATATGCGCGCACTCAACTTCCTGCCACAGCAAGAATCGTACTCGCCGATCTACGTCGATACGCTCGAAGAG
>CACZRD010000072.1 GCA_902783545.1 uncultured Bacteroidales bacterium
ATGGCGCACGACCTCGCTATGAGCGATATGCGACAGGTCAACCTCACGCAGAAACACCTGCGCGGACGTCTGGCTGAATCTATCCACGCACTCATCGAGCACTATGGCTATCAGGAGGACGGACGAACGCTCGCAGCACATGTCAGCCGCGAGGATCTGGCAAACATGAGCAGTATGACTACCGCCAACGCAATACGTACGCTCTCGCAGTTCGCGCAGGAGGGAATACTTAGCCTGGAGGGAAAAGACATTTATGTCATCAACGAAAAAGAACTAATTAACATCAGCAAGCAAGGATAATGGATATATCGATCATTGTTCCGTTGTACAACGAGGCAGAGTCGTTGCCATCACTATATGAGTGGATCGTGCGTGTGATGAACGAGCACAAGTTCACGTATGAGATCATTTTCGTCAACGACGGCTCAACCGACAACTCATGGGCTGTCATCTCCAATCTCCAATCTCAATTCTCAAATGATGGCGCAGCCATCCATGGCATCTGCTTCCGCCGTAACTACGGCAAGTCGGCTGCGCTCCATTGCGGATTCCAGGCTGCGCAAGGCGATGTGGTGATCACGATGGATGCCGACCTGCAAGACTCGCCTGACGAGATCCCCGAGCTCTACCGAATGATCACGGAAGACGGCTACGATCTGGTCAGCGGCTGGAAACAGAAGCGCTATGACAACGCCCTGACGAAGAACCTGCCCAGCAAGCTGTTCAATGCAACAGCGCGCCACGTGACGGGCATCAAGCTCCACGACATGAACTGCGGACTGAAGGCGTACCGCAAGGATGTGGTCAAGAACATCGAGGTGTTCAGCGAGATGCATCGTTATATCCCCTACCTGGCAAAGAATGCAGGCTTCACCAAGATCGGCGAGAAAGTCGTTCAACACCGCAAGCGCGAGTTCGGCGAATCGAAGTTCGGCATGAACCGTTTTGTCAACGGCTACCTCGATCTGATGACCATCTGGTTCCTTAATAAGTTCGGCAAGCAACCGATGCACTTCTTCGGTTTGGTGGGAAGCCTGATGTTCCTCATCGGCGCGATAGCGATCTGCGTGGTGGCAGGCATGAAGATCCATGCCCTGTGCACGGTCGGCACGTCAATGCTGCTGGGTGTCAATCCGTACTTCCATATCAGTATCCTGATGATGATCCTCGGTTGTATGTTGTTCCTCGCCGGTTTCCTTGGCGAGCTGATCATCCGCAACTCCCAGTCACGCAACGACTACCTGATTAAGGAACAGATCTGAATTTAGCCAACAGCCAATGGCTAACAGCTAATAGCCAAAAAGAATTGAGACCCGTCATGAGCCTCAATTCTTTTTTTGATTTGTTACCTGCAGCCGGCTTCGGCGTCGAAGGTGGGCGGGATGTCGAACTGCTCGTCGGGCGAGTAGGGGAGCGACTCGTCGCCAAGCACCTTCTGCATGTAGATCGCCCAGATAGGCAACGCCATCGAAGCGCCCTGACCGTCGGACATCCTGTCGAAGTGGATAGCACGGTCTTCGCCGCCCACCCAGCAACCGCTGACCAGCGACGGCGTGAAGCCTACGAACCAGCCGTCGGAGTTGTTTTGCGTCGTGCCGGTCTTGCCTCCGGCAGGCATCTTTAATCCATATCTAAAACGCGCACGCACGCCCGTACCATGATCCATGACGTTGCGGAGCATGTAGATCATCTTGTACGATGTCAGCTCGGAGATGATCTCGCGTTGCTGCGGTTGGAAGGTAGCGATGACATTACCCTGTTTGTCCTCGATGCGCGAGACATACAACGGATCGATACGGATACCGTGGTTGGGGTAGGTGGTATAAGCATCGACCATCTCCTTGACGCTCACCTCGCACGGACCGAGACAGATAGACACGACAGGATCAAGCTGTCCCTGGATACCGAATGAGCGCATCAGGCGGACGAGCTGGTTAGGCGTATAGAGCGACATCAGGTACGCGGAGATCCAGTTCGACGACTGCTGCAGTCCCCAGCTCAGGGTGACGGTGTCGCCTTGGTTCTTCGTGTGCTCGTCGCGCGGCGTCCATGCTACGCCGTTGCCGTCGATGAGGGTGACGGAGTCGTTGACGGTCTTGTCGCACGGCCACATACCTTCGTCCATCGCCAAGGTGTAGAGGTAAGGCTTAACCGTTGAGCCTACCTGACGGCGACCGAGGGTAACCATATCGTACTGGAACTGCTTGAAGTCCGGACCGCCGACGTACGCCTTGACGTGACCGGAGTGAGGATCCATCGACATGAATCCGCAGCGTAGGAAGTGCTTGATCCAACGGATAGAATCCATGGGCGACATAACAGTGTCTATTAAACCGTCATAGCTGAACACCGACATCGGCACAGGCGTGTTGAAGATCTCACGGATCTCCGCCTCGGATTTGCCTTGGCGTTTGAGCCCGCGGTAACGGTCGGTCTGCTTCATCGAGCGCGTGAGGATTCCCTCAATCTCCTCCTTGCTCAGGTCGCGGGAGAATGGTGCGTAGGACTTGCCTTTCTTCTCGTTGAAGAAGCGCTTCTGCAAGTCTTGCATGTGCTCGCTGACAGCTTGCTCGGCGTATTGCTGCATGCGCGAGTCAAGGGTCGTATAGATGCGCAGGCCATCCTGATAGAGGTCATAGTGCGAGCCGTCGGGTTTGGTGTTCTTCTGACAGAATCCGTACAGCGGGTTCGTCTCCCACTCATGCAGGTCAATCTGATACTGCAACTGGTTCCACTCGGAGTAGTTGCTCTCCTTCGGTTCCTTGGCGGTCAGCACAAGCCGCAGATACTCACGGAAATACGGCGCCAAGCCCTGCTTGTGATCCACAGAGTGGTACTTTACCTCAACAGGCATCGCGGATAGTGAGTCATACTCCTGTTGGGTGATCTTCTCGTACTTCACCATCTGCGAGAGTACGGTGTTGCGGCGGTTAAGTGCGCGCTCCGGATGACGGATGGGGTTGTAGAGCGAGGGGTTCTTGAGCATGCCGACAAGCATCGCAGCCTGCTCGATCTTCAGGTCGGAGGGAGTGGTGTAGAAGTACACGTACGAAGCCGACTGAATACCTACCGCATTGTAGAGGAAGTCAAACTGGTTGAGGTACATGAGCAGAATCTCGTCCTTGGAGTACAGTCGCTCGAGCTGCGTGGCGATCACCCATTCGATAGGTTTCTGCAAGGCACGCTCGAGGATATTGTTCGCCCGCGGCGACCATATCTGCTTGGCTAACTGCTGTGTGAGCGTCGAACCGCCTCCGGCGCGACCGAGCTTCAGTACCGCGCGGAAGAGCGCCTTGAAGTCCACGCCCGTGTGGTCGTAGAACCGTGCGTCCTCGGTAGCTATGAGTGCGTCAATGACGTACGGACTCAGGTCGGTGTACTTGACGCCAACGCGGTTCTCCTTGACATAGTAACGGCCGATACTGACCATATCCTCGGTGAAAACCTCAGAGGCGTAGGTGTTCTTCGGGTTCTGCAGTTCATCCAGCGGCGGCAGATAACCTACCCAGCCGTTGACGATGCTTACAAAGATCAGGTATAGAGCCAGTACACCTGCTGCAAACAAGCCCCAGAACCAGAGCAGAAATTTTGTTTTCTTATTCATTGTCAGTCTTTCATTAAATCAGTGATGATTGTATTCAGTATGTTGATGCCATCGGGTGTGGCAATAATCTTTCCATCCGTTACGCGTAGTTTGCCTGTCGCCAGGTAGGGCTGCGCTTTGCGTAGCAGTTCGTCGGTAGCGGCGATGCCTTTTGAGGTACGCAAGCCGAGCATCACGCGTTCGTTGTACTGCTCTGTTTCCGTCAGTTTCTCGCGCTTGAAGGGCACTTTGCCTTTCATGATCTCGCTCATGTACTTCTTGAGGTTCGTCACGTTCCACTGCCGCGACACGCCGTCGTAGGAGTGCGCGCCTGCGCCCAGACCTAAGTAAGGCGTCTCGTCCCAATAACTGCTGTTGTGCTTGCTCTCGTACCCGGGCTTGGCAAAGTTACTTACCTCATAATGTTCATAGCCTGCCTCTTTCAGCCGTTGGCACAGGTACGCGTACATCGCATTCGCCGTGTCTTCGTCCGTCTCGCGGAACAGCCCTTTCTGCCTCCAATTGTCCAGCGGCGTGCCGGGCTCGTAACTCAGGCAATACGTGGATATATGCTGCACGTCAAAGGTTAGTGCCGTCTCTACATCCTCTTGCCATTGCTCCAGCGTCTGGTTGGGTAGGGCGTACATCAGGTCAATGCTGATATTGTCGTAGCCTAAGTCTTGCGCCAGACGGATCACTTTCTTTGCCTGCTTGCTGCCGTGCCGGCGGTTGAGGAACGCTAGACGCACGTCGTCAAACGACTGCACGCCGATGCTCAGGCGGTTGATGCCCATCTGCTGCCACGCCTTGAGTTTGGCTTCGGTCATATCCGAGGGGTTGGCTTCAATAGTGACCTCCTCGGCTTGCTCCACGGGCAATGCGCGCAGCAGTCGCTCCAAGTCTTTGTTGCCCAACTGCGACGGCGTGCCGCCGCCGAGATAGATCGTTCGAATCGGTTCACCTTCCGGCAAGTACCCGCGCCGCAGCTCGTACTCCTTGAGCAACGCATCAACATACAGGCTGCGCATCTCTAACATAGTCGTCGAGAAAAAAGCGCAATACGAGCATCGCGAGTAACAAAACGGAATATGTACGTATATGCCTGCCATATTATAACTTTAGCTTTTGGCTGTTGGCTATTTTTCTTCCCAAAGATGTTTCATCCACTCCGCCATCCGTTGTTCCGCCGGGCTGCCTTGTGCCTGCCAGAACTTCCGTCCCTGCAACGCGTCAGGCATGAACTGCTGCTTGACGAAATGGTTCGGGAAGTCGTGTGCGTATTTATATCCCTCGCTGTAGCCGAGCTCTTCCATGAGCTGCGTGGGTGCGTTCCGTAGGTGTAAAGGCACAGGCAGATTGCCGCTCTGCTGCACCTCGCGTAGCGCTTCGTCTATCGCCAGATAGGCTGAGTTCGACTTCTGCGAGGTTGCCAGATAGATCGTTGCTTCCGCCAGCGGTATGCGTCCTTCCGGCCAACCGATCTTCGTCAGCGTATCAAAACAAGCATTTGCCACAAGCATCGCGTTCGGGTTGGCGAGACCTATATCCTCGCTTGCCGAAATAACCAGCCGCCGTGCAATGAACTTCGGGTCTTCGCCTCCGGCGATCATCCGTGCCAACCAATAGATAGCGCCATCGGGGTCGCTACCGCGGATGGACTTGATGAACGCGGAAATGATATCGTAGTGCAGCTCGCCGTCTTTGTCGTACGCCACGGGGTTCTGCTGCAGCAGTTGGGTGATGGTCGTATTGTCGATGACCGTCGTGCCGGAGTTGCTGACGAGCTCGATGATGTTCAGCATCTTTCGCGCATCGCCGCCCGCATAGCGTAATATGCTCTCAGTCTCTTTGACCTCAATCTGTTGCTGCTTGATGACCTCGTCCTCTTGCAGCGCTCTATTCAGTAGAGTCAGCAGATCATCCTTGCCTAAGGGCTTGAGCACATACACCTGGCAGCGGCTCAGTAATGGCGTGATCACCTCAAAACTCGGGTTCTCTGTCGTTGCACCGATCAGCGTCACCAGTCCTTCCTCGACCGCCCCGAGCAGACTGTCTTGCTGCGACTTGCTGAACCGGTGGATCTCGTCGATGAACAGGATAGGGGAGCGTTGGTCTGTCACTCCGGCAAACAGTCCTTGTTGTGTCCGGCGTATCTGCCGGGCTTTGTCCAACACCTCGCGCACCTCTTTCACACCAGCCGTCACTGCCGATAGGGTATAGAACGGTCGCTCCAACTGATGCGCAATGATACGTGCCAGTGTCGTCTTGCCCACACCCGGAGGTCCCCACAGGATGAACGACGAGAGGTTGCCGCTCTCAATCATCTGCCTGAGTACAGCTCCCTGACCGACCAAGTGCTGCTGGCCTATGTACTCGTCCAAAGTGCGTGGACGTAATCTTTCTGCTAAAGGTTGCATGCTGCCTGAATTAGTTCGTTTGCATTTTGTATAGCTGACGCGGTCGGCGTATTGCCGCTGAGCATTGTGGCAATCTCTGTGATGCGTTGTTCGGCATTGAGTGCACTGATATGCGTTTCCGTGCGGGTCTTCGTGTCTTGCTTATAGACCTTGATATGCTGCTCGCCGAAGGCTGCAATCTGCGGCAGATGGGTGATGGCTATCACCTGTCGACTTTGTCCCATCCGGCGCAGTATGTCGCCCATCCGCGTTGCTACACTGCCGCTGACGCCGGTGTCAATCTCGTCGAAGATGATTGTAGGCAATGCCGATGTGTCGGCAGTCAGCGCTTTGATTGATAACATGATACGTGCCACCTCACCGCCGGATGCTACATCCGCCACGCGTTGCAGCGACTGCCCGAGGTTGGCGGCAAACAGGAAGTCCACCACATCGTGACCTGTTGCCGTATAGTCCTCTGCCGGCGTGACGGCTACCTGCATATTTGCGTGTGCAATGCCTAACTGACTAAGGTCGGCTATCAGCCGTTCGGCTATCGGTTTGCACACTTTCTCGCGCGACTTCGTCAGAACTTCTGCCGCCTTAGCCATGTTGCTGAATGCAGCCTGTTTCTCTTTGGTTAGTCGCTCTATCTCCTCGTCGAAATGTTCGAGGATCTGTGACTGCTTTTCCAGCTTCGCTTGTTCAGCCAACAACTCCTCGACCGTGCGGCAGTTGAACTTCCGCATCAAGGTCTGGATGAGCATCAGCCGTTCCTGTACCTCTTCCAGCCGCATCGGGTCGGCTGTCACGTTGCTTAGGCGGTTCTCCGCCTCCTCGGCAATGTCCTTGAGCTCGATATAACTGCTCTCAATGCGTTCTTGCAACTCTTGTGAGACATCGCCCACACGGATTGCTTTTAATGCCTGCAATACCGACCGGTTCTCGCCGCTGAGTACTTCGATGGCCTCTGCCAGTTGCGCACGGATCTCCTCGGCGTGGGATAGGGTATATTCCTCTTGCTCCAGTTCGTCTTGTTCGCCTTCGTGCAGGTTTGCCTCGGTGAGTTGGTTGAGTTGGAATTGTATATAATCCGCATCCCGTTGCGCCTTGGTGGCTTGTGCCTGCAACTCTTCCAACGCTGCTGCAGCTTGCTCATATGCCTCGTAAGCCTCGGTATAATCCGCGCGCTCTTTGGTGTTTTGCGCAATGGCATCCACCACATCAATCTGGAAGCCGCTATCTGCCAGCAGCAGGTTCTGATGCTGGCTGTGGATATCGATGAGTCGTGCACTCAAAGCTTTGAG
>CACZRD010000073.1 GCA_902783545.1 uncultured Bacteroidales bacterium
CATGCGCCAGACTTGCCAGTTCGGACTTGGTCATCGGGCGTGAGGGATAGCGATCCTCGTCAAAATGGAGATTGGAAGATTGCTGCAGTGCAGCAGAGAAGAAAGTTTGGAATGAAGCAATTTGCGATTGCAACTGGTCAAGGCGGAATAAAACGTCCTTGATTTGATGGTTTGAAAAACTTACCATAGTAAAAATATTATTGGTTAAAGCGGCGGATCGAATCCGCCTGCAATAAAAGAAAATAAGATGATTATCCCGCATGCGATGCGGGGTTAACAGACGAAGCGGCGGCGAGAGCGCCACCGAAGTACGATACAAACAAAGGCGGGGGACGGGGTTTAGGAGAGAGAAAGAGAGGAAAGAATGCCCCGAGGGATAAAGAGGAAGCGGCTGCACAAGGAAGTGCAGCCGCCGAGATGGGGAACAATAGCGCGAAAGGGAAGACTACGTGGAATACATAATAACTGTTCTTGAAAACAGAAACGATTAGGTTCGTCTATGCGATTCGGGACTATTGTTCTGAACTGAAGTTTATGCTCCGGATATTGGATTGGTCATCAAAACGGACAGTTAGGATCTGTTGCGCAGGTTCAGAATTGTCACCCGTGCTACGGGACCTGCTGTGGCCAGTTTCTTTTTAGCGATAGGTAATTTTGGTATTTTCATACTCTTGATTGTTTATATTGTTGATTATTTCGTCTCTACACCTTGCACGGTGTATGTCTTGTCTTGGCAACGTATTTGCAGTTGCCCATCACGGATGAACTTGCTGCCGGCATCAGGAACCTCCAGTGAGGGATGTTGCTCCATGCCGGTGCCAGTGTCGGGAAGTGTGGCGAAAGAACCTTGTTCCTCGTCGATGACTTCGTCACCTGCAAGGGTCTGGCGGGTGTAGTAATACTTCGTATTTGGCGTGAGGCTCTTGATGGTGAACGAGTAATACTCTGCAAAGCGGCGTTCGCTGTCACCTGTATCGTCTCCGTCTGCGGCAGATATACGCATCATGGGTGCGTTCGCTTCAAAGGTACGATTCGGGGCAAGACTCCCAAGAACGATGTCGGTGAGGTAGCCTTTCTCGCTGAACGTGAGCGACATGACCATGTCGGTGTGCGAGTCGTCGCCGTAGAGCGTCCACACATATCCCGTGGCGGAGAAGTTCTGCACCCAGCTGACAGTTGTCTCATCCGCACCTACCACAATCGGAGGCTCAATGGGGAGAATGCTTGCACAATTTTTCCACCCATCAGCCTGCCGATATGCGTCTAACGATTTACGGGGGACAAAAAGGGTAATAGAATCTCCGTACACATTAAAAAGATTTGTGTGAAGATTAGAGGACGTTATTTCTGGCGGTTCTTGCGCGTAACATAGTAAATCAAATGAATTATAGGGGGAAATCACAAAGTCCTCTGATACATTTTTTACACCTTTCCCGAGGACTATTCGTGGAACAGCCCCACCAAATGATGCAACTTGGACGGTCTCTACACTGTCTTTCAGAATCAATTCTTCCAAAGATGATAAATCTAAAAAACTTGCTGACGGAACAATCTTTAATGTATTTGGCAATATAACGCTTTTGACATACGGATTACCGCAAAACACTCCATCGCCCAATTCAGAGATACCTTCGCCAAGTTCGACATTCTCCACCTTCTTTTCTCGTGGGAATGCGACTATAATGTTTCCGTCTTTTGAATACAAAACACCATCCTCAGATTTGTAATTCGGGTTGTCTTTTTCAACAATGATCTTTTCAAATGCCGAATTAAAGAATGGATTGGAAACGCCAAAAAAACGTCCCACCAAATCTGTTGCCATATCCACTCCGGAATACGATTTTGGAAGGACTATAGACTTAACATGCGACGGAGATGTAGCGAACGCCCATGAAGCTGCTTTACTTACTACGTATTCATGTCCTTGATAAGTTACCTTCTCCGGTATCACCAAGGAGTCTGTTTTGTACCACTCCTCGTTATCCATACTGGAAACAGTCACCATACCTTCCTCTCCATCTGTGAACAAATATGGAATCGTATCACCGAAAGTATTAACCACTTTGAAGTCAACTCTGGCATAACCAGCGTAAATCTTTGGCGTGCACATCATGCACACGCCAAAGATAAATGAATATATTACTTTCTTCATGATTTCATTTCTATTAATGTAATATCATCAGCGTCTTTGAATCAGATTGATGACCGTCAGAAACGATAACTTGGTATGTTCCATTAGGGATGTTTGAGGTGTCAATCATCGATTGTTCGTTGCTGATAGTATTGTTATATACTAATCGACCGGTAGAATTTATTATGTAAAGAAGGTACGTGTGTTCGTCAGCCATCTTTACCGAAACAAGTTGATTTGACGGATTCGGCGTTAATGAAAGTATGTGAGGGGATGTAGATTCTCTTTCATAATTCATTTTCCGAGTTTTTATGTTTCTTGTAGTCGTTAATGGCCATGATACATAAACAGAGCATTTTCCCGGAACATCTATTTCTGCTGTAACCGAAATTGGTGTTCCCCACCACATTATGGTGGGTTTATTTGTTTCGGAGTGATCTACCTCATAAGTGTTTCCATTAGCAAGATTGTACCCTGTTATCAACCAATCGGCATTTTGATTTGATTGTATTTGTCCAGCTTTTTCAAGATAGAACATGTAATAATTGAAAGCACTTAATCTGTCATCTACGCCTATTCTCCAATCGGTTGTATCTACCTTTATGCTGTACGGTACAGAAGATGTTGCTGGACATTCTGCATTGCCAGTAGCATATACATAAACTTGATAATTGCCAGATATAGCATTAGTCGTAGTATATGTCACAACGCTACTGTCATTGACATGACTATAATCACACTCTATTTGCCATCCGGGAAGTGTGCTCCAATGATATACCTGTCCTGGCTCAGGATTGCTGATGGATAAGGTAACATTGAGGTCATTGCCCTCAAAGAGACAAGTATCACCTGATAATATACTGCTAACAGGAACAGGAGGTGTATAAACAGCTATCCGGCTCGTATCACCATCGCAACCACTTATTCCGAGAGGTGTCAATACTATCATATTTGTATTATCAGTAGGAGTAAACCAAATAGTATCTCTACCATTCTCCGTGTCAAGCGTGGCATTGGCTATCTGCCAGTTAAAGCTCATACCATTAGGTAAATTCATCCCCATTGTATCCACATAAGCGCGATTGGAATGTTGCATATCCAGACATGTTTGCACCATAATTCTATCACCAGCTATTTTCCTCGGCTTGACATATACATAAAACGGAGCAGGTTTGGCATTGTCGTTAGGGGCAAGCGGTCGCACAATTAGCGAATCCATTAATTGCGCTGACGAAGTCGGGTAGATTTTTACTATTCGGCTTGTTGTATCTGACAGATCTGCATATTCCCAACCTTGCGGAAGTATCCAGTTACATGTTGTAACTATCGGGATAGAATTGCCTTGCAACATAAATATATAAGGGGTATCAACCATATTATAGCATCTATCTGCTACCTGTGTGCTATCGTATATATGCACATCGCTTCCCCATGTTCGCTTTATCAGCATGGTATCAGCAGTAGTATTACATTGTATGTTTCTGTATGTTGCTGAAACATAGATATCACAATCTGCTGTTCCTCCTTCACTGAGGACTGTCACGATTGCGCTATCTCCTCTTCCTACAGCTCTAATGCTAAATGGTGCACCTTTTTTGCATGTCCACGTGTATTGAAGGGATGTGTCCGGATGAATCACGCCCACCTTGAAAGGCTCACGCCCAACAGGAACATACATCGTATCTACCGCTTCCGGCTTAGGTGTGGAGTTGCCCAGTGACAGCGTGATACTGTCATTGTTGCATTGCCCTAAAATAACAGATACGTAAGGCGGATTCTCCGGATCAACCTCTTTTATGGTAAACGTAACGGAGCTTCTGTCACCGGATACATACAGCACGGAATCCACGAACGGCGGACGAGGAGTGCGTAGTACATTCCACTTGTACGTGTCAATACCAATCTGATCATTCAGATTGCGCGTCAGTATCGGGTCAATCGAATACACAACTTCCTGACCTGCAACGACACATTCCGGTCCTTTTATTTCCAATCCCTGCGGCGGAGCGAATAACTTGTAAATATCCACGGCTACAGCAGACGAACATCCACCCGTGCTATAGCGATATGCAATACGCCCTTTGCCATATCCGTTAGTTGGCGATACGACGCGTGTTGTAGGAAATTGAGATGCACCATCTGAACTCACAAATCGCAAATCGCCATAAAGCACCCAGTTTTGCGATTTAACATCTCCACTTTCTGTCCATTCTGAATAATTGATCGTTATATCTATAGTATCATTTATCCCGACACAAATAGCAGGATATTGACTGAAATTCAGGGTGAATTGTTCATTGTTAACTTGGATAGGAATACTTTGTGCATTAATTTGCACCATTCCCAATAGCAAAATAATTGTGGATAGATAAAACTTTTTCATAGAATTGTAATTTTTAGATTAGTTGATTTTGTAATGATAGTGTTGCTGCCTTACTGCGCCGCAAACACTCCGACGAGTGTCAGTGAGCCGCTGTTGATTTCAAGGCTGTAGTTGCCCGAAGTGGAGAGTTGCTCTATCGTGCCACCAACGAACTGACGGTTAAAGACAGGTGTTCCTAATTCATCGCGCACAATAACCTGCGCGCTGTGCGTGCCTGATGTGATAGACAACGTACGGCCGGAAATCGTGGCGCGGAAATCAGTAGGTTGGGTCGGAACATTTCCACCTCCGCCAACATCCGGGCCATCAAGAGGATTGTCACCGGGCAGAAATCCGGACATTTCAAATAATTCGATTTCCACTTCATCAGCAAAAGCTGATAATTGTACTACCGGAGCAGTTAACAAGAACAGGCTTACGAAAAGCCATAGAATGTTTTTTGTTTTCATGATGATTGTTGATTTATTAAGTACGTGAATGATGAATAATTGTCGTATAAAAAACACCCGAAACCGTGTTGACGATTTCGAGTGCAAAATTACTGCTTTTTTTGCAATTATGCAAATTATCCGATGGGCAAGTTGAATAGTATAAAAAGCGTCATATCAATCAAATAACAAAAACAACGATGGGCAAGTCTGTTGTAGTGCGTACTTCCCTTATCTTCCAATAGCCATTTCAATCAAAAATTGTCGCAATTCTCTGATTGTTGTTCCTAATTTTTGAGCAATCCTATATTTATATTTTCCAATGCCATTGGGGGCATAATTTATCGTTTTTGCAATAGTGAAATTATCCATTTCAAGCAAGACCAATATACATAATCGGATTTCCTTTTCTTCTAGTTTATTTGTTGTCTTCAATTTAGTCGCAAGCAGTAAAAAATAGCGATCCACTGTTTCGCAAAAAGCATTGTAGTCTTTCCAATGAAGTTCTTGCTTCCAATCTTTTGATTGATTAATAGCTATGCAGTTATTTTCTATTTCTTGAATTATTTTTTCTTGGTGCGCATAATGCATGATTTGCAGGTCGTTATTCTCTTGACGAAGAGCCTTGTTGCTTGTTTGCAATTGCTTTATATCAGCACGTATTTCCGTATTTCTTTTCGACAATTGTTGATGTTTTTCCTGCTCTATTATCGTGACTTTTTTTATGTGGTTCTTAGCTACCCATGCGACTCCAACTATAAGACATATTGATGCAAGCAAAAAGCAAAGATATATGTAATGTGGCTTCTTATCAAGATCTTGTCGCAAAACTTCCACTGCCGCGGATAACTGTTGAAGTAACGGCTCGATAACTTCTGCATCCAAATCAGCACGAGCAGATGACAGGGCTTGAACATCTTCTTTTCCTGTAGAGGAGTCATGCTTCATAAGGATATATAGCATGTGGTATTTGTCTTGATCGGAAGCATACGGATGATCCATTACAACTTTTGCATAATACAAAGCTGAGTCATATTGTTGCAAATGCCAAAATGCTTGCGCTTCCTTAACATATCCTGTTGTTTCATGATTCCCCTCCTGTTGTAATTGATTAACAGCATAAATCGTTGAATCATAGAATGCAATGTTGTAATACAAAATAGCTTTAGTTTCCCATAGTTTTGTGCGTACGTTTGCGTTAGTGCATTCTTGCTCTATGGCGTATATTAAAGAAAGTGCTTCATCGTGCTTGCATTGTTCTGCCAATTGCAATGCCATAGCATTACGTGCGTAATGATAAAGCGTAGTTTCGTCTCTTCGGTTAAATTGTTCGGCAGAAGATTTATACATATCATACGACAACTCAAACTCTCCAGCATGGTGACACATTGTGCCCATATTGCTATATATCCGCCCGAGGATATGGTAGTCGGTGAACCATGGCAGGGGCACGACGCGCTGTAGATACGGTGCATGGGTGCCGCTGATAAACGCGCGCATAGCGGATACCTGGTCATTACGGTTGCGGAGCATCCTACCATAATAATAACACGCGCGTGCGTATGCGCTTGGATAGACCAGACGCCACCGTCCGAGCGTAAAATAAGCTTCATCCAGTGCGAGGCTGTCGTCACAGGTTACTCCTTCGTTCACGCGCAGGCTGTCCGCCAGTGCAACGGTCTGCTGGGCATTGCGCACAGGTTGGCATGCGATAAGTGTGCAAACAAGCGGGAGCAATATGAATAGCCGGCGGGGCATAAAGAAACAAAAATCAATGATTTAGTTGGGTTGGTCAAAAGGTAGTGAAGGCGTAAGGTAAGTGCTTGATATTGTGACCTCTTCCATTCAAGGTTGCATTTTGTGACCTTGAAAGTTCCGCCTCCTCTTTAGTCAATTGGAATATGAAATCCTCAGGGAAACGCTCAATGTTACGTTGTACCTGTTGGTTTAGACGTTTCGTCTCCACTCCATATAGCCGTGCTAAATCACGGTCAAGCATGACCTGCTTGCCACGAATGACATGGATGAGATTCTCAATCTGCTCCAATGGTTGCAAAACTCCGGTTTCAACTTTCGCTATGTCGTTGTGTTTTGCCATGATATATCATTTTCAATTCGCCTACAAAGTTACGAAAAAAATATCAAAAAAGCAACTGATGAGGAGAGATTTTGGAGGAAAAGTAAAAAATTTATGGAGAGGAGGGAAAATGGGTAGGGAAATGAGGGAGAAATTGAGAAAATTTGGCGGCTCTGGGGAGCCTTGTTCAGATTCAATCTGAACGCAATAAACAAAGAAGGGATGATGAGAACCTGCATGACATGCAGGGGAATGAAAGAAAAAGTTAGGGGAAGTGCACAAAACTCGCGACTGACGGCGCGAGCACAGGACGAAATCGAATTAATTGAGGGTATAGCAAGGGTATACGATTAGAGCGAGGATTAAGCGGGGTAAAACCGAGGGTTACTGCGCGGCGATGCGGAGGGCGGCGTTGATGCCGTCGAGGGCGGAGGAGGTGATGCCACCGGCGTAGCCGGCGCCTTCGCCGCAGGGGTAGAGGTTAGGATGAGAGAGGGATTGCAGGGTCTCAGGGTCGCGGGGGATACGCACGGCGCTGCTCGAACGGCTCTCGGTGGCGAGGATAAGGGCATCGTTGGTGAGGAAGCCCGGGTACTTGCGGTCGAAGTCGCGGAAGCCCTGACGCAGACGCTCGGCGATGAACGGCGGCATCCACTCATGCAGGGCGCTGCTGCGCGTACCGGGGAGGTAACTGCACGCCGGCAGGTCGGCGGAGCGTTTGCCGCGAACGAAGTCCGCAAGACGTTGCGCAGGAGCTATAGCCGGTGCGCCGCCGTGGATGTATGCCAAGTGCTCTATGAGCTCTTGTAAGCGCAAGCCCGAGAGGGCTGCGCTGTTGGTGACTATGTGTTGGTAAGCTTCGCTGTTGATGACTTCGTGTTGGTATATAAAGGGGATGTCTTCGGGATTGATCTGGACGACGATGCCGGAGTTGGCGTAAGGGGAGTTGCGGTGGGAGGCAGACATGCCGTTGACCACACAGGCATCGGTACTGCTGGTAGCAGGTACCATGTGACCACCCGGGCACATACAGAACGAATAGACACCGCGACCGTCCACCTGCGTGACGAGGCTGTAGGAGGCGTTGCCGATATAGTGAATGAGATCGGCTTCGCCTGTGAGACCGCTCCGCTGTGAGATGTGAGATCGCTCCGCTGTGAGATGGTACATCAGGCTATTGATGAGCGACTGCGGGTGTTCGACGCGGACGCCCATAGCGAAGCCTTTGGTTTGCAGGGCGACGCCCTCTTGCGCCAACATCCTATACGTATCATGCGCCGAATGCCCAATAGCGAGGATGATTGGCGAATTTGTGATTGGTGATTTGTGATTGGTGATTTGGTTGAGGGTGTCGATGCGGGTGTCGAAATGGATCTCGCCGCCGTGCTGGATGATGCACTCGCGCATGGCGCGGATGATCGAGGGGAGTTTGTCGGAGCCTATATGGGCGTGGGTCTCGTAGAGGACAGTATCCGGTGCGCCGAAGTAATGGAAGAGCTCCATCACACGCTGCATGTTCCCTCGTTTCTTCGAGCGGGAGAAGAGTTTGCCATCGGAGAACGTACCTGCTCCCCCCTCGCCGAAACAGTAGTTCGACTCGGCGTTAAGGCTGACATTACGGTTGAGTTGGGCGATGTCGCGTTTCCGTTCGCTGACCTGTTTTCCACGCTCGTAGATGATCGGTTTGATGCCGTGCTCGATGAGCGTGAGGGCAGCAAACAGTCCCGCAGGACCTGCACCGATGATATGCACGTGCCGCGGGGCGTTATGCACATCCTGAAAGACGGGCGGGGTATATAAGGGAATAGGGGCATCCTTTGGAAGAGGATGCCCGCTGTCGTCGAGCAGGAGTGTGAGGTTGACCTTCAGTTGCCGCTGTCGAGCGTCGATGGAACGCTTGACGACGCGGTACTGCTCAGCCATGTGGTACGCCTGTTCGGGTGTGAGAACTAATGTCTGTTGCGACTCGCGTTCGGCAACGCAGTCGCACCGATTGCGCTTGCGCAATAAAAGCGACGCGTGCCTCCGCTCTTCCCCACCGCAAACAGCCTTTGGCTTGGTTTGCGTCGGGGCCCCCGTACTCAATGATGACCGTGAAGTCATTTAGCCATAATTTGGGCTTCGAGCTCGTCAGCGAGGTCGGGGTTCTCGCGAATGAGTTTCTTCGCTGCATCGCGACCTTGAGCGAGTTTCTGGCCGTTGTAGCTGAACCACGAGCCGGACTTCTGGATGATACCTTTGGCAACGCCCAGATCGATGATCTCGCCGCTGCGGGAGATACCTTCGTCGAACATGAGATCGAACTCGGCTTTCTTGAACGGCGGAGCGACTTTGTTCTTAACGACCTTGACGCGCACCTGGTTGCCGATAACCTCGTCGCCGTCCTTGATCTGGCTGACGCGACGGATGTCGAGGCGCACCGAAGCGTAGAACTTCAGGGCGTTACCGCCGGTGGTAGTCTCGGGGTTGCCGAACATCACGCCGATCTTCTCGCGGAGCTGGTTGATGAAGATGCAGGTGGTCTGGGTCTTATTGATCGTGGCGGTGAGTTTGCGGAGTGCCTGGCTCATCAGTCGGGCTTGCAAGCCTACCTTGTTGTCACCCATCTCGCCGTCGATCTCGGCTTTCGGGGTGAGGGCAGCCACGGAGTCGATAACCACCAGATCCACAGCAGCCGAACGGATGAGCTCGTCAGCAATAGCGAGCGCCTGTTCGCCGCTGTCGGGCTGGGCGATCAAGAGACTATCGGTATCCACACCGAGTTTCTCGGCATAGAACTGGTCGAAGGCATGCTCGGCATCGATGATAGCGGCTATGCCGCCTTGCTTCTGCACCTCAGCCATGGCATGGATAGCCAGCGTGGTCTTACCGGAGGATTCGGGACCGAAGATCTCGATCACTCGTCCGCGCGGGTAACCGCCTACACCAAGTGCGAGGTTAAGTGTCACACTGCCGGTGGGGATAACGGCTACATCCTCGACGCGGTCGTCACCGAGTTTCATGATAGCGCCTTTGCCGAAGTTCTTGTCAATCTTATCCATCGCCAGTTGTAGGGCTTTGAGTTTGTCGGCGGATGGAGTTTTCTTTTCTTCCATTGTTAGTTGATAGTTTGTAGGTGTTATCACAGCCCACACCGCATGGCGTGGGCTGTGGGGAAACTGGATAATCCAGCTGTTCTAGATGCTCTAGATATTCTGGATAATCCGGATGTTCTGGATTACTTGCTTAATGCAAGTGCTACGTTCACCGCCACGACGTGTCCCCGTAGCCGGGTTGAACCTAAAGGTTCGACCCTCACTTGCTTAATGCAAGTGCTACGTTCACTGC
>CACZRD010000074.1 GCA_902783545.1 uncultured Bacteroidales bacterium
ATCCGGTCAAGGCGGTCTTTCAATTGCTCTTTCTCGTCTGCTGTCCATTCGCCCAGCACGAAGTTGATCTGAGTACCACGGGTAAACTCATTGCCTATCCCCACACGTACGCGGCAGTAGTTCGGCGTGCCGAGCACTTGTTGGATGTGTTTCAATCCGTTATGACCGCCATCGCTGCCTTGCTTGCGCATGCGGATCGTGCCAAAAGGCAGGTTCAAATCATCGACAATCACGAGCATGTTCTCCACGGGGATCTTCTCCTCGTTTAGCCAATACCGCACAGCGTTGCCGCTGAGGTTCATATATGTTGAAGGCTTGAGCAGCACAAGCTCAGCGTTCTTCACACGGCACTTGCCGATGAACCCGTAACGCTTGTCAGCCCAGACTACATCGTGCTTCGCGGCGAAGTTATCAATCGCCATAAATCCGATGTTATGCCGTGTGTTGGCATACTCATCACCTATATTTCCTAATCCGACTATAAGGTACTTCATGCTGCAAAGATACAAAATAAATCCCACAAATGCAAATTATTTTGCAAAATTATAAGATTTACTTCGTAAGACAGGCAAAATCTATCATCAGCGTTGCAAAACGCAGAAATATAAAAAAAATCTGACAAAATATTTTGAACTGTCAGTTTTTTTTTGTAATTTTGTGGCGAAATGTGCGCGCACGCACGGAAACACTATACGAATACATGGAAGACTTCAGGACATTATGCCAACACAGACGTTCAATCCGGCGGTATGCGAACCGGCCTGTTGAGCGTGAGAAAATTGACTATCTGCTGCAATGCGCACTGATGTCACCTTCCGGCAAACGATTGAACCCGTGGGAGTTTGTTGTGGTGACGGATGAGGCTGTACTGCGGCAGCTATCCGGCTGCAAGACCTACGGCAGCCAGATGTTCGATACGGCGATGGCGGGGATTGTTATAGCAGTAGATAGTTCGTTGACCGATACCTGGCAATGTGATGGCGCGATAGCTGCGGAGCATATCCTTTTGGCCGCCGAGGAGCAGGGATTAGGCGCTTGCTGGTGTCATGTGTTTGGTAGAGACGAATCGGAGCAGATGGTCAGAGAACTGACCAGTATACCCGAGAACTACGCTGTGCTGTGCGTCATTTCCCTCGGCTACAAAAACGAGGAACGTAAGAACTACGACTTGGAGAAATTATTATACAACAAGATACATACCGAAAAATGGTAAATGACTAAATGGTAAATGAACTGATGAAACCGATTATTGCTATCACCGCCGGAGATATTAACGGCGTGAGTTATGAGATTATACTGAAGACGATCTTCCATCCGCATATCTTGGAGATCTGCACACCTGTGTTGTACGGCAACGTGGCTATCGCCAAGCAGCATGCACAGCTGTTGGACGAAGAGTACCGCACCCCGCAGGGGGTGATCATATCGGATGCCCGCAAGGTGCAAGAGGGCAAGGTGAACGTGATTACCTGCTATCCGGATGACACGCCGCTGGAGATAGGCAAGAGCACGCCGGAAGCCGGCAAAGCATCGCTCGCAGCTCTCAAACGTGCGTGCGCAGACCTGCAGCAGGGATATGTGCACGCGCTCGTCACAGCGCCTATCAACAAGGCGAACATCCAATCCGATGAGTTCCGCTATAGCGGGCATACAGAGTACTTGAGCCATCTGTTCGGCGCAAAGAGCGAGTCGCTGATGATGATGGTGTCGGATGCACTGAAAGTGGCGCTGGTGTGCAATCATGTGCCTATTCAAAAGGTGTCGGAGAACATCACTGCCGACCGTATCATCCGCAAACTCACCGTGCTGAACGATGCGCTGAAGAACGACTTTACCATCCGTCAGCCGCGTATAGCCGTGTTGGCTCTCAATCCGCATGCCGGTGACGGCGGGCTGATAGGCGAGGAGGAGCGCGATGTAATCAAGCCGGCTATCGAGCAAGCAAACAAACAAGGCATACTGACCTTTGGCCCATATTCCGCAGACGGGTTCTTCGGTAGCGGCCATTTCGCACATTTCGATGCCATCCTGGCTATGTATCACGACCAGGGACTGATACCGTTCAAGTCGATGGATATGAACGGCGTGAACTTCACTGCCGGGCTGAACATCGTCCGCACATCGCCTGATCACGGCGTGGCGTACGACCTCGCAGGCAAGAACCAAGCCTCGCCGCAGAGCTTCAGCAATGCGCTGATGATGGCAATCGATATCCTGAAGCAACGCGCAATGAACAAGGAGATCAACGCTAACCCGCTGCCGATTCCCGAGCCGCAAGAGCCGGAGAACGGACGAGAGATACGCTCGCTCTCCGAACCCAAAAGTACCGGATATAAAGCAAATAATTAATACAAGATATGAAAGCAAACGAAATACGCAAATCGTTTTTGGATTTTATGGCAAGCAAGGGTCACCAGGTTGTACCCTCTGCCCCGATGGTCATCAAGGATGACCCGACACTGATGTTCACCAATGCCGGTATGAACCCTTGGAAAGGTATCATCCTCGGCAATGACCCGATCAAATATCCGCGCGTGGCAGACAGCCAGAAGTGTCTGCGTGTGAGCGGCAAACACAATGACCTCGAGGAGGTTGGTCACGA
>CACZRD010000075.1 GCA_902783545.1 uncultured Bacteroidales bacterium
GCGAGTATCAGTCCCTCTTTGTCCTTGCGCAGGGCGGTGACGTGCCGCGGGTTGACATAGAACGAGCGCTGGCAACGGATGATCCCATGCTTGCGCAGTTGCGGTTCAAGCGCTTTCATTGTGTTACGCAACTGATAATCCTTCACACGTTCGCCCTCTGTATATTTGACAATCAGGTAGTTTGCGTCTGCTTCGATATACACTATCGCGGGTGCGGCAACGACGAGTTTGAGTTGCTGCGCGATGTCATGCAGGCGCACCGGCACATCGTCGGACAGCTGCTCGTCGGACTTATCGAGCACGGCGAATAGGAAATCCAGCAGCAGGTAGGGATAGAGCACTATGCTGCCCACGAGCGCAGACGACCAGCCGAGCGTCGTGAAGTACGACGCCTCAACGTCCGGCTGATGCTGGCGCGACATAAGCGTCAGATACAGCGCGACGAACGCCGACATAGCCACCAACTCGGCAAAACACCAGAGGATATACCTGAGCCACGTGAAGTTCTTAAGGTACTTGCGCACGCAGGTAACGGGTATACGCGATACGCACAAGACACCCAGCACGATACACATCACCATCAATAGGTTGAACGTATGCAGCCCTACGCTCATATCGAGCATCTCAACGATCCACCCGGGACTGTATATCAGCACAAAGAACAGCAGAAACGCCGGTATAACCAGCACATGTGCCAACAGAGAGGGCACGCTGAGTAGTTTTCGGGGTATTTTTGTCATATTTTTGTGGTGTGACGAAATCCGGATTTGACCGATTTCGTCCCTATATTTGCGTTTTAGTGTACAAACACCCTAATTTCATCAAAAATCGTGCCGTATTGTCCCACTTAGTTGCATAGGTCAAAAAATTGTTGTAACTTTGCATCGTTTTTTGAAGAAAACTTTGCAACTAAAAAACCAAAATTATGAATACAATCAAGAAAATTGTCGCTTTGGGCGACTCGATTACCAAGGGAGTAATCTATGACGGAGAGCGTTATCAGACATTGTCAAACGGCTTTGTTAGTCAGTGCGCCGAGGATCTGAATGTAAATATTGACAATTACGGGCGCATGGGTTGCACGATCTCGCGCGGCGCGCAGATCGCCGAGCAGCACGCCGACACGATAGCCGGCAGCGATGTGACACTCGTGGAGTTCGGCGGCAACGATTCGGACTTCTGCTGGACAGATATCGCCTCCGCACCGAAAGACAACCACTACCCTATGACCGAGCTGCCTACGTTCCGTCAGATGTACCGCGAGCTCATCGCCCGCATACGCGAATTGGGCAGCAAGCCGATACTGATGACCTTACCGCTGATTGACTACAAGCGGTTCTACGCGTTCGTGACGCGTAACATGGGCGATCAGGATCAACAGAACGTGCTGTCCTGGCTCGGAGGGCAAGAGGAGCGTATACGCAACTATCATGATATGTACAGCCTGGCTGTCTATCAGATCGGCTATCAAGAGCGCGTGCCTGTGCTGGACATCACCTCGCCGTTCTTGCACAACCGCGATTACCTGCCCTACCTCTGCTGCGACGGCATACATCCCTCACAGCAAGGACACGACCTCATCGCCGCAAGCGTAGAGAACCAACTCAGACGTATCGTTCCGCAGCTGTAAAAAAAAATTCCACATTATTTTTGTGAAAAACGTCTATTTGCGTACAAATACGATTTTTTTTCACAAAAACTTGCAAATGTGGGATTTTTTTTGTACCTTTGTCGCGGAATTAAGAAATACGGTTGAGTATGGTCAGATATTTACCTTTTGCATGCCGGAGAAAATATTGCTTTGTAGTCCTTGCAGCCCTGCTGCTCGGGCTTGTTGATACGTTGCCGGCATACAGTCAGAGTAACAACGAGGTTCGTTCAGGCCGCATCGGCGTGGAGTACGGCAAGTCGCGTGTCGGGCGTCGTGGTTCGCAATACAAGAGCCGGCGTAACTATATCATGGAGAACAATAGTAAAATGGGCTTCTGGGCTATAGGCGTGATCGGCGGCGGTAGCATGAACTGGCAGACGCGCGAGGCAGGATACGCCTATGACATGAGTTACAGCGGCGGCTGGGGCGGCTATGCCGGCATATCCGGCACGTATATGTTCTTCGATTGGATGAGTCTGCGTGCCGACATCCTATACACGCAAAAGAACTACACCATGCAACGCATGCAACCGGAGCTCAAGCAGCAGAATATCCACACCGACTATACGAACCATTATCTGCAGGTGCCTGTCATGGCGGACTGGACATTTGGCGACCTGGTCAAGTGTCACCTGCTGACCGGCGCTTACGCGGGAGTATGGTTGGGTGGCGAGACGAAACGCATCACCGTACTAAACCCCGAGCTGCGCAAATCGGCGTATGAGTTCACGCCGGAAGACAACCGTATTGACGGCGGCTTGGTGGGCGGTGTAGGTATATCGTGGGATCCGTGGCAGTTCTTACGCCTCGGCGCTGAAGCGATGATCTACTACAGCATGAGTAATACCGTCAAGCGCCAGCCGATCCTGTATGACAGGCGGTACAATAACACGGTAGTATTCGGATTGTCAGCAAGATACGTATTCTAATTGAGAGTTGAATGTTGAAAGTTGAATGATGAAAGATATGAAGCGCACATTACTCTATATAATCGTTATTGCGGCGGTGCTGAGCAGTTGCCGCCCGAAGGGCGATGTATATTTCGACCCGAGTGATCCGATGAACATGCGTTACACGACGTATGCCGGGCAGTTTGAAGCTATCTGGAAAGGACTAAGTACGCACTACGTGTTCTGGAGCGAGGATTCGACGAACTGGGATGCGGTGTACAAAGACATGCTCCCGCGTTTTGAGGAACTTGACAAAGCCTACGAAGCCAACGGCACGACGCCGGACTCCGCTACGTTGGTCAGTATGTATGCCGAGGTGACATCCACACTGTGCGATCACCACATGAAACTCTATGTGCGCGACGTACACACCGGTCAGGAGTGCGTCTATCGCCCCGGTTACGAAGAGGTTATGCAGCGCGACTATGTCGTCGGGCAGAAATACTCGATTGATGATATCAAGTCAGCTATCAACAGTTATGTGAGCACCGGTCTGCTGGACGGCGGACAGTTTGGCAAGTTCGGCGATGATGAGAACTTCTTCGGCACACGCGTCGCGGACGGGAAGAAGATCGCCTACCTCTGGCTCAGCGGATATCACCTCGGCACGATCCTCGAGAAGGAAGGCGAGACGGACGAAGAGAAACAGTTCATCAAGAACATACAAGACTGGCTCGACTTGTGTCTTACCGATGAAGACCTGCTGGGTATCATCCTCGACAACCGCTGCAACAAAGGCGGCTTGGTTAAGGATCTGAATATAGTCATCGGCTCGTTCATCAGCGAACCGCTGCACTACGCCGACCTGCGTTACAAGGAAGGTGCCGGACGCTACGACTATACGGACTGGATCCCCGCCATGGTGGACACCAACAACATCCGCAACCGTCGCGACCTGACGAAAGAGAATATTCCCTACGTAGCCCTGACCAATGCGTTCAGCATAAGCATGGCGGAGGTGTCGTCAGCCGTTGTTAAGATGCTGCCTACGGGGCGTGTGGTCGGCGAGCGCACCTTCGGTGCACACGGGCAGTCAACGTCATACTCCACACTCTTCCACGACGGCGAGTTCGGTGATGCGAATGGCAATCATTACGTCCACATCTCCAACCTGCAGACACGATTTAAGAATGAAGGGGTGCTGGAAGGCGTAGGCATATCGCCCACCAAGAGCATCCTCCAAGCGGAAAGCGGTTATCGCGGCGCTATGGAAAAAGCTATCGACTACATCAAAGCTTACTAAAACTATTTACCGAATAAGACGTGCATAAAGCACGGGCAAGATCGTGAGGGTCAACGGCAGGGTGAAGATCGTGCCGAAGCATATCACTACGCCCATTGGCATCCACAGACTCGTGTGCGCGATGATCATCGGCAGCACGCCCAGGGCTGTGGTAGCCGAGGTGAGGAACACCGGTCGCATACGTCTGAGTCCCGCCTCAAACGCTGCGTCGTTGGCATTGAGCCCGCGCGTGTGGCGCAGCTCCTCGGCGTACTCGTACATCATGATCGCATTGCGCACAATGATGCCGATGAGCGAAACAGTACCCAATACAGCCGTGATGGATATATCCAACCTGAAGATCCATAATCCAAGCATCGCGCCGAACAGGCACAAGGCTGCTGAAGACAACGCCAGCACAGCCAGACGGATCTTACCAAAGTGATAGAGCAGCAGCACGAACATCACCATCAGTGCGGCTACCACGCTCCACAGGATCTGCGGAACGATCAGTCCGTTGATCTCACTCAA